>JANXRZ010000240.1 GCA_025352885.1 Pseudomonadota bacterium | reverse complement strand
TGCGCATCCAGTCGACGGCAAAGCCGAACCCGTCGAACTTGACGTCGTTCATCGCCTTCCAGCGGTTCTCCATCTGCCACGAACCGGCCGCGCCCTTGGAAATCACCGAGACGACTCGCTCGATGTCGAGGCCTGCCTTCTTGCCGAAGTTGAGCGCTTCCGAGAGGCCTTGCAGCAGGCCGGCGATGGCGATCTGGTTGACCATCTTGGTCAGCTGGCCCGCGCCGGCGGGGCCGATGAGCACGCAGCTTTTGGCGTAGATGTCGAGGATGGGCTTGGCTTTGGCGAACACCGGCTCGTCCCCGCCGCACATGATGCCGAGCTGGGCGTTGACGGCGCCGGCCTGGCCGCCTGAGACGGGTGCATCGATGAAGTCGACGCCCTTGTCCTTGGCCCGGGCATGCAGTTCGCGCGCGAGAATCGCCGAGGCGGTCGTGTGATCGACGAGCGTGGAACCCGACTTCATGCCCCCGAGCGCACCGGTTTCGCCGTAGATCACCGAGCGCACGTCGTCGTCGTTGCCGACGCAGACCATGACGTAGTCGGCGCCGGTCGCGGCGGCCTTGGGCGTCGCTGCGGACGTCCCGCCGTATTCCTTTGTCCACTCGGCGGCCTTGGCCGCGTTACGGTTGTAGACGGTGACTTCATGGCCGCCCTTCTTGAGCAGGTGGCCGGCCATCGGATAGCCCATGACCCCCAGGCCGATGAATGCAACTTTCGCCATGTTCGAATCTCCAAGCGGTTGTCTGAATTGAGGAAAGCGCGGATCTTACACCGGGGTCCCATGCCTCCCCGGGCTCACTGGATGAGCCTCTTGCGCAGTAGCAAGGTCAACCACTACAATTACTGCACGTTTATACAGTACCGGTGTTAGCCCGGGCGCTCCAGTCCTCCAGACCAAGCGTCCCGCCATTTGATGCTGACGGCCCAAAAAAAGGAGTTTCAGTCATGGACGACAACAAAGCCAAAGCCCTCACCGCAGCACTGTCCCAGATCGAAAAGCAGTTCGGCAAGGGATCCATCATGCGCATGGACGCTTCGGCCATGCAGGACATCCAGGTCGTGTCGACAGGGTCGCTTGGCCTCGACCTCGCCCTCGGCGTAGGTGGCCTTCCCCGCGGGCGCGTCGTCGAGATCTACGGCCCGGAATCCTCGGGCAAGACCACGCTCACGCTCCAGGTGATCGCGGAGATGCAGAAGCTCGGCGGGTCCGCGGCTTTCATCGATGCCGAGAACGCGCTTGATCCCCAGTACGCGCAAAAGCTTGGCGTCAACATCGACGAGCTCCTCATCAGCCAGCCGGACACCGGCGAGCAGGCCCTGGAAATCGCGGACATGCTCGTGCGCTCCGGCGCAGTGGACGTGATCGTGATCGACTCGGTCGCTGCGCTCACGCCCAAGGCCGAAATCGAAGGCGAGATGGGCGAGCCGCAGATGGGACTCCAGGCCCGCCTCATGAGCCAGGCGCTGCGCAAGCTCACCGCCAACATCAAGCGCACCAATACGCTGGTCATCTTCATCAACCAGATCCGCATGAAGATCGGCGTCATGTTCGGCAACCCCGAGACGACCACCGGCGGCAATGCGCTCAAGTTCTATGCCTCCTGCCGTCTCGACATCCGCCGCATCGGCGCGATCAAGAAGGGCGACGAGGTGATCGGCTCCGAGACGCGGGTGAAAGTGGTCAAGAACAAGGTCGCCCCGCCGTTCCGGCAGGCCGAATTCGACATCCTCTATGGCGAAGGCATCTCTCGCGAAGGCGAGATCCTGGAACTGGGCGTGATCCACAAGATTGTGGAAAAAACCGGCGCCTGGTACGGCTACAACGGGGATCGGCTGGGCCAGGGCAAGGACAACGCGCGCGAGTACCTCAAGGAGCGTCCCGAGATCGCGAAGGAAATCGAAGCGAAGGTCCGCAACGCCGCAGGCATCGCAGCGGGCCGGATCGAAGCGCCGGTCGCGGCGAACGAAGATGCGCAAGCCGCCGACGACAAGGTCGTGTCGGTCGCCGGCCGCAAGCGCAACCAAGGGTGAGCGACTCCGAGGAGCGCAATACTTCCGGCAAGAAAGACGGGCCGGATTCACCCCGGGAGTTAAAGGCCCGTGCATTGCGCCTGCTGATGCGGCGCGATCACGGGCGCGCCGAGCTCGTCAGGCAACTCACACGGCATGCCGAGTCGCCCGAGGCGCTCGAGATGCTGCTCGACGAGCTCGTGCGGCGCAAGCTCCTCTCCGAGGACAGGGTGGCCGAATCGCGCGCGCACACGCTGTCGCGAAAATTCGGCGCGTCCCGCATCCGGCAGGATTTGCGCGCAAGAGGCATCGCCGACGAGACGATCGAGCGTGTCACCGAGGAGGCGAAGGCGACCGAAGTCGGGCGCGCCAGCGAAATCTGGAAGCGCAAATTCCGGGAGCCCGCGGCTTCGCAATCCGAGCGCGCCAAGCAAATGCGCTTCCTCGCGGCGCGGGGTTTCTCGCACGACACGATCAAGAAAGTGATGAGCGGCGAAGGAAGCGGCGAATCGGAAGATTCTGCTAGTCCTGAAGAAGGATAAACGTCATCCACGTGTGATCCGCGCGCGTTCATCTCTTCGCCTTTAACTGAAAAGGAGGTGAAGCAAAGATGAACCAGACCCAAGCACTCGAAGTCGTAAGGTCCCTTGCCAACGGTGTCGATCCCGACACCGGAGAAGTGTTCTCGGCGGAAAGTCCCTACCAGCGTCCTGAAACCGTGCGCGCATTGTTCGTCGCCGCGCAAGCGCTCGAGCAGCGCGAGAAAACGGAGAAGCGCCGCGAGAGCCTGCCGGCGAAAACCGGCGCGCCCTGGACCGAAGACGAAGACCGCACGCTCCTCGCGGGGTTCGATGCCGGCCGCGCGATTGCCGAGCTCGCGCTCGAGCACCAGCGCACGCAGCATGGAGTCCGCTCGAGGCTCCTCAAGTACGGACGCCTGACCGCGTAGCCTGGCAGGGTTGCGGTTGGATTTTTACGTGCGGGTGACGATCCGCACGGCCTTTGCGATCCATCCTTTACCGATCGATCCTTTACAATCGGGGCCTTCCCCCGGTTTCGTCTGGAAAGCAATGAAAAGCGCAGAGATTCGTTCGAGTTTTCTCGACTACTTCAAGTCGAAGGGCCACGCGATCGTCGCATCGTCCTCCCTCGTCCCGGGCAACGACCCGACGCTCCTGTTCGTCAACTCGGGAATGGTGCAGTTCAAGGACGTGTTCCTCGGCAAGGAGAAGCGCCCCTATACGCGCGCGACCACCTCGCAGAGAAGTGTGCGTGCAGGCGGCAAGCACAACGACCTCGAGAACGTCGGCTACACCGCACGCCATCACACATTCTTCGAGATGCTCGGCAATTTCTCCTTCGGCGACTATTTCAAAAAGGATGCGATCCCCTTCGCCTGGGACCTGCTTACGAATGTCTACAAGCTGCCGAAGG
The DNA here is from genome assembly GCA_025352885.1 of Pseudomonadota bacterium. GTDB lineage: Bacteria > Pseudomonadota > Gammaproteobacteria > Burkholderiales > SG8-39 > SZAS-79. Next base: position 87,125 of record JANXRZ010000240.1, on the reverse strand, counting down.
ACAAGCTGTGGGTCACCGTCTACCACACGGATGACGAGGCCTATGACATCTGGGCAAAGGATATCGGCGTCCCGCAAAAGCGCATCGTCCGCATCGGCGACAAGCCCGGGGGTGCGAAATTCCAGTCGGACAACTTCTGGCAGATGGCCGATACCGGCCCCTGCGGCCCGTGCAGCGAAATTTTCTACGACCATGGCCCGGAAGTGGCCGGCGGCCCGCCGGGGTCCCCGGACGCCGACGGCGATCGCTACATCGAGATCTGGAACCTCGTGTTCATGCAGTTCAACCGGGACGAGAAAGGGCAGATGCATCCGCTGCCCAAGCCTTCGGTGGACACCGGCATGGGCCTGGAGAGGGTCGCCGCGGTCCTGCAGGGCGTTCATTCCAATTACGAGATCGACCTTTTCCAGGAACTGATCCGCGCGGCGGCCCGCGAGACAGGCGCGACCGACCTCAAGAGCCCGTCGCTCAACGTAATCGCCGACCACATCCGCGCCTGCTCCTTCCTGATCGTCGATGGCGTCATTCCCGGCAGCGAAGGGCGCGGCTACGTGCTGCGCAGGATCATCCGCCGCGCCATCCGCCACGGCTACAAGCTCGGCCAGAAGCAGCCTTTCTTCTACAAGCTCGTTGCCGATCTCGATCGCGTGATGGGCGCTGCGTACCCGGAGCTCACCGCGGCAAAAGAGCGGGTTGCGCAGATTCTCAAGACCGAAGAGGAGCGATTTGCGGAGACGCTCGAGAACGGCATGGGCGTGCTCGAGGGCGCGCTGGCCGGTGAGTCGCCGATGCTCGATGGCGAAACCGCCTTCAAGCTCTACGACACGTTCGGCTTTCCCGTCGACCTCACGGCGGACATCTGCCGGGAGCGCGGAATCCAGATCGATTTCGCGGGCTTCGAGGCGGCCATGCAGGCGCAGCGCGAGCGCGCGCGCTCGGCCTCGCGGTTTTCCATGGGCGCGAGCCTCGAATATTCCGGCAACAAGACCGAGTTCCACGGGTACGAAAAGCTGACGCTCAAAGGAAAAGTCATCGCGCTGTATCGCGACGGCTCCCAGGTCCAGCAGATCCATGCGGGCGACGCAGGCGTCGTGGTGCTCGACAAGACGCCGTTTTATGCGGAGTCCGGCGGACAAGTCGGCGACCGCGGCGAGATGGCGTCACCCTCGGGCACCTTCGCGGTCGACGACACGCAAAAGATCCAGGCGGACGTCTTCGGCCACCACGGCATCGTAAAAGCCGGCTCGCTAAAGGTGGGCGACGAGGTGATGGCGCAGGTCGACGTCGTTTCTCGCTCGCGCTCGGCCTGGAACCACTCGGCCACGCACCTCATGCATGCGGCGCTGAGGGAAGTGCTCGGCAAGCACGTCCAGCAGAAAGGCTCGCTCGTGGACGCGCAGAAGACGCGCTTCGACTTCTCGCATAACGAGCCGATGACGCCGTCGCAGATCCGCAAGGTAGAGGACTTCGTGAACCGCGAGATCCGCGCCAACAGCGAAGTCATGGCGCGCACGATGAAATACGACGACGCCATCAAGGCCGGCGCCATGGCCCTGTTCGGCGAAAAGTACGGCGACGAAGTGCGCGTGCTCGGCATGGGCGAGTTCTCGACCGAGTTGTGCGGCGGGACGCACGTCAAGCGCACCGGGGACATCGGCCTGTTCAAGATCGTGTCCGAATCCGGAGTCGCGGCGGGAATCAGGCGCGTCGAAGCGGTGACCGGCGACGGGGCGCTGGCCTTTATCCAGCAACAGGAAACACAACTTGCCCAGGCGGCTTCAGCCGTGCGCGCCCAGCCTCAGGAACTCACCGCCCGGATCGGCCAGATCCTCGATAACGTCAAGAGCCTGGAGCGCGAGCTGGCCAAGCTCAAATCCAAGATGGCCTCGTCCCAGGGTGATGACCTTGCTTCGCAGGCGGTGGAGGTCAAAGGCGCCAAGGTCCTGGCGGCCATGCTAGAAGGCGCGGATGCCAAGGTGCTTCGCGAGACGCTCGACAAGCTCAAGGACAAGCTCAAGTCGGCCGCGATCGTGCTCGGCGCGGTCGCCGACGGGAAGGTGGCCCTGATTGCGGGTGTGACGCCGGACCTCACCGGCAAGGTCAAGGCAGGCGACTTGGTGAACTTCGTTGCCCAGCAGGTGGGCGGAAAAGGCGGCGGGCGCCCTGACATGGCGCAAGCCGGTGGGACCGACCCCGGCAAGCTGGGTGAGGCGCTCGCCTCGGTGAAAGACTGGGTCAGCCAGCGCGTCTAGCCGGGGCCGTTCGCCCGGCGCAGGTCAGAAGCCGATTCGCTGCTTCCTGCCGGCGCGGTTCTCCTGAACGTCCTCGACGGTAATTTCGGAGCGCCCGGCAAGTTTCGCGTTGCCGAATCCCGACTGGATCACACGCCGCATCTCGCGCGGTCCGTACGCGGACAGCTTCTCGACGAGCAAGGCCGATGGGGCGTCCGGGAAAGCCTTGCCCCAGTCGTGGCCGTTGCGGATCTCCTTGTAGATGGACACTGCGATGCGTGCTGCGCCTTGCGCATCCGGTGGCTCGATTTCGTACACGTTCATGCGGTTGAGGATCGGGTCGGGAATGCGCGAGGCGTCGTTCGCGGTCGCGAACCACACCGCGCCGGACGCATCGATCGGCACCTCGACGAACTCGTCCACAAAGCGCGTGGCCGTGTTGATCTCCAACAGTTCATACAGCGCGCCCAGCGGGTCGTAGTGACCGTCGGCCGAGGCCTTGTCGATCTCGTCCACAACCATGACCGGGTTCGCATAGTCGCCATGCATGAACGTGTCGAAGACCTTTCCGGGCTTCGCGTTCTTCCATTGGGAGGACGAGCCCGAAAGTACCCAGCCGGCCGTGAGCGAACTCATCGGCACGAACCCATAGCCGGTGCCGAGCAGTTGCGCGACCCGCCGCGCGAAGTGCGTCTTGCCGATGCCCGGCTCACCGAGCAGCAGCATCGGCGGCAACTCGATCGAATCGTTAGAATCGATGCAGAGCGCGAGGTGTTTCCTGATGTCTTCGAGCACCTCGGAGAAGTTCGGCAGTTCCTCGAAGAGCTCGTCCATCTCGGGCATAGCGGAGGGCTTGACTGTGAAGCGCTGGCCGCCGAGCTTGAGCATCTTTTCGTAGAGAGAGCGGAGCGCTTCGTTCGCGCTCGAAGGCAGGCCTTGCAGCGCCTTGTCGACGCTCGAGACGTGGTAGACGTCCCTGAAGCCAGCGATGGGAAGTACTGCGGGTAAGACTGCAGATGAACCTGCAGAGGGTGGGTTGACCGCCACGGTAGCCGACATCTTGTTCTCTCCTTTTAGCCGACGGAAAAAACGTAACACGCTCCCTTCGCTAAAGCAACGTTCATTCCAGAGATTGCGTTGACCGGGCGTTGAGTTGAAGTGTTGCTGGCAGTCGGCGATGGTGAGTGCCAGCAGCGTTATATAGTTCACATAACCTCATTCCGGAAAAGACAAACGCATGAACGCCGATTCTTCGCTTCGTCCCGAAATCACCGCCGAATTCCTGAACTCGAGAGGGCCCGGACATTTGCCTGGGCTCATCGGCATCGAGATTCTCTCGGTCCGTGCCGAGGCATTGGAGAGCCGCGTCGTGGTGCGCTCCGAGTTGTTCGCGCCGAACGGCTACCTGCACGCGGCCACGGTCGTCGCGCTCGCCGACACCTCCTGCGGCTACGGCTGCAGCGCCCACCTGCCTGCAGGCGCAAGCGGCTTCACCACAGTGGAGCTTAAGAGCAACCATGTAGGCACCGCGCGGGACGGCAGCATTTTCTGCAGGGCCGTGCCGGTACATTTGGGCCGCACCACGCAGGTCTGGGATGCGGTCGTCAGCGTGGAAGGCAGCGACCGGACAATCGCGCTCTTTCGCTGCACCCAGATGATCCTGTGGCCGACCGCGGGCAAGACCGCGGGGGCGAAGTAGACACGATCGGGCCGTTCATGCTTGAATCCGGTCCATGAGCCCCCGGTTTTATGCGTTCTTTTACTTTTTCGCCCGCCTGGCGGCGGAGGGGACCGGCTAAGCTCATCGGCAAGTTTCCCCACCGAACCGCCAGCGCAGGAATGCTTGGCGGTTTTTGTTTTTCAAGGCCCGACAATGACAACGCTCCCTGACAGTTATCTCGCCACCGTGCCCGCGGACAAGACCTCGCTTACCGACGACGAGCGCATCGAGAACATCGTTCCGCTGCCGCCGCCCGAACACCTGATCCGGTTTTTCCCGATCCAGCACACGCCGGTGGAGGCGCTGATCACGGGCACGCGGCGCAAGGTACGCGAGATCCTCGCCGGGAAGTCCGACCGCCTCATCGTCATTGTCGGGCCTTGCTCGATCCATGATCCGGCCGCCGCGGTGGCCTACGCGGAAAAGCTGAAGGCGGAACGCGAGCGGCACTCGGACGATCTCGAGGTGCTGATGCGTGTGTATTTCGAAAAGCCGCGCACCACCGTGGGCTGGAAAGGCCTGATCAACGACCCGTACATGAACGGGAGCTTCCGCATCAACGAGGGCCTGCGCATCGCGCGCGACCTGCTCGTGCGAATCAACCAGGCCGGCGTGCCGGCCGGCTGCGAATTCCTCGACGTCATTTCGCCGCAGTACATCGGCGACCTCGTGTCGTGGGGTGCGATCGGCGCGCGGACCACTGAATCGCAAGTGCACCGGGAACTCGCTTCCGGCTTGTCGGCGGCGGTCGGGTTCAAGAACGGGACCGACGGCAACGTAAAGATTGCCGTGGATGCGATCCTCGCGGCCAGCCAGAAGCACCATTTTCTCTCGGTGCACAAAAGCGGCCAGGTCGCGATCGTGGAAACCCGCGGCAACGAGGATTGCCACATCATCCTGCGGGGGGGCAAGGCGCCGAATTACGATGCGGCAAGTGTCCGGGCCGCCTGCCAGGAACTGGCCAAGGCCAAGCTGCCCGAGCGGTTGATGGTCGATTTCTCTCATGCAAACAGCTCGAAGGATTACAAGCGGCAGATGGACGTGGCCAACGACATTGCCGGCCAGATCGCCGCGGGTGAGCGACGCGTGATCGGAGTAATGGCGGAGTCGAACCTCGTGGAGGGCCGTCAGGATCTCATTGCCGGAAAACCTTTGACCGCGCTGACGTACGGCCAGAGCGTCACCGATGCGTGCCTGGGCTGGGAAGACACTACGCGGATGCTCGAGATGCTGGCCGGTGCAGTGAAATCGCGCCGCAAGCTGGGCAAGGCCTGAAGCCGACGGCTTCGCGGGCGGCATGAGCCTGCCCTTCGAGACGCTCGCCATCGCGGCGCTCATAGTCGCCGGCGCCTACGTCGTTTTCGGGTTGACCGGGTTCGGGTCGACGGTCATCGCGGTCCCGCTGCTTGCGCTTGTCCTGCCGCTCAAGTTCGCGGTGCCGCTCATGATGCTGCTCGACCTGGTGGCGACAGCCATGCTCGGTGCGAAGCTCAGGAAGGGCATCCGCGTTGACGAGGTGGCCTGGCTGATCCCATTCATCCTCGCCGGCATGGCGCTCGGGCTCACGCTGCTCATCAAGGTGGCCGAAGGCTCGCTCCTCCTTGGCCTGGGCGCCTTCGTGCTGCTCTACGCGGGTTATGGATTTACACGGAGCGGAGCGCCGATTGCGCTCGGGCGCATATGGAGCGCGCCCATTGGCCTCGCCGGCGGGGCGCTGTCGGCCCTCTTCGGCACGGGTGGAGTGTTGTTCGCTTTGTACTTCACCGGCCGGATCCGGGACAAGGATGAGCTTCGCGCGACGAATGCCTCGATGATCATGTTCTCGGCACTGGTGCGCGTCGTCCTGTTCGGCCTGACCGGATTGCTCACACAGGATGGATTGCTTGCTTCGGTCGCCATTCTGGTGCCTGCAATGCTTGGCGGATTCTTCGTGGGCAATCGGCTGCATGCACGGATTCCGGCTGCGAGCGTCGTGCGGGCCGTGTATTCGGTGCTCGTCATCGCCGGCGTTTCCTTGGTCTTTCGGGGCGCGGCATGAAGGCCGACCACATCGCCCGTCGCTGGTTCTTCGGCGCGCTGGCCTGCACGCTGGTCTTTCGTGCCTGGCTTGCGAGCGTCGTGCCGCTCACGGGGGACGAAGCGTACTTCCTCGTGTGGGGCCAGCAGCCGGCGCTCGGGTACTACGATCATCCGCCGATGGTTGGATGGCTGCTGGCGCTCCTGGCGCCGCTGTCGATGAGTGAATGGGTGCTTCGCCTGCCCGCAGTCCTGCTGCCGGTCGCCTTGGGTTTCGGTGTGCGTTGGACACTCGCCAGGTGGTTCGGGCGCCCGCAAAACGTTGCGGACTTCGCGGGCGCGCTCGTCCTGCTGGTCCCGATGAACGTGTGGAACGTGCTGATCACGACCGACACGCCATTGATCCTGTTTTCGTTCGGGGCGATCGTGCTCTTCGCGCGTGCCGCCGAACAAAGCTGGCGTCCCGGCTTCCTGCTCGCCGGAGTCTGCCTGGGCCTTGCCTTCCTCTCGAAGTACTTCGCCGTGCTGCTGGGCCTGGGCATGATTGCCTGGGCGCTTGGCGGGCGTGGTGAGCGCAGGTGGAGCGCGCTCGGGTTGGTACTCCTCGGCGCATTGCCCGCCGGCCTCTTGAACCTCTACTGGAATTACGAAGCCTGCTGGTCGAACATCATGTTCAACGCAATCAACCGGCACGAAGGCTCCGGCCTGGGTTGGCGCAACCCCCTTCTCTATATCGCCTCGCTCGCCTATCTTGCGGCGCCCTTGCTCTGGTACGCGTGGCGTGAGCGCGCATCGCTGGCCCGATTGCAAAGGGGGCCAGGCTCACGCGCGCTCCTGCTCGCATGGCTCGTGCCGCTGGCCGTGTTCGCTGCGCTTTCGCCGCTCAAGAAGGTCGGGCTGCACTGGCTGCTGTCCTTCATTGCGCCACTCGTCCTCACACTGGCCATCGCACTGCCGGTGGAAAAGCTTGCGAAATGCGTGCGCTTCTTTGCGGTGTTCGCCGTCCTCCACGTAGTCGTGGCCGGGGTGCTGGCCGCCATTCCACTGGAAGTGTGGAAATCCAACCGGCTGTATTCGCGCCTCGTGCTGCAATTCCGCACGGCGGAGGTGGTGGCCAAGCTCGCTCCCTACAAGGACTACATTCCGGCGACCGACAACTACACCTTGTCATCGATCCTGTCCTATTACGGCGGACGGTACTTCTTTGTTTTCGGCGCAGGCACCTCGCATGCGCGCCACGACGATATCGTCACCGACGTTCGGTCCTTCGAGGGCAAGGACATCCTGATCGTGCGGCGCGATCCACCGCCTGAGCAGGATTACCGGCCGTATTTCAAGTCCATCGAAGTGCGCACGATCGAAACTTCCGGCACGACACTGCATCTCGTGCTTGGCAAAGGATTCGACTACCAGGCCTATCGTGAAGGCGTGCTGAAGAGCGTGCGTGACCGCTGGTACCGCATCCCGGCATTCCTGCCGATCGGCGGCTGCTATTTCTGCGAGCGGTATTTCCCGGGCGACGCATGCGGAAGATGAGCGTCCGGGGACTAGCCCGGCTGGCCCGCCCGCAGCAATGGATCAAGAACGCTTTCGTGCTGCCGGGCCTGATTTTCGGCCATGGCCTCGCCCAGCCCGACATGCTCTCGGCCGCGCTGCTTGCAACCGTTGCTTTCTGCCTCATGTCGAGTGCGGTCTATGCGATGAACGACTGCTTCGACCGGGAGCGCGACCGGGACCATCCGGACAAGCGCTCGCGGCCGATCGCGAGCGGCGAAATCAGTGTCCGGGCGGCCGTCCTGTTCGCGCTGGTGCTGGCAATCGCCGCATTGGCGCTGGGCGCTTATGTCAGTACGCTGGTCGCCGTAATCCTCCTGCTTTATGCGCTGCTGAACCTTGCGTACTCGCTGGGACTGAAGCGAATCCCGGTAGTGGACGTCTTCATCATCGCCTCGGGATTCATGTTGCGCATCCTTGCCGGCACGCTTGGGATCGGCATCGAGCCGTCCCGGTGGCTCCTGTTCTGCGGTTTTCTCGTGACGCTGTTCCTCGGCTTTGCGAAGCGCCGCGCCGAGCTCATTCGCCTGGCCGAAGACGCGGGCCGGCACCGTCCCGTGCTCGATGCGTACAGCGAATCGTTCCTCGATGCGGCGGTGCTCATGTGCGCGCTGGGGATGATGATCGCGTACGGGTTTTATACGGTGTCCGCCACGACCCTGGCGGAGCACGGCACCGACCTTACGCTGACGCTGCCGTTCGTCTTGTTCGGGACATTTCGTTATCTATTTCTCCTGCGCCATCGGGGTGGGGGAGGCAATCCCTCGAACGAGCTCCTGGACGACCCGTGGTTGCTCGGGTCGGCGGCGGGTTGGATGACGGCCGTGGTGCTTCTGATCGGCTAGAATGGACCGCAAAGCCGCCATGCCCATGTCCGATCGCCCAAACCAGCTGGCCCACCTCGACTTTCTGGGCGATGCGACCAAATTCTCGGGGCAGATCCATGCATTGATCCCGAAATGCAACCTCCTCGAAAATTTTTCGCACGCAGAGGTTCGCCTGCTGTCCCACTTCATGGACGTTTACATGTGCGGGCAGGGCGCGGAGATCATCCGCGAAGGTGAAGGCGGCGATTTCATGCTCATGATCATCGAAGGGCGGGTCGAGGTGATGAAGCGCGACCGCTGGAACACCCAGCAGGTGATCGCCGTGGTCGATGCGGGCAAGACCCTTGGCGAGATGTCCATGATCGACGGGGAACCGCGCTTTGCCACCTGTATTGCGGACCAGCCCACGATGATCGCCGTGCTGAACCGGGAAAACCTGGCCCGTATCATCGTCGAGCAGCCGATGCTGGGCGCCAAGATCCTGATGGAATTCGTGCTGATGCTCTCCCAGCGGCTGCGCGCCACAAGCTCCCGCCTCGTGAGCGTCCTCGACGAACGCATGCAGAACGGCACGGTCTGGCCGCCCCCCTGAGGCTGTAAGGAAAGTCGCCGCCCTTGCGACAAACTTCTGTTCTCCGGGCACGCGCGACAGCCACCCAACCCATCCACGAGGAATCGAAGAGTGCACGCCACATTACCGTTGATCCAGCAATTCGGGTTTCCCGCGCTTCGCCGCGGCCGCCTGGAAACCCTGCAGGTCAACCTGGGATACAAATGCAACCAGAGCTGCCTGCATTGCCATGTAAACGCCGGGCCGACGCGCACGGAGCTGATGTCCCGCGAGACGATCGGCGATGTGCTGTCGTTCATTGCGGTGGCCGGGATCCGCACGCTGGACGTCACCGGCGGCGCGCCTGAGCTCAACCCGCATTTCCGCGAGCTCGTGAGCCGCGCGCGTGAGCTGGGTACCCGAATCATCGACCGATGCAACCTCACGATCCTCGAGGAGCCGGGCCAGGAAGGGCTCGCCGAATTCCTCGCCGCAAACGAAGTCGAGATCACCGCGTCCCTGCCTTGCTACACGGAAGACCTTGTCGATCGCCAAAGAGGCAAGGGAGTCTACGAAAAGAGCATCGCGGGTCTGGTGCGCCTCAATGCGCTCGGCTATGGCAAGGACGGCAGCGGTCTCGTGCTCAACCTCGTCTACAACCCCCAGGGCCCCTCGCTGCCCCCTGGCCAGGAGGCGCTCGAGGCCGATTACAAACGCGAGCTTGGCTCGCGGCACGGCATCGTTTTCAACCGCCTGTACACGCTGGCGAACATGCCGATCCAGCGGTTCGGCAGCACGCTCGTTTCCAAGGGACAGTTTGGCGACTACATGACGCTGCTCAAGGGCGCCCACCGGGACGAAAACCTGGAAGGCGTCATGTGCCGGTCGCTCCTCTCAGTCGACTGGCAAGGCGCCGTGTACGACTGCGATTTCAACCAGATGCTCGGCCTGCCGCTGGTCATCGAAGGCAAGCGTCGCCCGCAACTGTCCGACCTCATCGGGCGCGACCTCGCGGGCAACCCGATCTCGGTGCGCGACCATTGTTATGGCTGTACGGCCGGCCAAGGCTCCTCCTGCGGCGGCGCGCTGGATGGCTGAAGGCCCGGGCCGCGCCTGTCCCGTAAGTTACCGGTATGGCGCAGAAGCTTTGCGTGCGGAACCTTCCCTCGCCGCCGACACCCTGTATGTCGCGGGCGGGTTGTACGGCAATCCCTTGGCGCTTGACGCCCTGCTCGACCTCGTTGCCTCGGAACCGGGTGCCCGGCTGGTCTTCAATGGCGATTTCAACTGGTTCGATGTAAATCCGGAAGACTTTCGACGCATCAATGAAACAGTGCTCGCGCACCTGGCGACGCGCGGAAACGTGGAGACAGAACTCGCGCAGCCCGGAAAGGACGCCGGATGCGGGTGCGGCTATCCCGACTGGGTGGGCGATGCGGAAGTGATGCGCTCGAACCGGATCCAGGAGCGCCTGCGCGAAACGGCGCAGCAGTTCCCCGAATTGACTGCCCGGCTGGGCGCGTTGCCCATGTTCATTGTCGCGCGGGTCGCAGGCGTCAAGGTCGGCATCGTCCACGGCGATGGCGGTTCGCTTGCCGGCTGGGCATTTTCGCAGGAGGCGCTCGCCACGGCCGAAGGGCTTGCCGCCGCCCGTGCTGCATTCGGATCTTCGGGCGTGAGCATCATGGCCAGCAGCCACACCTGCCTACCGGTGCTCCAGCGCATTGCCGATGTGCCACGCGAAGCCGTCCTCATCAACAATGGCGCGGCGGGGATGCCGAATTTTCGCGGCGCGCTGCACGGTATCGCGACGCGCATCTCGGTCCACCCCCCGGAGGGCCGGGCGCTCTATGGCACGACCGTCCAAGGCGTTCATGTGGACGCGGTTTCTGTCGTGTATGACGCCGAGGCCTGGAAGCCGCGCTTCCTCGAGCAGTGGCCGGCGGGGTCCGATGCGCACATGTCCTATTTCAACCGAATCACCCAGGGCCCGACCTACACCATGGGAGACGCGGTTCGCTTGGGCAGGCAGGCTGAGCCAGAACTCGCGCTGTAAGATTCCGGGCCCCGCAGGTCCGGGCAAGGCAAGGGAAGGACGAAGGGCAGGGGGACGCGTCTCATGAGGAAGTCGAAGCTTGTCGTGCTGGCCGGGATCGCCGTGGCGGTCGGGGCCTTCTTCGCGCTCGGCGGCCACCGATACCTCAGCTTCGAGCAGGTGCAGGCTCACCAGGCGGCCATTGGGGCCTGGTACGAGAGCCATCCTTTCGTCACGGCCCTGTGCTTCTTCGCGCTTTATGTCGCGGTGACCGGGTTGTCGTTGCCGGGCGCAACGATATTGACGCTGGCCGCGGGCGCCATCTTCGGCCTGGGTTGGGGCACCCTCATCGTTTCATTCGCCTCGTCGATCGGGGCCACCTTGGCGTTCCTGGCCTCGCGGTTCCTCCTGCGTGACTGGGTCCAGTCGAAATTCGGGACCACCCTCAAGCGGATCAACGACGGCGTGGAGCGAGAGGGTGCGCTGTACCTCTTTACGCTGCGCCTCATCCCGGTCGTGCCGTTCTTCGTGGTCAACCTCGCAATGGGCCTCACGCCGCTGCGCGCTCGGACGTTCTATTGGGTAAGCCAGGTCGGCATGCTGGCCGGGACGCTGGTCTACGTGAATGCCGGCACGCAGCTCGCGCGGCTCGAATCGTTGTCGGGGATCCTTTCGCCGGGACTGATCGGCGCATTCGTATTGCTGGGGCTGTTTCCGCTCATTGCTTCGAAGGCAATCGATTTCTTCAAGGCGCGCAAGGTATACGCGCGCTGGACCAAGCCCGCGAAATTCGATCGCAACATGGTCGTGATCGGGGCCGGGTCCGGCGGCCTCGTCGCAGCGTTGATCGCGGCGGTCGTCAAGGCGAAAGTCACGCTGATCGAAAAGCACGAAATGGGCGGCGACTGCCTGAACACGGGCTGCGTACCTTCCAAGGCGTTGATCAAAACGGCCCGAGTGCTCGCGCAAATGCGGCGCGCGAAGGAGTACGGGCTGAAGAGCGCCGAAGTCGAATTCGACTTTGCCGACGTGATGGAGCGCGTCCAGCGCGTCGTCAAGACCATCGAGCCGCACGACTCGGTCGAGCGGTACACGTCGCTTGGCGTGGAATGCGTCATGGGTGAGGCAAAGATGCTCTCGCCCTGGGAAGTGGAGATTCGCGAGGCTGGCGGAGCCACGCGCACGCTGACTACGCGTTCCATCGTGATCGCGGCGGGCGCCGCGCCCTTCGTGCCGCCCATCCCGGGCCTGGACACGATCGGTTACCTCACGTCGGAATCGCTCTGGTCCTTGCGTACGCTTCCGAAGCGCCTCGTGGTGCTCGGCGGCGGGCCGATCGGGTGCGAGCTTGCGCAGGCGTTCTGCCGCCTCGGCGCCAAAGTCACGCAGGTGGAGATGCTGCCGCGGATCATGATCCGCGAAGACCCGGAAATATCCGAGATGGTGACCAATAAGTTCCGCGAAGAAGGCGTCGATGTGCTGGTCGGGCACAAGGCGAAGCAGTTCCTGCAGGACGACGGGCGCAAGGTGCTGGTCTGCGAGCGCGAAGGTGGCGAGGTGCGCATCGAGTTCGACGCCGTCCTCGTGGCGGTAGGCCGGGCGCCGCGCGTGACGGGCTATGGGATCGAGGAGCTCGGCATCCCGCTGACCAAGACACGCACCGTGCAGACGAACGAGTACCTGCAGACGATCTATCCGAACATCTATGCCTGCGGCGACGTGGCCGGCCCTTACCAGTTCACGCATACCGCCTCCCATCAGGCGTGGTACGCATCGGTCAACTCGCTCTTCGGTGGCCTGAAGAAGTTCCGGGCGGACTATTCCGTGATTCCGTGGGCGACGTTTACGGACCCCGAGGTCGCGCGCGTCGGATTGAACGAAACGGAAGCCAATGAGAAGGGTATCCCGGTCGAAGTGTCGGTGTACGGCATCGACGACCTCGATCGCGCGATCGCCGATGAGGAAGCGCACGGCTTCGTAAAGGTGCTCACGGTGCCGGGCAAGGACACGATCCTCGGCGCGACCATCGTCGGCGAGCACGCCGGGGACCTCATCGCCGAATTCGTGACCGCCATGCGTCATGGGCTGGGGCTGAACAAGATCCTCGGCACAATCCACATCTACCCGACAATGGTCGAGGCCAACAAGTTTGCCGCGGGAGTCTGGAAGAAAGCGCATGCGCCGCAGGCTTGGCTTGCGCGGATCGAGAAATTCCACACATGGATGCGAGGCTGAACATGAACCGATTTGTGGCGAGCCTGGTTGCCGGCTTGTTGTTGTGCCTTTGTGGCGGCGCCATGGCGCAGGGGTTCGACCACTCGCACAAGGCGTGGGACGCGCTGCTGGGCAAAAACGTAGTGGTGCTGCAGGGCGGCAAGGCCTCGCAGGTGCGTTATGCGGAATTCGCCAGGGAGCGCCCCGCGCTCAAGGCCTATCTCGACACGCTCTCCAAAGTGCCCGAGGCCGAATTCAACGGCTGGTCGAGGGAGCAGCGCATGGCGTTCCTCATCAACGCCTACAACGCATTCACCGTCGAGAAGATCCTCACCCGGTACCCGAACCTCAAGTCCATCCGCGATTTCGGCACCGTGTTCGGCAATCCCTGGAAGGATAAATTCTTCACGCTGTTCGGGCGCGAATCCTTCCTGGACCAGATCGAACACGAGACCTTGCGCAAACCGGGCGCGTATAACGAGCCCAGGGTGCACTACGCATTGAATTGCGCGTCCATCGGCTGCCCCATGCTGCGCGAGGAAGCGTATACGGCCGCAAAACTCGAGCGGCAGCTCGATGAGCAGGCGATCCGGTTCCTCTCCGACCGCTCGCGCAATCGCTATGAAAACGGGAAGCTCGAGGTCTCCAAGATCTTCGACTGGTTCAAGGAGGACTTCGGCATGCGCGAGCAGTACTTTGCGAAGTACGCGAAAGTCCTCGCCGAGACGCCGGAAGGCCAAAAGGTCGTTGCCGAGGGCAAGGCGCCCCTTTCATTCCTCGAATACGACTGGAGCCTCAACGACGCCCGAAAATGAACGGGCGCTCGGCTACGGAATGCGCATCTCGATTGTCGTTCCCGTCCTGGATGAGGAAGCGCGCATAGCAGATTGCCTTGGCGCGCTCCAGCCGCTGCGCGAGCGCGGCCATGAAGTCATCGTAGTCGACGGCGGAAGCGCCGATGCCACGCGCCTGCGCGCCGAACCGCTCGCCGATCGTGTGCTTACGTCGCAGCGTGGCCGTGCGGCCCAGATGAACGCCGGTGCGCGGGCGGCCTCTGGAGAAGCTCTTCTTTTCCTGCATGCCGACACGCGCCTGCCAGGTAAGGCCGATGAACTCATTGCCCGGGCGCTGCAGCAGCGCCGCTGGGGCCGGTTCGATGTGCGCCTCGATTCGTCCCACCCGCTCCTCGCGCTGGTAGGGACGGTGATGAACCTGCGTTCGAGGCTTACCGGCATTGCGACGGGCGACCAGGCGATGTTCGCCGGGCGCGAGGCGTTCGACGCGGCCGGCGGATTCCCGCCGATTGCACTCATGGAGGACATCGCGCTGTCAAGCGCGCTCAAGGAGATCGGCCCTCCCGCGTGCCTGCGAGCCAAAGTCGTTACCGCGGCGCGCAGGTGGGAAGGTAACGGCATCGTCGCCACAATGGTGCTCATGTGGCGGTTGCGACTCCTGTATTTTTTCGGCGCCGATCCGGACAACCTCGCGCGCCTCTACAACCGGCGCTCCTGAGGCGATGCGCGACCCCTCTACCCTTGTCGTCGTGCTGGCGAAGGCGCCGCAGGCCGGGCGCGTGAAGACGCGCCTTGCTGCCGCGATCGGCGACGAGGCTGCGGCAAAACTTCACGCGCGGCTGCTCAATTGCACTCTCCGCACCGCTGTAAAAGCCGCCTGCGGACCCGTCGAATTGCATGGAGCGCCTGCGGGTCACGCATGGCTGCGTGCGCTCGCGCAGCGTCATGGTGTAGAGCTGCGACACCAGTCGGAGGGCGATGTCGGCCGGCGAATGCACGAAGCCTTTCGGGGTGGATTGCGGCGCCACCGGCGCATGGTCCTTGTCGGGGCGGACTGTCCGGCGCTGACGGTCGCCGACCTTCGCCGGGCTGCGCGACTGCTGCGGGGATGCGACGCCGTCTTCGCGCCGGCGGAGGACGGGGGGTATCCGCTGATCGGTCTTGCGCGACCTTCGGCCTCTTTGTTCGAGGGGATTTCCTGGAGCACGCCGTCGGTGATGGAAGAGACGCGCAAAAAGCTTGCGCGCCTGGGCTGGCGCTGGCGCGAATTGCGCACGGTCTGGGATGTCGATCGTCCGGCGGACCTTGATCGCCTGAAGGCAGGAACGCTGTTGGAGCGGCGGCCGTGAACCGTCGGAGATGGCTGCGATTGACCGCGGGCGTCCTAGCGGCGGGAGGCGCCGGACCCGCCGGCGCACAGGCCTCCCGCATCGACGCCATGCGGTTCTCCACTCTTCAGGCCGGCGGCCGCCTGCCTGATGAGCTCAGGCCGTGGGGATTCGGCAATCGCGCCCCGGAAACGCGCTATACGCTGGTCGCCGACGAAGGCGAAGTCGTGCTGCGCGCTGATGCAGAACGCTCCGCTTCGGGAATCGTACGCGAGATGCGTGTCGATGCCAGGACCCATCCAACGCTCTCTTGGCGCTGGAAGGCGATGAGCGTGGTCGAGAAGGGCGACTTGCGCACGAAGGAAGGTGATGACTTCGTCGCCCGCGTATACGTCACGTTCGACGTGGATCCCGCAACGCTTCCCGCGGGTGAGCGCATGAAGCTATCACTTGCGCGAATGCTCTACGGCGAGCGGGTGCCCGCCGCCGCCCTGTGCTACGTCTGGGACGGCAAGGCGCCGCGGGACACGTTCTTGCCGAACGCCTACACGCCACGGGTTGCGATGATCGTGGCGGAAAGCGGATCGGCCCGCACCGGGAAGTGGGTGCGCGTAGAGCGCAACATTGCGACGGACTATCGCCGGGCGTTCGGAACGGCGCCGCCCCAAGTGAGCGGGGTGATCGTGTCGACCGACACGGACAACACCGGCGAAACGGCCGTGGCATTCTATGGCGATATATCATTCGGCCCACCTTGAATCCCGAGCGCGGAGTGCAACGCATGCGTGTTTTCTCGACCCTTCGCCTCATTGCCGCGGCAACGACCCTCGCATTGGGCGCTGTGCCCGCTCACGCGCAGCTCACCGCCGGCAAGGTCGTTCATGTGATCGTGCCTTTCGCCTCGGGCGGGGTGCAGGACATCCTTGCCCGTTCGATCGTGAATGAACTCGGGCAGGCGCTCGGCACGAGCGTCATCGTGGAAAATCGGCCGGGCGCCGGCGGCACGATTGCCAATGCGCAAGTCGCCAAGAGCGTCCCGGACGGCACCACGATGGTGCTTTCCGCCGCGAGCCACACCATCAACGGGTCGCTTTACAAAAAACTTGCTTATGACCCCATCAAGGATTTTTCGGCCATCGCGCATATCGGCAATGCCAGCTACGTATTGATTGTGAATGCCGCGGTGCCGGCGAAGAACGTGGCGGAGTTCATCGCTTATGCCAAAGCCAATCCGGGCAAGATGAATTACGCAACCGCAGGGAACGGCAGCGCCACGCATCTTTCGATGGCGTATTTCAATGGCCTTGCCGGCATCGATCTCGTCCACATTCCTTTCAAGGCGACCGGCGAGGCGGTGAACGAAGTCGTGGTCGGGCGGGCGCAGGCGGTCATCGCAGCCAACATCGGCGCCATTCCGTTTGTAAAAGATTCACGGGTCCGGCTGATCGGCGTCACATCGGCCAAGCGCTCGAAGTTCCTGCCGGAGATCCCGTCGATCGCAGAGAGCGGCCTGCCCGGATACGAATTCGATTCCTGGTTCGGCCTGCTGGGGCCGGCGGGCACGCCGAGGGCGATCGTCGAGCAGGTGAATGCGGCCGTCGGCAAGCTGCTCAGGGACCCGGTCATCCTCGAGCGGCTCGCCAAGCAGGGCATCGAGCCGCAGGCGCTCTCGAGCGAAGAGTTCTCCCGCCTGCTGCGAGCCGATTTCGACAAGATGGCGCGCGTCGTGAAGGCGTCGGGCGCACAGGTCGACTAGGGCGATTGCAGGAAGCCGGGCGCCTTGCGATGCACAATGCGGGCGCGCAAGCGCACCGGTGTCGTGCGGGTCAAAATGGCTGACGCCACAGACAGTATTCCGTCGCCGCATTTATGGATTCCGTGCAAATCGCCGTGATACACTCCAACGCGTTTTTGCCGGGATCGGCTCTATGGCAGAAGCCAAATCGGCGCATCGTTCCTGAAGGAGGCACATGAAGATCAAAAGTCCCAAGGATTTCTGGGCAGGCCTGCTGTTCATCGCGTTCGGCCTGTTCTTCCTTGTCGTTGCGCGCAACTACCAGATGGGAAGCGCGGTGCGCATGGGTCCGGCGTACTTCCCGACCGTCCTTGGCGGCATCATGGCGGTGCTTGGCGCGATCGTCCTCTTCCAGGCGCTGGTCGTGCAGGGCGAGGGTCTTCCGAAATTTTCCTTCAAGCCGCTGTTCTTCATCTCCCTTTCGCTGGTGCTGTTCGGGTACCTGCTCAAGCCCCTGGGTTTCGTTCTTGCGCTGGTCGTGCTGATCTTCGTGTGCGCTTTCGGCGGCCACGAGTTCAAGGCGAAGGAAGTGGGGATCCTCACCATCGTTCTGATCATCTTTTCCGTGCTGGTGTTCGTGAAGGGCCTTACGCTGCCCTTCCCGCTCTGGCCCGACTTCCTGGGCTGAGGAGAAAACCATGGACATGAATCTCTTCAGCAACCTCGCCCTTGGTTTCGGTGTCGCACTCACGCCGGTCAACCTGCTGTATTGCCTGATCGGCGTACTGCTGGGCACCCTCATCGGGGTGCTCCCGGGCATCGGGCCGGTCGCCACCATCGCGATGCTCCTGCCGGTCACCTTCAGCCTGTCGCCGATCACGGCGCTCATCATGCTGGCCGGCATTTACTACGGCGCCCAGTACGGCGGCTCGACCTCCGCGATTCTCGTCAACCTCCCGGGAGAATCCTCCTCGGTGGTGACCTGCCTGGACGGTTACCAGATGGCCCGGCAGGGCAGGGCGGGCGTCGCACTCGCCACTGCTGCGATCGGCTCGTTCTTCGCCGGCTGCGTGGCCACGGTGATCGTGGCGATGTTCGCGCCGCCGCTTGCAGAAGTCGCGCTGAAGTTCGGCCCGTCGGAATACTTCTCGCTGATGGTGCTGGGTCTCGTGGCGGCCGTCGTGCTCGCCCACGGGTCGGTGCTCAAGGCCGTCGCCATGGTGATCCTCGGGCTCCTGCTCGGCCTCGTTGGCACGGATGTGAACTCAGGCGTCCTGCGCTTTGCCTTCGGCATCTCGGAACTGGCCGACGGCATCGGCTTCGTGACGGTCGCGATGGGCCTGTTCGGGATCGCAGAGATCATCACCAACCTCGAGCTCAAGGACGAGCGCGAGGTGTTCACCAACAAGGTGACCAACATGTTCCCGACGAAGGAGGACTGGAAGCGCATGTGGAAGCCCATCCTGCGCGGGACGTTCCTCGGCTCGGCGCTCGGCATCCTGCCGGGCGGCGGCGCGCTGCTCGCCTCGTTCGGCGCCTACACGCTCGAGAAGAAGGTTTCGAAATACGGCCACGAGTTCGGCAAGGGCGCCATCGAAGGGGTAGCTGCACCCGAGTCGGCAAACAATGCCGGCGCCCAGACTTCGTTCATCCCGCTGCTCACGCTGGGCATCCCGTCGAACGCCGTAATGGCGCTCATGATCGGCGCGATGATGATCCAGGGCATCGCCCCGGGTCCGCAGGTGATGACCGAGAAGCCGCAACTCTTCTGGGGCATGATCTGCTCGATGTGGGTGGGCAACCTCATGCTCGTGATCCTGAATCTGCCGATGATCGGCTTGTGGATCAAGCTGCTGACGGTGCCTTACCGCATCCTGTTCCCGTCGATCCTCGTGTTCATGGCGATCGGTGTCTACAGCCTCTCGAACAACCCGTTCGACGTGCTGCTCATGATGATCTTCGGCCTCCTGGGTTACGTCTTCGTGAAGCTCGAGTGCGAGCCGGCACCGCTCTTGCTCGGATTCATCCTCGGGCCCCTCATGGAAGAGAACCTGCGCCGGGCGATGCTGCTTTCTCGAGGCGACCCGATCGTGTTCTTCACCAAGCCGATCAGCGCCGGGTTCCTGATCGCCTCGATCGTGCTCCTCATCATCCTGCTGCTGCCGAACATCCGGAAGAAGCGGGAAGAGGCGTTCGTCGAAGCTTAACGAGGGCAAAGTCCGTCAAAGGGCGCGCCTCGGCGCGCCCTTTTCTTTTCCGGAGGCAACCGAAATGAAGCGACTGTTGATCGGGCTGGCACTGCTTGCCCAGGCAGGGGTGGTCGCGGCCCAGGCGTGGCCTTCCAAACCCGTCAGGCTGATCTGCCCGTATCCGGGCGGGCCGGTGGACATCTCTTCGCGCGTAATCGCGCAAAAGCTGCAGGAGGCCCTCGGGCAGCCCGTCGTAGTGGAAACCAAGCCGGGCGCCGGTGGCGTGATCGCGGCCGACTACGTGGCCAAGAGCGCCCCCGACGGCTACACGCTCCTCATGGGCGCGATCGCCACGCATGCGATCAACCCCGCGCTCATGCCGAGCCTGCCATACGACCCGATCCGGGATTTCCGGCACGTCGCGCTCGTCGTGCAGGTGCCGAACGTGCTCATCGTCAACAACGACCTGCCGGCGCGAAACGTGCGGGAGCTCGTCGAATTGGCCAGATCGCGTCCCGGCAAGCTCGACTTCGGCTCGGGTTCGACGGGCTCGACGGGACACCTGGCCGGCGAACTCTTCAAGCAGATGACCGGCACTTACATGGTCCACATTCCGTACAAAGCCTCGGCGCCGGCCGTGCTCGACCTCATGTCCGGGCGCCTGCACCTCATGTTCGACAACCTTGCAAGCTCGCTGCCCAACATCAAGGCCGGCAAGGTGCGCGCGCTGGCGGTCACGACGAAAAAACGCACGGGCTTCGTCCCCGAGTTGCCCACGCTCGACGAATCCGGCCTCAAGGGCTTCGACATGACCACGTGGTGGGGCGTAATGGCCCCGGGGAAGACGCCGAACGAGGTCGTCGCCCGCCTTTCGGCCGAAATTTTCAAGGCGCTCGATTCAGCGGACACCAAGGAAAGGCTGCGCACCATGGGTTCGGAGACGCCTTCCATCCGCTCGCCCGAAGCGTTCACCTCGTTCATAGAAAGCGAGAAGGCGCTTTACGCGCGCTTGGTAAAGGTGTCCGGCGCCAAGCCGGACTGACCAGGCGCTATATCGGATTAGTTATACGAATCGGCCTAAGAGGCGCGCCGGCGTTGGTTTTAACGAAACGAATGTCCGGGATTCAGAGCGCTGCGATGGTCTGCACTTCGACCACGAACTGTTCCTGCACGAGGCGGTCGATGATAAGCAGGGTGTTCGGCGGGTATTTGCCGTCGGGAAACATCTTCGGGAATTCCCGCAGCCGCCAGGCCATGAATTTCGGGATGTCCTGGGAGTGCACAAGGTAGGTCGTGAACTGGGCCACATTGCCCCAACCAGCGCCTGCGGACTTGAGCGCCGCTTCAATGCTGCGGAAAACGCCGCTGCACTGCGTGTCGAAATCCTCGCCCGGCGCGAGCATGCCGGCGATGTAAAGCGTCTCGGCCGCCTTGACCCTCGCCACGTGCGAGTACTGCCCCAGCGGTGCGCCGAGCGATTCGGGGTTGTAGATGCGGATGTCGGCCATGATTCGTGAAGTCCTTTGATCAGGTTTGGGGGCGGCCGCGGCCGGCGATCTGCGCCCGGATCGTTGCCGTGAGCGTGTTGCGCTCGACCGGCTTCACGAGATAGGCGCTCGCGCCCGCGGCCATGCAGCGGTCCACCGTCTCCTGCTCCGAGAGCATCGAGACGATGATGATGGGGGTGGTCGAGTTAGGCGAGTTGGTGCGCAATTCCCTCAGCACACCGAATCCGCCGATGCCCGGCATCATCAGGTCGAGGAGGATCGCGTCGTAGGCGTAGCTCCCGCCCAGGCGCACCGCCTGCTCGCACGTGCCGGCGAGCGTGATCTCCACCTGCATGTCGTTCGTGAGGATTCGCGCGAGCAGGAGGCGCGTGGCCTCTTCGTCGTCGACTATCAGCAGGCGATGATTCGGCGGCTGGTCGATGCTGCTCATGCGCCCAGGCGCCGGGCGAGGTCGAGGAAATCGTTGGCGTTGATGTCGAATGCCTTCTCGGCCTTGAGGTCATTCTTGACGGCCGGCCCGTGCTCGAGCGGGCGCCGGACGAACCCAGTGGCGAGGCCGCAGCCCTTGGCTGCGAACAGGTCGTTCTTGTGCGCGGCCACCATCATCACCTCGGCCGGCTCGAGCGAGAGCAGCTCGCAGGCGCCGAGATAGGTCTCGGGATCGGGCTTGTAATGGTGGAAGAGCTCGCCCGAAAAAACGCAGTCCCACGGCAGGCCGCCTGCCTTGGCCATGTTCGTAAGGAGGGAGACGTTGCCATTGGACAGCGTCGCGATCGTGCGCGTTTTCTTGAGCGCCTTGAGGCCGGCGCGCGAATCGGGCCAGGGAGCGAGGCGATGCCAGACCCGGTTGAGATGGTCGATCTCCGATTCCTTCAGTCCCTCTACGCCGAATTTCGCCAGCAGGTCATCGAGGATCATGCGATGCAGGGCGTCGATCTTCGTCCAGCCGAGCGTGCCCGAGCGAACCTTCGCCATTGCGGGCTGGTATCCGGCTCGCCACGCGTCTGCGAATTCGGCCGGATCGAGCGCGAGCTTCTTCTCGCGTGAAAGCTTCCTCACTTCGCGGATGATCGACCCGCGCCAGTCCACGACTGTCCCGAAAACATCGAAGACGAGCGCTTTTATCGCGTGAAACTTTGCGGGCATCCGGCTGCCTTGGGACGAGTGAAGTGCGTATTCTACTGAAGCTGAACGGTGCCGCTGACGGTCACTTGCAGGCTCGAAGCGCCCGGCTCGACGGACGGCGGCGCAACCGATGCGGAAACCGCTCCCGCGCGCTGCGCGGCGTACATCCGGGGCTGGAAGCCGCCCCCGGTGTTGAGTTGCAGGTCCTTTGTGCGGTACGACTTTGCTTTCTGTGCATCGCGCACGATGGAAGCGCGCTCATGGAAAGCGGCCAGCGCCTCCCCGATAAGCGCGTTTTCCGCCTGCCTGCGCGCCTCGGGCGACAGGCCAACCGCCAGGCTCGTCACTACAAGGCTCGATTGCAGCTTGCCGATAAGGTCGGTGGCCTGGGCGAAATCTCGGCTTTCGAGCCTGATCTCCTGCCGCACGCGCCAGCGCACGATGCGTGTCTTGTCGTAGACCGGCCAAGTCTGGTAATTGAGCGAGCGCGCGTTTACGCCACGGTAGCCCTGTGCGAGTTTCAGGGCATCGCGCATCGCGCGATTGACGCCGTCGGAAAGCGCTGCCGGATCGCTGCCTTCGGCCTCGGCTGCCAGTACCGCCGAGAGCGTGTCATTCGCGACTTCCCGCTCGGCCTGGGCGGAAAGCGTCACCAGGTTGAAGAGCGTTTCGGCGCGCTCCTGGGCGTGCGCGCAAGTGAATGCCATCGCGAGGGCCAGTGCGAGTGCGGCGATGCGCTTCATTGGCTGCCTTTCGTGCGGCCGGGTTGCCACAGGACGTCGCCGCGGCCGGCATGGCGGTTCGCAAGGCGCCCGATCACGAACGCGAGGTCCGAAAGCCGGTTGAGGTATTGCCTCGCTCGCTCGCTCACCGGTTCGTCCCGCGCAAGGGCGACAAGGCTGCGCTCGGCGCGCCGGCAGACCGTGCGAACAAGGTGCGCGCACGCGGCAGCTCGCGAGCCGCCGGGCAGGATGAATTCCTTGAGCGGGGGAAGATCCGCATTGAATCCATCGAGCAGGTCTTCAAGCCGCTTCACGTGTACTTCGCCGATCGCGCTGCGTCCCGGAATCGAAACTTCGCCGCCGAGGTCGAATAAATCATGCTGGATGCCTTCGAAAGCATCGCGGATCGGCCCCGGAAGGTCCTCGGCCAGCAACAGGCCCACCGTGGAATTCAGCTCGTCAATGTCACCAAGGGCCTGGATGCGCGCGCTTTCCTTCGGGACGCGAGAGCCGTCACCGAGACCGGTTTCGCCGGCGTCGCCGGTGCGCGTGTAGATTTTTGAAAGGCGATGGCCCATGAGCGAGAGGTCCTGGAGCAGGGCTGGAATTATAGCCGCGCGTCCGCAGTCTCCCGCGGTCACTCGCCTAGCGTCTTGACCTCGCTCGTTGCGCGCCCGCGAGAAAAATGCGTGGTCAAGGTCTCGCCGGTGACGAGCGTCGTGGCATCGCGGATCACTTCGCCTTTCGCGTTGCGCGTAAGGCTGTAGCCGCGCGCAAGGACTGCAGTGGGATCGAGGCTCGCCAGGCTTGCTCTCAAGGTATGTAAGCGCTGGGCCGGTCGCTCGAGATTGCGACGGACGGCGAAGTCGAGGCGCCGAAGAAGCTCGGAGCGCTCCCGCTCGAGTGCTCGCAGGTCCGGCCGGGCAGCGGCCAGGCGTGCGCGCAGCTGCTCGAGGAAGCGGCCGCTCGCGGCCAGCCGCGCCTTCGGGTGCACGAGGCGCCGCCCGTATCCGTCGACGCGCTGAAGTTCGGTTTCGATCCGGCGCAACGCAGCTCGCGTTGAACGCTCGACCAATTCCCCGAGACGCGCGAAAAGCGCATCGCGTGAAGGGCTCACTGCCTCGGCTGCGGCGGTAGGCGTCGGCGCGCGCAGGTCCGCAGCGAAATCGGCGATCGTGAAGTCGGTCTCATGCCCGACCCCGGTGACCACGGGAATGCCGCATGCGCGGATCGCGCGCGCAACTACTTCCTCGTTGAACTGCCAGAGGTCCTCGATGGATCCGCCGCCTCGGGCGAGGAGCAGGACTTCACACTCGTTGCGTCGGCTGGCCGTTGCAAGCATGGCGGCAATGCGCGCCGCAGCGCCTTCGCCTTGCACGGGAACCGGGTATACGACGACTTTGATCGAGGGATTGCGGCGACTCAATGTCGTGAGCATGTCCTGGAGGGCCGCCGCGGCAAGCGAAGTGACGAGGCCCACCGTCTTTGGGAAGAGCGGGATTGCGCGCTTGGAGGCGGGGTCGAAGAGGCCTTCGCGTTCCAGCGCGTCCCGCGTCCGGAGGAAGCGCTCGTAGAGCGGTCCCAACCCGGCCCGCCGCATGGTCTCGACGTTCAGCTGGAAGTCGCCGCGCGGCTCGTAAAGGGTGACCAGGGCGCGGACCTCGACCTGCATGCCCTCCTTTGGTTGCCAGTCCATGTACTGGGACCGGCTGCGGAACATGACGCAGCGCACCTGGGCGCCGGCGTCCTTCAGGGTGAAATAGCAGTGCCCGGAGTCATAGCGCTTGAAGTTGGAGATTTCGCCGGCGACCCATCCGAGCGGAAAGCGCCGCTCGAGGAGGTCGCGCACGCCGCGGGCGAGTTCCGAAACGGTCAGGATGGGTGGATCGAACATGGTTGGTCGAGTACTCACGGCAGGCGTTCCAAGCGCCCGGAGTCTATCCCACGCCCCTGCTTACACGTGTAGTCCGCACACTCACATAAGCCCGCATTTTTCAACCGCTTTTCGATTGCCGGCGCTTGACTAATCCACACTTTTGAGGCCGGGCGCACACAATGACTGTGCGTCGCCCGCGGAGGCCCATTCTTAGTCACAACAGCTTGTTTAGAGGCAAATATTTGGCGGTGAAATTTTAATCACGCCGATTGGTGCGCGCCGCTTGGCAGGTAAAAGGGCAACTGTACAAGCACAATCCACAAACTTATCCACAGGTTTTGTGGATAACAGCCTTGGCCCGCATTTTGCGCGCCTCGCGCCGGCAATTTTGGCGCACGTGGAGGGTCCGATCTGAGACACTCGGCCTACGCCTTTGAAGCAGCGCAGCATGTTGCCGGGCAGGGTGGCATTGGCTAAAGTGCGCCCCTGACGCCGGCATGCGCCGAGCGTCCAGAAGCCAACAGGGAGAACCGATTTGTTCGCCATGATCCAGGCCGCCGGCTGGCCGATTTACCCGCTGCTGCTCGCCTCGATCATCGCGGTCGCCCTCATCATCGAGCGTTCGGTCAGCCTGCGCAGGAACCGGATCGTGCCGCCGACGCTCCTGAACGAAGTCGTGACGGTCTATCAACGGCAGGGCGTGACGCCGGACGTCCTCGACAAGCTTTCGCAGGACTCCCCGCTCGGGCAGGTGCTCTCGGCGGGGTTACGCAACGTGAACAGTCCCCGCGAAGTGATGAAGGAGGCCATCGAGGAGGCCGGCGGCAGCGCCGCACACGATCTCGAGCGCTTCCTGACTACGCTCGGCACAATTGCCTCCGCATCGCCGCTGCTCGGACTGTTCGGCACGGTGATCGGGATGATCGAGATCTTCGGTTCGCAAGGACCGACGGGCACCAACCCGCAGCAGCTCGCCCAGGGCATTTCCATCGCGCTCTACAACACGGCGTTCGGCATCGGCATTGCGGTCCCCTCGCTGATTTTCTACCGCCATTTCCGGAGCAAGGTCGACGGGTTCGTCGTCGATATGGAACGCGCGGCCGCTCGCCTGGTCGATATCGTCCATGGCGCGCGCGCCGACTTCAAGGCCGCCCCGGCCAAATGAAATTCCGCCCGGGCCGGGTCAGGGAGGAGCCGGAGATCAACCTGGTTCCACTGATCGACGTCATGATGGTGATCCTGATCTTCCTCATGATCACGACGACTTATTCCAAGTACACCGAGCTGCAGATCAACCTGCCGACGGCGGACGCCGAAAAGCAGCTCGAGCGTCCCAACGAGATTTCGGTGCTGGTGAATGCCGCCGGCCAGTACGTCATCGGCAAGACGCCAGTCAAGTTCACTAACGTTGCCGCGCTGTCCGATGCATTGCGGCAGGCGGGAGGCGAGCGCAAGGACCCGGTCATCGTGATCAGCGCGGACGCGCTCGCTTCGCACCAATCGGTTGTGCGTGTCATGGAAGCCTCGCGCCTGGCCGGGTACGCGCAGATCACGTTCACGACCCAGGCCGCCGGGAAGTAGGCAGCACCAGCGCATCCGCGCGCGCTTCCTGACTAGGTCCGCGGTCATCGCCTTCGAATCCCTCGCTCGCCACTGGTACCGCACGACGCCCCTCACCCGGCTGCTCGCGCCTTTAGCGATTGTCTTCGCGGCGATCGTCTGGTTTCGACGCGCGCTCTTCAGATGGCACCTGCTGCCGCAGACACACGTCGGCGTCCCGGTCATCGTGGTCGGCAACATCACCGCCGGGGGCAGCGGCAAGACGCCTCTCGTCCTGTGGATCGTGGAGTACCTCATTGGATTGGGATGGCACCCGGGCATCGTCAGCCGGGGCTACGGCGGCAGCCTTGCCGGATCCGGCAAAGGTCCCTGTGGCGTGAGACCCGACTCGGATCCGGCGTTGGTGGGAGACGAGCCCGTCCTGCTCGCGAGCCGCTCGGACTGCCCGGTCTGGGTCGGCGCTGACCGCGTGGCGGCCTGCCACGCCCTACGGGACGCGCATCCTGAATGCGATGTCCTCGTCCTCGATGACGGATTGCAGCATTACCGTTTGCAGCGCGACTTCGAGATCGCAGTCGTGGACGCCCGCGGCTTCGGGAACGGCCATCTCTTCCCGGCCGGCCCGCTGCGCGAGCTCCGCTCGCGCCTGGACGAAGTGGACGCAGTCGTTTGCAACGGGCCTTCGGAGGTCAAGGGCCATGCGATGCGCATGGAGGGCCGCACGCTGGCCAGCCTTGGGGGATCGGGCCGGGTCATGGACGCAGCCGACCTTGTCCCGAAGCGCGTGCATGCCGTTGCCGGGATCGGCTCGCCGCCGCGCTTCTTCCGGCACCTCGAAAGCCTCGGGCTGGAAGTGGTCCCCCATGCCTTCCCCGATCACCATGCGTTCGTTGCGAGCGACCTTCAATTCAGCGATGGGCTTGCCGTCGTGATGACGGAAAAGGACGCGGTAAAATGCCGTCGTCTGGCGAGCGCCGCCCAGCCGGGCTTCTGGATGCTGCCGGTGCGTGCGGTGGTCGACTCCGCGCTCGGCGCGACGATCGTAGAAAAACTGCGCAACGCAAAACCGCAAGGACACTGAGTGGATCCCAAGCTGCTTGAAATCCTGGTCTGCCCGATCTGCAAGGGGCCGCTCGTGCATCGCAGGGAGGCGAAGGAACTCATCTGCAAGGCTGACCGCTTGGCCTACCCGGTCAAGGACGGCATCCCGGTGATGCTCGAGGAGGATGCGCGCAAGCTCGACCCGCTGGAAGAGGTCGCGTGACCGCATTCAGCGTTGTAATCCCGGCGCGTTATGCGTCCACCCGGTTTCCAGGCAAGGCGTTGGCCGACATCGCCGGCAAGCCCATGGTCGTGCGCGTTGCCGAGCGCGCCAGGGCAAGCGGGGCGAAAGCGGTGTACGTCGCCACCGATGATGCGCGAATCGAAGAGGCCGCGCGCGCGCACGGGTTCCCGTCGATCATGACCGGAAGCGCGCATGCCACGGGAACCGACCGGATTGCCGAGGCGGCGAAGAAACTGGCCCTCGAGGACGACGCCATCGTCGTGAACGTGCAGGGTGACGAGCCGCTCATCGATCCGGCGCTGATCGCGAGCGTGGCCGCAGCCCTCGAGAAGTCGCCGGAGGCCGAAGTTTCCACCGCATGCCATTTGATCCGGTCGCCCGAAGAGATCTTCAGCCCGAGTGTCGTGAAGGTCGTCCTCGATGCGCGCGGCTTCGCGTTGTACTTCAGCCGCGCGCCTGTTCCCTTCGCTCGCGATGCATGGGCCAGTCCCTCAGGCAGGCAGGGCGCGCCGGAGGGATTGCCCTGCTACCGGCACATCGGTCTCTACGCCTATCGCGCGGGCTTTCTCAAGCGGTACGCGCAACTCGCCCCCAGCCCGATCGAGAACTTCGAGGCCCTGGAGCAGCTGCGCGTGCTCTGGCACGGCTATCGCATTGCGGTAGCGATCAGCGAAACCGAAGCGCCCCCAGGGGTGGATACTCCCGGGGATCTCGAGAAAGTGCGTAAACTCGCAGTGCGCCCTTGACCGGGCGACATAATAATAAAAACGAGAAACGAGACTCACACAACGGAGGCAACGAATGCGACTCATTCTGCTCGGCCCGCCGGGCGCCGGCAAAGGCACGCAGGCCGCGTTCATCAAGGACAAGTTCGGCATTCCGCAGATCTCGACCGGCGACATGCTGAGAGCCGCCGTGAAGGCAGGCACGCCCCTGGGGCTGGCGGCCAAGAAAGTGATGGACTCGGGCTCCCTGGTGTCGGACGAGATCATCATCGGCCTCGTGAAAGAACGCCTCAAGGAGAGCGATTGCATCAAGGGATACCTGTTCGACGGGTTCCCGCGCACGATCCCGCAGGCCGATGCAATGAAAGCGGCCGGCGTAAAGCTCGACTATGTCCTCGAGATCGACGTGCCGGACGAGGACATCGTGGCGCGCATGAGCGGACGTCGAGTGCATGTGACATCAGGGCGGACGTATCACGTCAAGTTCAATCCGCCGAAAGTCGAGGGCAAGGACGACTTGAGCGGCGAACCCCTGATCCAGCGCGAGGACGACAAGGAGGCCACCGTGAAGAAGCGGCTCGAAGTCTATGCAGTGCAGACGAGGCCGCTCGTTGAGTACTACAAGCGCTGGTCCGGAGAGGGCGATCCGAACGCCCCAAAGTACCGGCGCATCTCGGGCCAGGGAACGGTCGACGAGATCAGGTCGCGAGCCTTCGACGCGCTCGGGTAACCGCGCTGCAAAAGCGCGTTGCGAGGTTCGCCTGTCGACGCTGAAGTCGATGATTTTCTGCTAGAATTCGCGACTTTCTTGCGGGCCTCCCAGCCTGCAAACCTGTCAGCAAAAGGGGAGTGAGCAATGGAACAGATCGTCTTCGCGCTTGTCTGCGCGGCAATTGCCATTGGATACGGCGCTATCTCCGCGAAATGGATCGTGTCGCTGCCCGCAGGCAACGCGCGCATGCAGGAGATCGCGGCGGCCATCCAGCAGGGGGCCAAGGCCTACCTGAACCGCCAGTACAGGACGATCGCGATCGCAGGCGTGGTCCTGTTCCTCGTGATCGGATTCGTGCCCGGGCTGGGCTGGTCGACGGCCGTGGGGTTCGCGATTGGCGCGATCCTGTCAGGCGGCGCGGGCTACATCGGCATGAACGTGTCGGTCCGCGCGAACGTGCGCACCGCGCAGGCCGCGACCCAGGGGATCGATGCAGCGCTTAACGTTGCGTTCCGGGGCGGTGCCATAACCGGCATGCTCGTGGTCGGCCTGGGCCTTCTCGGCGTGGCGGGCTTCTTCGCCGTGCTCATCAACTCGGCACCGCACGGCATGGGCAGGACGGTGGACCTGCACACGGTCCTGCAGCCGCTCATCGGCCTCGCGTTCGGTTCCTCGCTCATCTCGATCTTCGCGCGACTTGGCGGGGGCATCTTCACCAAGGGCGCCGATGTCGGCGCGGACCTCGTCGGTAAAGTCGAAGCGGGCATTCCCGAGGACGATCCGCGCAACCCCGCCGTGATCGCGGACAACGTCGGCGACAACGTCGGCGACTGCGCAGGCATGGCGGCCGACCTGTTCGAAACTTATGCCGTCACGCTTATCGCGACCATGCTGCTCGGCGCGCTGATGGTCAAAGGCGCGGAGATGCAGGCGGTGTTGTACCCGATGGTGCTCGGCGGCTTCTCGATCGTCGCTTCGATCGTCGGGTGCTACATGGTCAAGCACAAGGAAGGCGCGAAAATCATGAACGCGCTTTACCGCGGCCTCATCGTGGCCGGCGTGCTCGCGCTGATCTGCTTCTACCCGCTCACGATGTGGGTGTTCGGCGGCACGGATTTCGCAGCGCAAGGCGGGGTAATGAAGCTTTACCTGTCGGCGGTCGTGGGCCTGGTCCTGACCGGCGCGCTCGTGTGGATCACCGAGTTCTACACGGGCACCGAGTACGGCCCCGTGCGCTATGTGGCGCAGGCCTCGACCACGGGGCATGGCACGAACATCATCGCGGGACTGGCCGTCTCCATGCGCTCGACGGCATGGCCGGTGCTTTTCGTCTGCGCGGCGATCTACGCGTCCTACACGCTCGGTGGCTTGTACGGCATCGCAGTTGCTGCAACCTCAATGCTCTCGATGGCCGGCATCATCGTCGCCCTCGACGCCTACGGCCCGATCACCGACAACGCCGGCGGCATCGCCGAGATGTCGAACCTGCCTGAGTCCGTGCGAGCTGTGACCGATCCGCTCGATGCGGTCGGCAACACGACGAAGGCCGTCACCAAGGGCTATGCAATCGGCTCGGCCGGACTCGCGGCGCTGGTGCTCTTCGCAGACTTCACGCACGCGCTCGATCATGCGGGCAAGACCACGGCGTTCAGCTTGTCCGAGCCCGCGGTCATCATCGGTCTCTTCATCGGAGGCCTGATCCCGTTCCTCTTCGGCGCAATGGCCATGGAAGCCGTGGGCCGCGCAGCCGGCTCGGTCGTGGTCGAAGTGCGCCGCCAGTTCAAGGAGATCCCCGGCATCATGGCCGGCACCTCCAAGCCCGAATACGGCACCGCGGTCGACATGCTCACCAAGGCCGCGATCAAGGAAATGATGATCCCATCGTTGCTGCCCGTGCTCACTCCCGTGGTGCTTGCGCTGGTGATGCGCTTCCTGATGGGCGCCGAAGCGGCGCGCATGGCCATCGGCGGCATGCTGATGGGCACCATCGTCACCGGCCTCTTCGTTGCAATCTCGATGTGTACCGGCGGCGGCGCCTGGGACAACGCGAAGAAGTACATCGAGGAAGGCAACTTCGGCGGAAAAGGGTCCGAAGCGCACAAGGCCGCGGTCACCGGCGACACGGTCGGCGACCCTTACAAGGACACGGCCGGCCCTGCGATCAACCCGCTGATCAAGATCATCAACATCGTCGCGCTGCTGCTGGTGCCGTTGCTCTAGAAGCAGTCTGCCCCAAAGAAAAAGGGCGACGGTCAGTCGCCCTTTTTTATTTTCCGCATCGCTATGTCAGTGATGCCGCTCGCGCAGCAACCGGGCCGCCTGTGCCTCCGCGCAAAGCTTGCGATAAACCTCGTCGATGTCGACGTTTGCCGCCGAGCCGGGGGCGAAGCCGCAGTCCGGATTGAGCGTGATGCGCTCGGCGGCGACGCGGCCCAGCGCGCGCTCTACGCGCGCGACGATCACCTCTACGGTATCGACTTCACCCGGCGTCACATCGACCACGCCCAGGCCCAGCTCGAAATCGTTTCGCAGTCGTACCAGGCTTTCCAGGTCGTCGGCACCGGCGGCGGTGAATTCCATGGTGAGGTGCTGCACGTTCAGCCGATTCAGCTGGGGGAGGATCGGGCCATAGGTGCCCGCATGGTGCTTCTCGCCTCTGACTCTCGCGCCCGCACGGCGGCAGAGGTGGACGGCAAACCGGATCCCTTCGAACCCATCCACGAGCGCGTTGATCATGTCGACGGCGAAATCCGCCGCGCGGTCCGGATCCTCGAATCCCCGGCGCACGTCCGGATCGACAAAGAGGCACAGGTGCGGGTCGTCGATCTGCACGATGTCCACGCCGAGCTTGCGAATCAACTCGATCTCGGCGCGAAGGGGCGCCACGCAGTCGCGCACGAAGTCGTCGCGCTTGGGGTAGGCCTTCCTGGAGCGCTGCGGGTGCCACAGCCGCTCGCCAAGGAGGGCTGGCGCGGGCAGGGTTATTTTGGTGGCCACGGTGGCCACGCTTTTAAGGAATTTCGCCTCACCTGCGATGAAGCCCGGCGGCTTGGCAGAGAGCTTCTCCGTGACGATGGTCCACGGCCGGCCGTCCGAGGGATTGAGTTCCAGCGTGAAGCCGTGCGCGAGCTCGGCAATGACGCCGATATAGGACCTCCGGCGCCATTCGCCATCGGTGACCACGTCGAGCCCGGCCATTTCCTGCATGCTGATGACGTAACGGACAGCCGCGTCCATCGTGCGCTCGTCGTCTGCGTCCCACGCCGGCTTGTCGATCAGCTCCCGGACGTGAAGCGGGCGCGGAATCGAGCCGACGACCGAGGCCGGGAACAGGGGCAGGGCGCTCATGCGCGCACCTCCGGCGGGGCCCAGCCCTTTTGCGCGAGGTCCATGTCCTGCTGCGTGTCGATCTCGCGGTAGTGCCCATGCGTGTCGGCATGACCGAAGGGAACTCCCTGCTCGATCATGTCCTGGAAGAGGTGGATGAGGTACGCCTTCTGGAACAGCGCCGCCTCGCGGTAGGGCTTGTCCCAGAATTCTCGGCGCCGCGCGTGATAGTGCTCGCGCAGCAACTCGCCGCCTCGCCGGCTGAACTTGGCGACACCTATGAATTCGCTGGTCGCATCGTCATAAGGGATGGTGCGATACACGCGTTCAACCACGCCATTGCGCGCGATCGCCTTCTCGGCGTCATGCGGAGGGTGCTGGCTGCGCGGGCGATAGTGCTCGCGCCAATCCGTGTCCAGGCCCAGGGCGATGTCCGCGGGCGAGGCGATGAGGTCCGAAACGATCGTTCGCGTGAAGAGGATGTCCGAGTAGGTCGTGATGAAGGGCCGGTCCATGAGGTCCTCGGCGTACATCAGCGACACGAGGATGTTGTTCCTTTCCCACTCGGGATTGTGGCGGAACGTGAAGTGCGGATACTCCCGCTCGACCGAATCCATCCGGTAACCGCCCACAAAGCAGATGTCGTCGACGCCGCCCGCCTTCAGCGCCTCAACGGTCCAGTCGAGGATCCGCTTGCCCCTGATCTCCGCGAAACACTTGGGCGCATTCTCGGTCGTCGGCATGAGCCGTTGTCCCCTTCCGGCCCCGATGATGATTGCGCGCATAGTGCCCGGTTGCTCCGTGTCTTTTTGGCTGCGCGCGATCATCGGGCAAAGGCGGCGGAAAATCAAACCGGGAGGAAACGCGCCGGCCGCAACGATCTCCTTGACAGTGCCTGCGCTCTTCGCCAACCTTTGCCCGCCAAAAAAAGAATGCGAGGGGAGGCTGGGTGCTCAAGGTCGAGCGGTTGACAAAGACGTTCGGGTCGCTGGTTGCCGTCGACAACGTGTCGTTCGAGGTGCCTCGCGGCCAGATGGTCGGCATCATCGGCCGCTCGGGCGCGGGCAAGTCCACGCTGTTGC
Organism: Pseudomonadota bacterium; assembly: GCA_025352885.1. Taxonomy (GTDB): domain Bacteria; phylum Pseudomonadota; class Gammaproteobacteria; order Burkholderiales; family SG8-39; genus SZAS-79. Next base: position 54,010 of record JANXRZ010000240.1, on the reverse strand, counting down.
GCATGATCAACCGGCTCGCGGACGCCTCGTCCGGGCGCATTCTCTGCGACGACGTCTTCGAGGGGGAAGAAGTCGATGTCTGCGCTCTCACGGGACGCAGGGTGAGACAGTGGCGTGCGCGGTGCGCGATGGTGTTCCAGCAGTTCAACCTCGTGCCGCGGCTCGCAGTGATCAGCAACGTGCTGATGGGCCGCATCAGCTATCACTCGACGCTCACTACGCTCCTCATGCGATTTTCGGACGCGGACCGCGCGCTCGCTATCCGCGCCTTGCAGCGGCTCGACATGGTGTCGCACGGCCTGCACCGCGCGGACGAATTGTCGGGAGGCCAACAGCAGCGGGTAGCGATTGCCCGAGCCCTCGTGCAGGAGCCCAGGATCCTGCTGGCCGACGAGCCGATTGCCTCGCTCGACCTGCGCAACGCGACCATCGTCATGGATTCCCTGCGCAGGATCAACCAGGAGGACGGCATCACGGTCATCTCCAACCTGCACCTGCTGCAGACCGCTCGCGACTACTGCGACCGGATCATCGGCATGCGCAAAGGCGCAATCGTGTTCGACGGCCCGCCGTCGGCCTTGACCGAGGCTACCGCCCGAGAGCTCTATGGGAGCGGGGGGCAGGGAAACGAAGAAGAAGTCGAGCTCGCGCTTTCCGCCACCTCAACCGCGCATTAGAAGGAGACACCCGAAATGAACGACTCACCTGTGCGCAGACTTCCCTCCGCGTTCCTGTTGGCCGCCATGCTGGTCTCGTTGGCGCAGGCCGGCAGTGCCCTCGCACAATGGCAGAAAAAATACCCCGTCGTGAAATACGGCGTCATCCCGGTCGAGACGCAAACCTCGACCACCAAGACCATGGACGGCTTCCTGCACCACGCCGAAAAGCAGACCGGCGTGAAATGGGAGCTTTACCAGGCAACGGATTATTCGGGCGTCATGAACGCGCTGATTGCCGGCCAGATCAACCTTGCATGGCTTTCGGGGTTCAGTTATTGCCAGACGGCATCGGACAGCAAGGGCGCGGTGGAACCGCTGGTGGCTGCGTCGCTCCCTGACGGCACGATGGGCTACAACGCAATCATCGTTGTGCGAACCGACAGTCCCTACAAGACGATAGAAGACCTCAAGGGCAAGGTCGTTGCGCGCACCGACCCGTTGTCGGGCTCGGGATACCTGATCCCGACCGCGGCTTTTCGCGCCATGGGGAAGCCCGTGGACGAGTATTTCAAAAGCCCGCTCTCGGGCGGCCACCCGCAGAGCGTGCTCGGGGTGCTGAAGGGCACCTATGACGCCGCGTTCACCTGGACGTCCAAGAACGACGACTTCGGCAACCTGCGGCAAATGATGACCAAGGGCCTGCTCAAGCGCGACGACATCCGGGTCATCTGGACCTCCGACCCGCTGCCTTCGCCGCCTGTCGTGATCCGCAAGGACGTCCCTCCCGAAATGCGGGCGGACATTCTCAAATTGTTCACCGGCCTGAAAGCCGTCGACATGAGCCTCGCCGAGGCCGTTGCCCAAGGCAAGACCGGCGGCATGGTGCCCGTGTCGCACAAGGACTACGCTTTGATCTGCCAGGCTGCGGTGGACGACCGCGAAGCGCGCAAACGCAAGGCCCGGTGAGCGCAGTCGCAATCCCGCGCGGCGCGGCCGCGCGTTTTTCCGAAGAGTATGCCGCTTACCGGCGCACGAAGCGGGTCTACGCTTCGGTGTTCGCCGTGGCGTTCATCGCCTGCCTCGTGGCCGCCGGCATCACGGCCAAGTTCGACATCGGCCGGTTGGTCGAGGGCCTGCCGCGAACGACGGATTTCCTTGCCAAGCTCATCCCGCCGATCGGCTATGCGACATTCGGCAAAGACCTCGCGGAGTGGTACTGGGACATCGGCAAGTGGATGGACAGCCTCCTGAACACGCTGCTGATGGCATGGCTCGCGACCATCCTTGGCACGACGATTGGCGGCCTGCTCAGCTTCTTTGCCGCCCGTAATCTCGCCGGCAGCTACCTGACCTACTGGACGACGCGCCGGGTCCTCGAAATCGCGCGCACGGTGCCGGACATCGTCTGGGCGCTCCTCTTCATCATCGCGTTCGGGATCGGGCCGCTGGCCGGCGTGCTTGCGATCATGGTCCACACGATCGGCGCGCAGGGCAAGCTCTTCGCCGAGGTGAACGAGAACATCAGCCCCCTGCCGATAGACGGGATCCGCGCAGCCGGCGGCACGTGGTGGCAGGAGATCCGCTTCGCCGTGCTGCCGCAGGTGATCCCCAATTACATGTCGTACACGTTCTGGCGCATGGAGCTGAACGTGCGCAGCGCGACGATCGTCGGGTTCGTCGGGGCGGGCGGCATCGGACACGACCTCTTCACCTCCGTGCAGCTGCTTTATTTTTCCGATGCGGGGGCGATCCTGCTGATCATCGTCGCCACCATCATGGCCATCGACATGCTGAGCGAAAAGTTCCGCCACAGTGCGATCGGAAAGGCGAGCTTTTCGCGATGACCGCGCAATGACCGTGCGCCTCGCCGACCTTACCCCGGCCGACATCGCCGCCGAGCGCGAACGCCTGCCGGGTGCCTTCTCGCCCGATCCGGCCGAGCGGGTGCGCCAATGGCTGCTCGGCGCATGTGCCGCCGCGCTGACGGTGTACTGCCTGTACCGGTTCGGCTTCCTTTCGACGAATTTCCTCCACGGCCTGACGAAGTTCGCCTCCGTGGTCGTCGCGCAGCTCTTTCCGCCCACCGGCTGGGATAGCCTGCCGATGATCCTGAAAGTCATGGGTGAGACGATTGCCATGGCTTTCCTCGGCACCCTGACGGGGGCGCTGATCGCCTTCCCCTTGAGCTTTTTCGCCGCGAAAAACATGATGCGCTCGCGGCCCGTGCAGTTCGGCACCCGCCGGTTTGCCGACCTGCTGCGCTCCTTCGACTACCTCATCTGGGCATTGATCTTCGTTCGCGCGATCGGCCTGGGTCCGCTCGCGGGAATCATGGCCATCGCAATCGTGGAGACCGGGACGTTCATCAAGCTGTATTCCGAGGCGATCGAGAACCTCGAGAAAAAGCAGGTCGACGGCATTGTCGCAGCGGGCGGCAACGGGTTGCAGCGCATACGCTTCGGCGTGCTGCCGCAGGTGCTGCCGATGATGCTGTCGAACACGCTCTACATGTTCGAGCACAACGTGCGCTCGGCTTCTATCCTCGGCATCGTCGGGGCGGGCGGGATCGGGTTCCTCCTCGCCGACCGGCTGCGTGCCTATGAACTGCAGGAGGCCTGCCTCATCATCATGGTGGTGATCGTGACGGTCTACGCCATCGACTACCTGTCGAAGATCCTGCGCGAGCGGCTGATCGGCGACGAGCGCCGGCGCCAGCCGGTCGACGACGCTGAACAGGCCGCGCCCGCCTAGTTCCGCTCGGGAGGCGTCTCCTCGACGGGTGGCGCTTTCCGGGCTGGTGGCCCTCGCCGTCGCCATGGGTGTCGGGCGGTTTGCGTTTACGCCGCTCCTGCCGCTCATGCAGGCCGATTCCGGACTGACGCTCACCGAAGGCAGCTGGCTGGCCTTCGCCAATTACCTCGGGTATCTCGTCGGCGCGCTCGCCACGATCTGGGTGACGGCGCGACCGTCGCTCATGGTCCGCTCTGGTCTTGTCGCGACCGGTGTCCTCACGCTTGCCGTTGGCCTGGTGAGCGGATTTGCACTGTGGTGGGTGCTGCGCTTTGCAAGCGGCGTCGCGAGCGCGTGGGTGCTCGTCTACGCAGCTGCGATCAGCCTGGAGCGCCTGACTCGCGCCGGTTCCCCGCGGCTCTTCGGCATCGTGTTCGGCGGAGTGGGGTGCGGCATCATCGCCACCGGCCTTGCGTGCCTTGCGCTGACCGCTGCGGGGATGGACTCGTCCTCGATCTGGATAGCGTTCGGCAGCGCAAGCCTTATCGCGACGGCGCTGTGCTGGAAGGCGTTCGGCCCGGCGCACGACGCGACCTTGGCGCCTGGAGGCGAGACCACCAGCCGTCGTTGGAACCGTGCCGCCTGGACGCTGATCGTTGCTTACGGGCTCTACGGCTTCGGCTACATCATTCCAGGTACGTTCATGCCGGTGATTGCGCGCGACCTGCTGGGCGGAGCGTTCGCATCGGGGTGGTTCTGGCCGATGTTCGGCGCAGCGGCACTGGCCGGCACCCTTCTTCTCGGCCGGTTTACGGGCACGAGCGCATCGGGCGCGCTGATCGGCTGTTTTTTCGTCGAAGCGCTGGGCGTCATCGTGCCGGTCGTGGTTCCCAATGCGATCGGCCTTGCAATCGGAAGCCTGCTGCTGGGTCTGGCCTTCGTCGCAATCACCCTTCTCACGCTTCACCGTGCGCGCGCCCTGGCCGGACAGATGCGCACGAGCGCGGCGCCCCTGATGGGTGCGCTCACCGCTTCGTTCGGGTTCGGGCAATTGATCGGGCCGCCGTTCGCCGGTTACCTGGTCGTATGGCTTGGCGGATTCGGCCCTTCGCTTGTGGTTGCGGCCGCCGCGCTGGCCGCAGGGGGCGCCGCATTGTGGATAATCGAGCGATGAGGGCGCTCAAAAACGGGATCGTTGCCGGACTGCTTTTAATGCTGGCGCCGTGCGCGCTCGCGCAAGGCTTGCTTCAGCCCGAAGGGGCAACCGGTTTCGAGGCGAAAAAGGCGGTCGTCACGAAGCGCTTCATGGTCGTGGCAGCGAACCCGCTTGCGGTCGACGCTGGTGTCGAGATCCTCCGCGCGGGCGGCAGCGCGGTCGATGCGGCGATTGCGGTTCAACTGGTGCTCGGATTGGTGGAGCCGCAATCTTCCGGGATCGGCGGCGGCCTGTTCTTGCTGCACTGGGATGCGAAGGAGCGCGTCGTGCGCTCGTATGACGGGCGCGAAACGGCACCACAGGCCGCGAAGCCCGTTCGCTTCGTCGATCCCGCTGGACGGCCGCTCGATCGCTATTCCGCCGTGGCGAGCGGGCTTGCGGTCGGCACGCCGGGCGCGTTGCGGGCGCTCGAGCTAACGCATCGCCGGCATGGGCGGCTGGCCTGGCCGCGCCTTTTCGAGCCGGCGCTTCGCCTCGCGACCAACGGGTTCCCGATGCCGCGCAGGCTGGGCCTCCTGCTCGCAGGCGAATCGAGCCTTGCGAAGGATCCCGCAGCGCGCGCGCTTTTTTACGATGCGTCGGGCAAAGCCAGGAAGCCGGGCGCGATCCTCGTGAACCTCGAGTACGCCAAGACCCTCGCGCAGATCGCATCCGGCGGCGCCGAGGCGTTTTATCGCGGCCCGATCGCGGCGGAAATCGTTGCTGCCGTACGTGGGCATGTGCGCCCCGGCGACCTTTCGATCGAGGACCTCGCACGCTACGAGGCAAAGGAAAGGGCGCCGGTATGCGGCGGCTATCGCGAGGTCCGCATCTGTGGCATGGGGCCGCCAAGCTCGGGCAGCGTGTCGGTGCTCGAGCTGCTCGGCACGTTGGAGAGGGTCGGGTTCGAGCGCGCGGCACCGGGCTCGGAGCTCGCCGTGCACCTCTTCGCAGAAGCCGGGCGGCTCGCTTATGCCGACCGCCTGCGCTACATCGCCGATCCAGACTTCGTGCCCCAGCCGGTCGCGGGCCTCCTCGATCCTGCCTACCTGAACGGGCGGGCTGCCCTGATCGGCGAACGCACGATGGGCGCTGCGCGTGCGGGGGAGCCGCACGGCGCCGTTGCCTGGGCGGACGCGCCCGATACCGAGGTCGCAGGCACCAGCCATGTCTCCATCGTCGACGGCCAAGGCAATGCAGTGGCCCTGACCACGACCATCGAAAGCCAGTTCGGCAGCCGCATCATGGTGCGCGGCTTCCTGCTCAACAACCAAATGACGGATTTTGCTTTTTCGCCCGAGTTCGAAGGCCGCCCCGCAGCAAATCGCGTCGAGCCGGGCAAGCGCCCGCGCAGTTCGATGGCGCCGACGTTCGTGTTCGATCGCGAGGGACGGTTGCAGGCGGTGGTCGGCTCGCCCGGCGGTCCCGCGATCATCAACTACGTGGCCAAGACACTGGTGGGACTGCTCGACTGGCGGCTCGACATGCAGGCGGCGATCGCGCTGCCGAATTTTGGCGCAGCCTATGGCCCGACCTTCATCGAGCGGGGGTCGGCCTACGAGGACCTGGCCGACGCGCTCGAAAAGCGCGGTCATACACTGAATTTTTCGCCGCAGACCAGCGGATTGCATGGCATCGAGCGCACCAGAGAAGGATGGCGCGGCGGAGCCGACCCGCGTCGCGAAGGCGTGGCGCGAGGCGAATGAACAACCGTTTACCCATGGAGAGGACATGCCGAGCCAACTGAACGTATACGGCGAGCCGCTGAGCGAATGCTGCTCGCGTCCGCTGACCGGTTTCTATCGCAGCGGGAGCTGTGAAACCGGCGCCGAGGATCTAGGCGTACACGCGGTGTGCGCCAGCATGACGGCCGAGTTCCTCGAGTATTCGCGCTCGCGCGGCAACGACCTTTCCACGCCGATGCCGGCCTACGGCTTCCCGGGATTGAAGCCGGGGGACTGCTGGTGCCTGTGCGCCGAGCGCTGGAAGGAAGCGCTGGCCGACGGCATGGCGCCGCCGGTCAAGCTCGCAGGGACGCACGCCAAAGTGCTCGAGTTCGTGCCGCTCGAAGCGCTCAAGGCCTACGCGCTCGACCTCTCCTAGAGACCCGCGACGATCCGTCGAACCACTTCGTCCACGGGCAGCGTGGCGTCGATTTCGCGTGCGTTGGATGGCGGCTCCAGGGTCCTGAACTGGCTCTCCAAGAGCGAAGCGGGCATGTATTTGTGCTTTCGCGTGGCCACCCGCTCGGAAATCGATTCGTACGAAGCGCTTAGGTAAACCAGCCGCGCTCCAGGCAGCCCTTCGATGAGTCGCGATCGGTAAACGGCCTTGAGCGCCGAGCACGCCAGCACGGCGTCCTCACTTTCCGCCTCATGCTTTCGCAGTTCGCCGTTCAGGCCATCCAGCCAAGGCCAGCGATCCTCATCTGTAAGGGGAATGCCCGAGGCCATTTTGGCGACGTTCTCCGGCGGGTGAAAATCGTCTGCGTCGAGGAAGGCCGCGGCCAACGCTTTGGCAAGGGCAGCGCCGACCGTCGTTTTGCCGGCGCCGGACACGCCCATCACGATGACGATCATGCGCTGACGATCATGCGCTGACGTTCATGCGAGCGGCTAGAGGCGCTTGACCGCGTGGCCTCCGAACTTGGCGCGCATCATCGCGAGGAGCTTGTCGGAGAAGCCGCCCTTGCCTTGGCTCGAGAACCGGCTCATAAGCGCCAGCGTCATGACCGGGGCCGGCGTGCCCTGTTCGATGGCTTCGAGAGCGGTCCAGCGGCCTTCGCCCGAATCGGCCACCACAGGCGCGATGCCCGCGAGATTCTCTTCTTCGGCCAGCGCTTCGCTCGTGAGGTCGAGCAGCCACGAGCGCACGACGCTGCCATGGCGCCACGTCTCGGCAAGCCGCGCGAGGTCGATGTCGAAGTCCTTGCGGCCCGCGAGGAGCGCGAAGCCTTCGCCGAGCGCCTGCATCATTCCGTACTCGATGCCGTTGTGGATCATTTTCGCAAAGTGCCCCGAGCCGCTCTGCCCGCAATGCAGCCACCCTGTTTCCGGTCCGGGCGCAAGGATGCGCGCGAACGGCGCAAAGTTCTCGATGGCCTTCGGCGTTCCGCCGAGCATGAGGCAGTAGCCGTTGGCCAGGCCGTGTATGCCGCCGGAAACGCCTGCATCGACGTAGCGCACGCCGCGCTGCGAGAGCGTGAGCGCGCGGTTCATCGAGTCCTTGTAGAACGAGTTGCCCCCGTCGACCAGCGTGTCGTTGTTGGAAATCAGCGGCAGCAGGTTGTCGATCGCGCTCTGTGTCGGCGCGCCCGAGGGCACCATGATGATGATCACGCGCTCGCCGGCGAGCTTGACCGCGAGGTCTGCGAGACCTTCCGCGGCCTCCACGCCCGGTTCTTTCGCAATCTCGTCGCACTGCGATTTTTCACGGTCCCACGCCACCACTCGCACACCGCCGCGCGCCAGGCGACGCGCCATGTTCGCGCCCATGCGTCCCAGTCCTACGATTCCGATTTCCATGCTGCCTCCAGAGTGAAACCCATTCTATAATCCGCGCACAATTAAAGGAGGAACATATGAGATTCACGTGCATTGTGGCGGCGCTCGCGCTGTCTGCAGTTGCCGCGTCGGCCGCGGCGCAAGGGCAATGGCCGAACAAGCCGATCAAGCTGATCGTCCCGTTTCCCGCGGGGTCGGCGACAGATACGATCAGCCGCATCCTCGGCAACTCGGTCTCGCAGGCCGTCGGCCAGACGGTCGTGGTCGAAAACAAGGCGGGTGCCGACGGCGCGATTGCCGGCGCCGAGGTGGCCAAGGCGCTGCCCGATGGCTACACGCTTCTGATGGCGACCAACAGCCCGATCGCAGTCGTGCCGGCAATGCGCAAGGCGCCGCCCTACGATCCGGTCGTCGATTTCACGCCGATCACCGATGTGGGCCGCTACACGTTCTTCCTCTTCGCCAATGCGGGCGTCCCTGCAAAGACGTTCGGCGAGCTGATTGCCTACGCGAAGGCGAACCCCGGGAAGCTGGCCTATGCCACGGGCAATACCACGGGCATCGTTTCCTTCGCGCAAATGAACGCGCTCGCCGGCGTGCAGATGCTGCACGTGCCCTACAAAGGCGAGCCGGCCGCGGTCACCGACCTCATCGGGGGGCGCGTGCAGCTCATCTGGGCGACGCCGACCACGGGTCTTGCGTATGTCAAGGAAGGCAAGCTGCGGGCGCTGGTCACCTCGCTCAAGCAGCGCTCGCCGATCCTGCCCGACGTTCCCACCATAGCGGAGGCCGGGCTGCCCAAATTCTCCATCTTGTCCTGGGCTGCGCTGTACGGGCCGGGCAAGATGCCAAAGGACCTCACTGACCGGATCAACAAGGAATTCGTCGCGGCCATGAAGCGCCCGGACGTCATTGCCGGGATGGACAAGCAGGCGTTCATCATGAACCCGTCCACGCCCGAAGAGCTGGCCGCCTTCACCAGAGAGCAGATCGACGAGTACCGGCGCATCACGCGCGCCTCCGGGATGCAGCCCGAATGATCGGGACGGCGTGAGCCTCGCCTGGACGGTCTTCAAGCGCCTGCTCAACGTCCCGGCGCTGCTGGCTCATGTAGACAAGGTAAAGCGCGCCCGGGTCGATGGCAGCACCGACCCGGAGCTCGACTTGTACACGCAGATCTTCCGCAACGATTTCCTGCACTCGGGGTACTTCGACCCGATTCCCGACCCCGAGACAATCAGCTTCCAGTCGCTGCGAGAATCGACGGAAGCTTACGCACGCTTGCTGGTGGCACGCGTCACGCCGGGCCAACGGGTGCTCGACCTCGGATGCGGAACCGGCGGGCTGCTCGCCATGCTCAAGGCCGCGGGCGCTGAGCCCGTGGGCCTCACGCCGAATCCCGGCCATGCCGAGCACATCCGCAAGGCGCAGCCGGGCGTCGAGGTGATCGTGAGCGGGTTCGAGGCGCTCGACATGGCGAAATACCGTGGATCGTTTGACGTCGTGATCTGCTCTGAGTCCTTCCACAATGTGCCGCTCGAAGTGGGCGTGAAGAACGTGCGCGAGGTGCTGAAACCCGGCGGCAAGTGGGTGATCATCGATTACTACCGTACGCGCATTCCCGCATACAACCGCTCGGGGCACCCCTTGCAAATGTTCCGGGACACGGTGGCCAGGCACGGCTTTCGCATGACCGAGGAGATCGACGTGACCGACAACACCACGCCGTCGCTTGGCTTCATGCATGCATGGGCTTCGCGGGTGGCGCTGCCGACGGTCGATTATGCGGCGGGGCGCTTCCTCTCCAGGCACCCGGTGCTCGACTACCTGCTCGGCGAAGAATATGCGGCGCGGCGCGCGCGCGTCAGACTCGATGCGCTCGACCCCAAGGTGTTTGCGCGGGACAAGCGGTACCTGCTGCAGCAGTTCGGGCAATGAAAGTCTAACTTTCATTTAGTTAGACCTAGTAGCCAAGCGGCTTTCAGCCGAGTTTACTTTCCGTATTTGACAAATGACCCTGCGGGTAGCCATCGTCGGTGCGGGCTTGGGCGGGATCGCCACGGCGCTCTTTCTCAGGAAGGCCGGGGTCGACGTCACGGTTTACGAGCAGTCCCGGGAAGTGCGCGAAGTCGGCGCGGGGATCGTCGTTTCGCCAAACATGGTGCGGCCGCTCGAGCGGCTAGGATTGCTCGCCGAGCTCGAAGCGTGCGCGGTGCGCCTGGAAGCCGCTTGGGAATTCCGGCGCTGGCAGGATGGCCGCGTCCTCTCGGTGCAGGCCATGGGCGAGGCTTGTCATGAGCTCTATGGGGCGCATTGCTACGTAGCGCATCGCGCCGACCTCATGGCGGTGCTGCAACGGGCGCTCCCGGCCGGAGTGCTGCGGTTGGACCAGCGCTGTGTAGATGTCAGCCAACGAGAAGACGCCGTTGATCTGACGTTCTCGAGTCATGCCGGCGAGCGGTCCGAAGTCACTGTCGACGCGTTGATCGGCGCCGACGGCATCCATTCCTCTTTGCGCACCTTGGTTGCGCCGGCCTCAACGGAGCCGCGCTTCTCCGGCCTGTGCGCTTTTCGCTGCCTCGTGCCCGCCGCTGCCGCGCCGGAGATGGCGCTGCGTCCGGTGCAGACCCTGTGGCTCGGCCCTGACCACCACTTCGTGCATTACCCGATCTCGGCCGGGCGCCTCGTCAACGTCGTCGCCATGGCACCGGCGCGCGAGTGGCGAACCGAGTCATGGAATGCCGAGGGCAGTGTGGACGACCTCATGCGCGAGTTCGAGGGCTGGGATGCGCGCGTGACGCAGTTGATCGCCTCGGCGACCCATACCAAGCGCTGGGCGCTGTATGACCGCGAGCCGCTCGATGCTTGGGCACAGGGGCGTGTTGCGCTTTTAGGCGATGCGGCGCACGCGATGTTGCCGTTCTTCGGGCAGGGTGCCGCGCAGGCAATCGAGGACGCAGAGGCGCTCGGTGCTTGTTTGGCTGGCGTGGGGTCTGATTCGGTGGAGGAGGCGTTGAAGCGCTACGAGCAGATTCGCCTGCCGCGCGCGAGCAAGGTGCAGCTCATGAGCCGTGGGCGCGAAGTGCAGAACCATTTGCACGATGGGCCGGAGCAGCAGAGAAGGGACGAAAACTTCGCCCAGGCGGATCCGCTCAGGCAGAGCGCCTGGTTGTATGGCTACGACGGGTAATCGCTTGATCTGAAGGCTGCGTCAGCCCCCTGGACATGTATACGCCCCAGGCGTACAGTCGCCCATGAAAGGGTCCGCTGGCGGCGCGCCGGCACGGGCAAATAAGGCGGTGTTCGCGTCATCTACTTTGTGCGTACACCCGAACAGGAAATCGTTCTTCTGCTTATTATTCGAAAGCGAAGTCAGACACCATAACTGGCTCAAGACTCAAGGAGATTCGCCGTGTCCTCGAAGACTAAAACGCTTACAGGCGCAAAGTTGCGGGCCTATGAGGCCAAGCGCGACCTGGCTGCGGAATTGATGGAGTCAGTGCAGCAAATCAAAGCTGGAAAGACCCGGGTCGTTCTTTCCCCCGCAACTGAGGCGCGCGAACGTACCGGGTTGTCTCAATCGCAATTCGCCAGGCTGCTCGGTGTTTCGGTTCGCACGCTTCAAGGGTGGGAACAGGGCCGCAAGCAACCCAGCGGGGCCGCGCGGACGTTGCTTACTATTGCGCAGACGAATCCCAAGGCATTGCTTGCTGTAGCCGGAAAATAACGAATCCCATCATTCAAAATGACCGAAAGACTCGCAGGAAGGATCGCCATCATCACCGGCGGCGGTGACGGCATCGGCGCGGCGACCGCCCGGCGCTTCTCGAAGGAAGGTGCGACGCTCATCCTCGCGGACAAGGATGAAGCCAACGTGCAGGCAGTCTGCGAGGAGATCGTCGCCAAGGGCGGTAAGGCGGCTGCGATCCGCACTGACATCAGTAGCCTCAAGGAGATCCAGGCGATGCTCGCCTTCGCCGCCAAGACCTTCGGGCCGGCGGAGATCCTCGTGAACAATGCCGGCGTGGGATCGCAGAAGCATTTCCTCGAAACGCCGCTCGAGATGCTGGATACGATGCTGGAAGTGAACGTGAAGGGCACCTTCATGTGCGCGCAGGAAGCGGCGCGCGAGATGGCCAAGCTCGGTCGCGGGGCGATCGTGAACGTGTCTTCCCACTCGAGCCTTCTCGGCAGCACCGGTCGCTCGGCGTACGCGGCCTCCAAGGGGGGCATCGACGCGATGACGCGCGTGATGGCCGTGGACCTCGCGCAATTCGGCATCCGCGTGAATTCGATTGCGCCGGGCCCGATCGACACGCCGCGCATCCGCAAGCAGCACAACGAGGAGCGCAGCCAGGCGTGGCTGCGCGCGGTGCCATTGGCGCGGATCGGCGAGCCTGAAGAGGTGGCCTCGGTGGCGGCGTTCCTCGCCTCCGACGACGCGAGCTACGTGACCGGGCAGACTATCGCGGTCGACGGCGGATTCACCATCGCCGGGCTGCGCGTGAAGAACCTCGAGCCGCGCACCTAGCTCACTCGACCTTCGCGCCGCTTTCCTTCACCAGCCGCGCGTATTTATCTGAGTCAGACTTAAGCCGCTCCGCAAATTCTGCGGGTGACATCGGCATCGGGTCGAGTGTCTGCGACTCGAGCTTCTCAGCGACGACCGGATCGGCCAGCGCCTTGCGAAACTCGGCGTTGAGGCGGTTGACGATAGTCGCCGGCGTCCGAGCCGGCACGAAAGCGCCCACCCACGCGGTGAACTCGTAACCCGGCACGCCCGACTCGATCATGGTCGGCACATCGGGGAACTGCTTGAGCCGCGATTCGGACGTCACGGCTACCGGCCGTATGCGCCCGGACTTGGCAAGGCTTACGACTGCGCCGAGATCAGCCAGGATGGCCTGCGTCTCTCCGCTGGCCACCGACACCGCGGCCGGGCCGCCGCCCTTGTAGGACACGTTGTTGAACGAGACGCCGGTCATGGTCATCAGCATCTGCATGCCCAGGTGCATGTAGCTGCCGTTGCCCGAAGTCGCGAAGTTGATCTGCCCCGGACGCGCGCGTGCAAGCGCCAGGAGTTCGTTCACGTTCCTGACCTGCATGGACGGGTTCACGGCGAGCATTCCGGCCTGCCGCGCCAGCGTCGTCACGCCTGTGAAGTCGCGCAGCGTGTCATACGGCAGCCGCGCGTACAGGTGCTGGTTGGCAAGGTGGGTGGCCGAATGGATCATGATCGTGTAGCCGTCGGGCTCGGCCTTGGCCACGAGATCGGCGCCGATCGTGCCGCCCGCGCCGCCGCGGTTCTCCACGACGAAAGTCTGCCCGGTGTTCTCCGAGACCTTCTGCAGCACGATGCGCCCGACGACGTCGTTGGTGCCGCCCGGCGGCCACGGGATGACGGCACGCACCGGCTTCGACGGGTAGACCTGCGCTAGAGCGGAAGGCGCGACGAACAGGACGGCGATCGCCGACCAGAACAGAAGCAGGAAAGGTTTCATCAGTTCTTGACGTGGTACCCGGTTTTGAAGATCCACCACACGACCGCCAGGCAAGCCACGAGGAAAAAGCCGATCATCCCCGCGCTTAACGCGATGCTCACGTCCGCCACCTCATAAAAGCTCCAGCGAAAGCCGCTCACGAGGTACAGCACAGGGTTGGCCATCGACACCGTCTGCCAGAACGGCGGCAGCATGCTCACGGAGTAGAAGCTGCCGCCCAGAAAGACGAGCGGCGTGATCACGAGCAGCGGGATGATCTGCAGCTTCTCGAAGTTGTCCGCCCAGACGCCGATGATGAAGCCGAACAGGCTGAAGGTGACCGCCGTCAGCACGAGGAAAGCCACCATCGCCAGCGGATGCGCGATATGAAAGGGCACGAAGAGCGCCGCCGTGGCGAGGATGATGAGCCCAAGGAGGATCGACTTGGTTGCCGCCGCGCCCACGTACCCCAGCGCGATCTCCACGAACGAGATGGGCGCGGAGAGCAGCTCGTAGATCGTGCCGGTGAATTTTGGGAAGAAAATCCCGAAGGAAGCGTTCGACACGCTCTGGGTGAGGAGGGACAGCATGATGAGCCCGGGTACGATGAACGAGCCATAGCCGATGCCCTCGATCTGCGGGATGCGCGAGCCGATCGCCGAGCCGAAGACCACGAAGTAGAGCGACGTCGAGATGACCGGCGACACGATGCTCTGGAAAAGCGTCCGCCACGTGCGCGCCATCTCGAAGCGGTAGATCGCCTTCACGGCATGGAAATTCATGCCGGCTCCTTCACGAGCGTCACGAAGATGTCCTCGAGCGAGCTCTGGTCGGTCTTCAAGTCCTTGAACTGGATGCCGGCCCGGCCGAGGTCGGCCAGCAATTCGGTAATCCCTGTGGTCTCCTTGCCGGCATCGTAGGTGTAGACGAGCTGGGCGCCGTTGGAGGCGAGCGAGAGGTCATAGGCGCTGAGCGCCGGCGGGATGGCGGCAAGCGGGTGCTGGAGGTCCATGATCAACTGCTTGGTGCCGAGCTTCTGCATGAGCACGGCCTTGTCCTCGACCAAGACGATGCGGCCCTTGTTGATGACGCCGATCCGGTCGGCGATCGATTCGGCCTCTTCGATGTAGTGCGTCGTCAGGATGATCGTCACGCCGGATTCGCGCAGCGCGCGGATGAGGTCCCACATGTCCTTCCTCAAGTTCACGTCGACGCCGGCGGTCGGCTCATCGAGGAACAGCACCTTGGGCTCGTGGGACAGCGCCTTGGCGATCATGACGCGCCGCTTCATGCCGCCGGAGAGCTCCTTGATGCGCGAACCCTTCTTGTCCCAGAGCGACAGGTCTCGCAGGATTTTTTCGATGTGCGCAGGGTTGGGGGCGTAGCCGAAGAGCCCCCGGCTGAAGGACACGGTGTCCCAAACCGTTTCGAACGCATCGGTGGTCAGCTCCTGCGGGACGAGGCCAATCATGGAGCGGGTCTTGCGATAGTCGGTGATGATGTCGTGGCCGTCGACCGTGACCGTGCCGCTGCTCGGCGTGACGAGGCCGCAGACGATGCTGATCAGGGTCGTCTTGCCGGCGCCGTTAGGGCCGAGAAGTGCCAGAATCTCGCCACGCTCGATGCCGAGGTCGACCTCGGCGAGGGCCTTGAACCCGGTGGCGTAAGTCTTCGAGAGGCGGGAAACGCTGATGAATGGGGTCATGCGCGCCAGTTTACCGGATGCAAGAAAGGTGAACATTCATTTCTTCGGATCTAATTTCCATGCGGCCTTCATGCCTATTCGTTTTCCAAAAATGACAAATAAGTGAGGGCAGCTTTCATCGACGGTCCGCTGGCGCTCCTGGCCTGGATCGGCCGCCAGGGCGCCCGGGCGGTCGCGGCGCTGGTTGTGATCGGTATTGCGCTCCCCTGGCTCGGCGCGCTCATGAAGCCTTTCGTGGCCGAGGCGATCTTCGTCCTGCTCTGCATCTCTTTCCTCCGGGTGGATGCGGAGGCGCTTCGCCGGTACATCCGGCGCCCGGGGGTCGTCCTCGCCGCGACGGCGTGGACCTCGATTGCCGTGCCCACCCTTACCGGGCTCGGGTGCCTGGCGCTTGGCCTGGATAAGACGGCGCCGGATCTCCACCTTGCGCTGATGCTGCAGGCGATCGCCTCGCCCATGATGGCGGCGCCTGCGCTCGCGGCGCTCATGGGCCTTGACGCGACCCTCGTGCTGGCGACGCTCGTGACGACGACCGCCCTGATCCCGGTCACGGCCGCCGTTTTTGCGGAGCTGTTCATCGGCCCGGCGCTGCAGATCTCATCAGTGGCACTCGGGCTCAAGCTGTTCGCAATGCTGGCGGGCTCCGCGCTGGTGGGGGTCACGCTCCGGCGGATCGCAGGCCCCGGGGCAATCGAGCGGCACAGCGAGCGCATCAACGGATTCAACATCGTGGTGCTCTTCGTTTTCGTGGGCGCGCTCATGGAAAGCGTGGCCGCGCGCTTCATCGTCGAACCGTTGCTCGCCGCAGGCCTCACGCTCCTGGTCTTCGTCCAGTTCTTCCTCGTGCTCGGCCTGACCGTCGCGCTGTTCTCTTTTGCCGGCCGGGACCGTGCGCTCGCGCTCGGGTTCATGGCCTCCCAGCGCAACACCGGCCTGATGGTCGCGGCAGTGAGCGGTGTGCTGCCCGAGTTCACATGGTTTTACTTCGGCCTCGCGCAATTCCCGATCTACTTCTCGCCCCAATTGCTCGGCCCCCTGGTGCGCCGGGTTACGGCAAAATGCGTCCCACCGGAGCTGGTCACTAAGAAGGGCCTCCCATGAGCAGTCCTGCAAATGCCGTGCTGATGGCGGCGTACAACGAGTGGATGAACGCGAAGCTCTACGAAGCGGCCGGTCGGCTTCCCGTCGCCGCGCTGCTGGAAAATCGGGGCGCCTTCTTCGGCTCGATCATCGGCACGCTCAACCATCTCGTGGTCGGGGACACCATCTGGCTCAAGCGGTTCGCAGCGCATCCGTCGCGGCCTGCTGCCCTCGAACCCGTGCGCGGGCTCGCGCACCCGGCGGCATTGAACGAGGTGCTGTTCACCGACCTCGGAGAGTTGAAGGCGCGTCGGGTCGTGCTCGACCAAGCCATCAATGGGTGGGCGGCCGGCCTCACGCAGGCGGACCTCGACCACGTGCTCCACTACTCGAACACCAAGGGCGTGAAATCGCAGAAGCGCATGGCGAACCTGGTCATGCACTTCTTCAACCACCAGACTCATCACCGGGGGCAGGCGACGACGCTGCTCTTCCAGGCGGGACAGGATGTCGGGGTGACCGATCTGCTCGCGCTGATTCGGAATGAGCCCTGAGGCGGTCGATCAGTCGACGGTCGCGCCCGAGTCCTTCAGGATTTTCGCGTAGCGCGGTATCTGCGCCTGGATGTAGCTGCGAAATTCCGCTGCAGTAGAGCCCGCAGGTTCGACGCCGAGCGTTACCATTTTTGCCCGAGTGTCCGGATCGGCGAGCGCACGGTTGATCTCGGCATTCAGCTTTGCGAGGACTTCGGGCGGGGTACCCGCGGGGGCGACTGCGCCCGTGAAGCCGACGATCTCGAATCCCGGGTAGCCGGACTCCGCGATGGTCGGCACGTCCGGAAAGAGCGCGAGGCGTTTGAGCGAAGCTACGCCCAGGGGCCGCGCTCGACCCGAGCGGATCGCGCTTGCGATGGCCGAGGTCGCTTCGAAAGTAACCGGCACCTGGCCGCCGAGCAGGTCGGTAATCGCCGGGGCGCTGCCTTTGTAGGGGATGTGCACCATGTCCAGGCCCGCGGTGCCTTTGAAAGTTTCCATGCCGAAGTGCTGGAGCGTGCCGTTGCCGGCCGAAGCGTACGCCACCTTGCCGGGTCGGGCCTTCACATAGTCGACGAACTCCTTCAGCGTGGCCGGCGCGAATCCGCTGCTCGCAACGAGCATGTACGAAGTGTTCGCCACCATGGACACCGGCGCGAAATCCTTGATCGGGTCATAGCTCACCTTGAACAGCAGGTGATTGGTCGTGTGGTTGCTGATGACCCAGAGCAGCGTGTAGCCGTCAGGTGCGGCCTTCGCGACATATTCGGCGCCAATTACGCCGCTGGCGCCGACCTTGTTGTCCACCACGAGCGTCTGCCCGAGCAATTCGCCGAGCTTGCCGGTCACGATGCGCGCAAGGCTGTCGGAGGGACCGCCCGCAGGCCAGGGGACGACAACGCGGATCGGCTTCTCGGGAAAGGCGGCGAAGGCACTCAGTGCGGCGGTACACAGGGCGGCCGTGGCCAGGGCTTTTATGAGCTTCATTACGACTCCAGGTTGAAAGCTGATTCGATTTTTTGCGCCGCGCCGCGGTCCTCGGAGTCCAGCGGCTCGAGGTCCGGCAGGCTGCGCAGCCAGGTGAGCTGGCGCTTGGCAAGCTGTCGTGTAGCGGCGATGCCTGTTTCCCGCAGCGCCGTCCGGTCGATCGTGCCGTCGAGGTACTGCCACGCCTGCCGATAACCGACGCAGCGCATGTAAGGCAGGGCGGCATTCAATGCATGCTGCTTTCGAAGCGCGGCAAGCTCGTCGACAAGGCCGGCTGCAAGCATCGCGTCGAAACGAGCGGCGATGCGCGCGTGCAGCACAGCGCGATCGGCGGGCAACAGCGCGAACGCCTTGAGCCGGAAGGGCAACGTGGCCTTGGGCGCGGTTCGCAGCGCCGAGATCGGCGTACCGGTTGTCCTGAAGACTTCGAGCGCGCGCTGGATGCGATGGGCGTCGTTCGGGGCCAGGCGCGCCGCAGTCATGGGATCCACTTTCGCAAGCTCTGCGTGCAGCGCGGGCCATCCATTGACAAGCGCTTCTGCATCGAGTGCTGAGCGCACGGCCGCGTCGGCCGGCGGAAGCTCATCCAGCCCCTGCGTCAGGGACCGGTAATACAGCATCGTTCCGCCGACGAGCAACGGCAGCTTTCCGCGAGCAAAGATTTCCTGGACCGCCTTGACGGCATCGGTGCGAAAGCGGCCCGCCGAATAGCTCTCGGTCGGCTCGACCAGGTCGATCAGGTGATGCGGGACGGCCGCGCGCTCAAGCGCCGTCGGCTTGGCCGTGCCGATGTCCATGCCGCGATAGACCTGGCCGGAATCGACGCTGGTGATTTCCACGGGAAGGCGAGTGGCAAGCTCAATGGCGAGCCGCGATTTCCCGCTCGCCGTCGGCCCGAGCAGGCAGACGGCCGTTTGTTCAGCGCCCACGCAGGAATAGGCGGTCGAGGTCGCCCATCGACATCTGGTACCAGGTCGGGCGGCCATGATTGCAACTGCCCGAGCGCTCTGTGTCTTCCATCTCGCGCAGGAGCGCGTTCATTTCAGGCAACGACAACATGCGATTGGCGCGCACGGCCGCATGGCAGGCCATCGTGGAGAGCAATTCGTCCCGGCGCGTGGCCAGCGCCTCGGTTGCGCCGAACTCGCGCAGGTCGGCGAGCACGCTGCGTGCGAGGGCCGGCAGGTCCCCGCCCGCGAGCGACGCGGGCACCGCGCGAACCGCGAGCGTCGTGGGCGAGGCCACGCCGATCTCGAAGCCGAGAGCATCCAGGGCCGCCTGCTGTTCTTCGGCCGTCGCCACTTCGACCGAATCGGCTTGGAACATGGCCGGGACAAGCAACGCCTGGCGCTGCAGGACTCCGGCGTCCAGCGAGCGCCGCATTTTTTCGTAGACGATGCGCTCATGCGCGGCGTGCATGTCGACCAGCACCAGCCCTGCGTCGTTTTGCGCGAAGATGTAGACGCCGTGCAATTGCGCGATCGCGTAACCGAGCGGCAGGGAGTCCGGCCGCAACGACTGCGGGAGCGGCGGCGCGATGGCCACGTCGGCCGTGCCTGTCGAAACATCCGCCATCAGCGCGTGATAAGCGGCGACCGGCTGCTGCACGCCCAGCCCCGGCTGGTACGGACGGTAAGCCGGCCTGGGGGCGATCGACCCTGCAAGCGCGCCTGCGCCCTGGTCCATCTGGGCGTAAGCCACCGGCGCCTGTCCTGCGCCCGGGGCGAGCGCGCGCTTCACCGCATGGAAAACGAATTGGTGAATCGAGCGCGAATCGCGGAAGCGCACTTCGGTCTTCGCAGGATGGACGTTTACGTCGACGCCGCGGGGATCGAGCTCGAGGAAGAGCGCATAGGCCGGCTGCCTTCCGCCATGCAACACATCGCTGTAAGCCTCGCGAACCGCGTGCGAGAGCAGCCGGTCGCGAACGAAGCGGCCGTTGACGAAGAAGAACTGCTGGTCCGCGCGATTGCGCGCGGCCTGCGGCGCGCCGGCGAATCCACGCAGCGACAGGGTTCCGGCCTCCACTTCGACCGGCAGGCTCGCCGCGGAGAACTCTGCGCCGAGGATCGCGGCTACGCGTTCGCCGACGGAGTGTGCGCGGTAATGCGCGCTGACCCGGCCGGTGTGCTTGAGAAGGAAGGCGACGTCGGGGCGGGCAAGGGCGATGCGGTTGAACACCCCTTCGCAGTGGCCAAATTCGGTTGCCTCCGTGCGAAGGAACTTACGCCGCGCGGGCGTGTTGAAATAAAGGTCGGCAACGGTAACGGTGGTGCCGGGCTGGCGTGCCGCCGGCTCAACGGGCCCCGTTGTTGGGCCCTCCGAATTCACGGAGTGAGCATGGGCCGAGCCGCCGGTGCGTGAAGTCAGCGTGACGCGCGCGACTGAAGCGATGGAGGCAAGCGCTTCGCCGCGAAACCCGAGCGACCCGACCGCTTCGAGGTCTTCGAGTGACCGGATCTTGCTCGTGGCATGGCGCGCAAGGGCAAGCGCGAAGTCCTCACGTGAAATTCCGCCCCCATCGTCTTCCACCTGGATGCGCGAAATGCCGCCGGCGTCGAGCAGGACCTGCACTTCGGTCGCGCCCGAATCCAGGCTGTTCTCGAGCAGTTCCTTGAGGACGGAGGCCGGCCTTTCGACGACTTCACCGGCCGCGATCTGGCTGATCAGCAGGTCGGGCAACACCTGGATGGCGCTCATGAAGCGAAGTATAACGGGGAGGCCTCGCGGTCGCCTCGCGCTTACGCCTTACAATCGGCCCATGGAACTCGTGGCCTTTGCGTGGGATTTTCTCGTCCATCTCGATGCGCACATCGCTTCCTTCCTCGCACAGTACGGCACCTGGGTATATGCACTGCTCTTTCTCATAATCTTCTGCGAAACGGGGCTCGTCGTGATCCCGTTCCTGCCCGGCGACTCGCTCCTGTTCGTCGTCGGTGCACTCGCCGCGACCGGCGGGCTGTCCATCGGCCTGGTGATCGGGGTCTTGATTGCGGCGGCCTTGCTCGGGGACAACACGAATTACTGGGCGGGGCGCTGGCTGGGCCCCAAAGTGTTTCGCTGGGAAGACTCGGTCTTCTTCAATCGCAAGCACCTGGATCGCACGCAGGCCTTCTATGACAAGCATGGCGGCAAGACGATCGTCATCGCGCGCTTCATGCCTTTCGTGCGCACGTTTGCGCCCTTCGTGGCGGGCATCGGCCGCATGCCGTACCTGCGCTACATCGGCTTCTGCATCGGCGGCGCTATCCTCTGGGTGGTGTCGCTGACGATGCTCGGTTACTTCTTCGGGAACATCCCGGTGGTGAAGAAAAACCTGACCGTGGTCATCTTCGGCATCATCGGGGTGTCGCTCCTGCCCATGGTCTACGAATACCTGAAAGCCCGGCGTGCTTCGCGTTCGCAGTTTCCCGCCGATTGAGAACACGCGCGCCCGCGTGCTCATCCTCGGCAGCATGCCCGGCGGCGCGTCGCTTCGCGCGTCCCAGTATTACGCGCACCCGCAGAACCTTTTCTGGCGGATTATGGGCGACCTGCTGGGCGCGGATCCGGGCCTCTCGTATGCCGCGAGGGTCCGCCTGTTGAAATCGAACGGCATTGCGCTCTGGGATGTGCTCGAGTCGTGCGTGCGCGAGGGAAGCCTCGACACGGCCATCGAGGAGGACTCGATCGTGGTGAACGATTTCGAGTCGTTCTACCTCACCCATCCGAGAGTCGAAAAGGTATTCTTCAACGGCACCAAGGCCGAGACGACCTACCGCCGATACGTCCTTGGGGCGCGTGGAGCGGTGTTACCGAGCCTGGAATACCGCAGGCTGCCTTCGACGAGCCCGGCGCACGCCTCCCTCAAGTTCGAACAAAAGCGCGACGCCTGGAAAGCAGTCGTCGAGCCGGTCCGCAATTAAACGTCTTTCTCGGAAAAGGAATTGAACGTGCCTGCCGTCCCCCTGATCGACCGTGTCGACCATCTCGTCCTGACCGTCGCCGACATTGAAGCCACCACGCAGTTCTACGAGCGGGTGCTCGGCTTCGAGCGGGAGTTTTTCCGTGGGCCCGAGGGGCAGGCGCGTCATGCGCTCAAGTTCGGACGCCAGAAGATCAACCTGCAGGATCGTGCGACCGAGACGCCGACCAAGGCAAAGGTGCCGACCTATGGTTCGGGCGATTTCTGCCTGATCGCGGCGGTGCCCCTGGCACAAGTAATTGCGCACCTCAAGGCGGAAAACGTTGCAATCGAATCGGGGCCGGTGGAGCGCCGGGGCGCGCTGGGCCCGATCCGCTCGGTGTACTTTCGCGATCCGGACGGCAACCTCGTCGAGGTGTCCGAGTACCCGCAGGCCTAGTTCTTGAAAGCCAGCGGGCTCTGCGGCCGCGGCGGATTCTTCGCGAAATAGCGCTTGATGCCGTTCAGGATCGCGCGGGCGAGTTTGTCCTGGTAGGCGTCGTCGTTCAGCCGCCGTTCCTCGTCCGGGTTGCTGATGAAGGCGGTCTCGACCAGGATCGACGGGACGTCCGGGGACTTCAGCACTGCAAAGCTTGCCTGCTCGACCTGCGCCTTGTGCAGTGTGTTGATCGCGCCGAGTTCCAGCAGCACATGGCGGCCGAGCTTGAGGCTGTCGCTGATCGTTGCAGTCTGCGAGAGGTCGAGCAGCGTCTGCGCGAGATACCGGTCCTTCACGTCGAGGTTCACCCCGCCGATGAGGTCGGCCTCGTTCTCCTTTTTCGCCAGCCACCGAGCCGCTTCTGAGGTGGCGCGGCGCTCAGATAGCGCAAACACCGACGAGCCGCGCGCATGCGGCTTGACGAACGCATCGGCATGGATCGACACGAAGAGGTCCGCCTTCACCTTGCGCGCTTTTTCTACCCGCGTGGCGAGAGGCAGGTAGTAGTCCGCATCGCGGGTCAGGACAACGCGAAGGCCCGGCTCCTGCTCGATCATGGTCTTGAGGCGTTTGGCGATGACGAGCGTGACGTATTTTTCCTGGCTGCCGCCGCGGCCGAGCGCGCCCGGATCTTCGCCGCCATGGCCGGGATCGATCACGATCGTGGCAAGGCGGGTGACCTTGTCTTTGGGAAGGGGCGGCAAGGATTGCGGGGCCGCCGGCTGCGCTTGCGGCACAGGGGCCGGCACCGGGGTGGACTGCTTGGCGGCCTCTTCCTGCAGCAAGACCAGCAACGGGTCCGGCGGGTCCGAGGGGTAGATGTCGAGCACGAGCCGGTGCCGGTAGTCGGCGACCGGCTTGAGAGTGAAAGCTTGCGCCTTGACCACCGTCTTGAGGTCGAGCACGACCCGGGTGACGCCGGGCCGGTTCAGGGCCACCCGAAGTTTCTGGATATACGGGTCGTCAGGCGTGACCTTGTTGTTGAGCTCGTTCAACACGGCGCTCATCTCCACGCCTTCGAGGTCAAGCACGAGCCGGTCCGGGTTCACGACCGAGAAGAGCGAGTACCGGATTTCATTGCGCGATTCGAGCGTGACCCGGGTGTAGTCCTTGGCCGGCCAGATGCGCGTGGAAACAATCTGGTCCGCGGCGCACGCGGGGCCAACGGTCAGGAACGCAGCAAGGAAGCCAGTGCAGAACGCCGCCAGGCGCGTCCCGCGTCCGAATGCGTTTCGAAGGCGGCGCGACGGCCGGGCGGGGACACTTCGAGGGTCAGGTGCAGATCGGGAAGGGGCAGCAGGTCGCCGGCCTTTTCGGGCCATTCGACCACACACAAAGACTCCGGGTTGAAGTGCTCCCGGAAACCCGAGTTCACCCATTCCTCGCGGTCCTTGAACCGATAAAAATCAAAGTGATACAAGTCTAACCTAGAAGCGGTGTAATGCTCAACCAGTGCGTACGTCGGGCTTTTCACGCGACCGGTCCACCCGAGCGCCCGCAGGAGTCCGCGCACGAGTGTGGTTTTGCCGGCCCCGAGATCGCCCGAGAGGAAGAGGACGAGACCGGGCGACGCGCCCTTTGCGAGGGCCGCGCCCAAGGCGAGGGTGGCGTCTTCGGACGCAAGGGGAAGCTGCGGGGCGCTTGCAGTCATGTTGCTAAGATCGGGCGATGCCGAAAACCGGTTACGACGTCGCGAGCCTTGCGCTCTCCATCAAGGCCTGGGGCCGGGAACTCGGATTCCAAAGCGTGGGCATTGCAGATACCGACCTCTCGAGCGCCGAGCCGCGCCTGGCCGAATGGCTCGAACGGGGCTGGCATGGGGACATGGATTATATGGCACGCCATGGCGAGCGCCGCTCGCGACCGGCGGACCTGATCCCCGGCACGGTTCGCGTGATCGCTTGCCGGATGAACTACCTGCCGCAGGACGGCGATGGATGGGCCGAACTGGCTGACCAAAAGCATGCATACATTGCCAAGTACGCGCGCGGCCGCGACTATCACAAGGTCCTGAGAGGCCGCCTGCAACAACTCGCCGACCGGGTGGGACACGAGGTCGGCGAATTCGGCTACCGCGTGTTCACCGATTCGGCGCCGGTCATGGAAGTGGAACTGGCGGCCAAGGCCGGACTCGGTTGGCGCGGCAAGCACACGCTGCTTTTGTCGAGGGACGCCGGCTCGTACTTTTTCCTCGGCGAGATTTATACCGACTTGCCGCTGCCGATCGATGCGCCAGTTGAGGCCCATTGCGGCACCTGCACGAAATGCATCGACGTCTGCCCGACGCAGGCGATCCGCGGTCCATACAGCCTCGACGCCCGCCGGTGCATCTCGTACCTGACCATCGAGCTGAAAGGCTCGATCCCGGTCGAGTTGCGCGCGCTTATCGGCAATCGCGTGTACGGCTGCGACGATTGCCAGCTGGCCTGCCCCTGGAACAGCTTCGCGCAAATTACGCCCGAGCCGGATTTTGCCGTGCGCAACGGCCTCGATTCGGCAAGCCTGGTCGAATTGTTTGCCTGGGGCGAGGTGGAGTTCGGCGAGCGCATGGCGGGGTCTGCAATCCGGCGCATAGGCCATGAGCGGTGGCTGCGCAATCTTGCGGTCGGGCTCGGAAACGCCGACACCTCCGAGAAAACAGTTTCGGCGCTTCGAGCCCGCGCCGACGATCCATCACCGCTTGTTCGCGAGCACGTAGCTTGGGCACTGGAGAGGCACGCATGAAGCAGCACCCGGTTGCATGGTCGGCAGACAGCCTGATGGCGGGCTTTGAAAGCACAACGCTCACCTTCTCCCCGGACTACGACGGCCCGGTCATTGCGACGCTAGTGCGCAAGTCGGGCGGGTCATCGCATAGGCGCGCGGTGCTCTACATCCACGGATTCATCGATTATTTTTTCCAGGCGCACATGGCCGAGCGCTTCGAGGCGGAAGGCTGGGCCTTCTATGCGCTCGACTTGAGGAAGCACGGCCGCTCGCTGCTACCGGATCAGCATCCGTGCTTCTGCAAGCGCATCGAGGAGTACTTCGCCGACATTACCGCCGCCATCGGCATCGTGTCGCGCGAGACGCAGGGTCCCTTGCTGCTTGCAGGCCACTCGACCGGCGGGCTGGTCGCTTCGCTCTACGCGAACGCCGGCGAGAGCAAGGACCGGATTTCCGCGCTCTGGCTGAACAGCCCGTTTTTCGATTTCAATGTGCCGGCCGCCGACCGCTTCAAGCTTGGGATTGCGGCGGCCACCGGGCTGCTGTTTCCTTTCCTCACTGACCCCAAGCGATTGCCGCGCGATTACGCAAAGAGCCTGCACAAGGACTACGGTGGCGAGTGGATGTTCGACCTGCGCCTGAAGCCGCTCGATGGCTTTCCGCTCTTCTTCGGCTGGGTGGGCGCCGTCCTTGCCGCCCACGCCAAGGTGCATGCAGGCTTGTCGATCGCCTGCCCGGTCCTGGTCATGCATTCGGATGAAGCCGACATCGTGCTCGGCTGGCGGTCGATCGTGAAATGGAGCCCCAAGCTGGGCAAGGCGGTGACCGTGGAACAGTTCCCCGGCGCGCTCCACGACCTGGTGCTTTCAAGACCGCCGATCAGGGACCGGGTACTCGACGCGCTTTTTGCCTGGCTCGAAAAAACGCAACTGCAGAAGGCTTAGTTCCGCGCCTACTCGTCGCCCGTAGCAATCGGCCGCTTGGGATCGGCGCACCATTCGCTCCACGAACCCGGATACAAACGGGATCCTGCGAGTCCTGCGATCTCCATCGCGAGGATGTTGTGGCACGCAGAAACGCCCGAGCCGCACTGATGGACGATCTGCTTGGGCGAGCGGTTGCCAAGCAACTCGGCAAACTCCTTTGCAAGCACCTGTGGGGACTTGAAGGTTCCGTCCTTGGCGAGATTCTGGTTGTAGGGCCGGTTGATCGCGCCGGGGATATGGCCGCCTACGGGGTCGATCGTCTCGCCTGCACCGGCGAAGCGGCCGGCGGCTCGCGCGTCCACGACCGTGACTTCCGACTTACCGAGGTTCGCTGCGACAAAGGCGGCATCGACATGCATCGTGCGCGGGGCGCCTCGATAGGTGGTCGGGGAGTAGTGCGGCACTTCTGCCGTAACCGGGCGGCCCTCTTTTTCCCACTTGGCGAATCCGCCGTCGAGCAGCGCGACGCTGTAATGACCCATCCAGCGCAGCATCCACCACAGCCTTCCGGCAAATGTCCCGCCGGAGGCGTCGTAGACGACGATCTGCTGGCCGGGCGTGATGCCCCATTCGCCGAGCGCGGCCATGAAGTCGGCTGCGTCCGGCAAGGGGTGTCGCCCGTTGCGCCCGGTTTTTTCCCCGGAGAGCTGCGTGTCGAGGCTGACGAAGGTCGCGCCCGGGATATGACCCTCGGCATACTGCTGCCGTCCGAGTTCAGGTTGGGCGAGATCGTGACGCAAGTCGAAGATCCGCCAGTCGGAGGCGTCGAGATTCTTCGCGAGCGTTGCTGTGTCGATGAGTGTGCGGTAGGCCATGCCGCAATTTTACAGGAGCGGCGCTATGCGGGACGGTCGAGCTCGCGCCTCAGGTACTCGTGGAAGTGAACGAGCGCATCCTCCATCGGCGACTGGTACGGTCCCGCTTCGCTGATGCCCTGTGCGTGAAGCGCCCGGCGCCCGCGATCCATGCGCGTGCAGATTTCGCCGTCCTCGAGCGCCGTCTCGATATACGCGGCCTGCTCGGCCTCGACGAATTCCCGCTCGAAGAGCGCGATGTCTTCCGGGTAGTAGAACTCCACGATGTTGGTCGTGAGCGTCGGCGAGCGCGGGATCAGCTGCGATACGACGAGCACGTTCGGGTACCACTCGAGCATGAGGCCCGGGAAGTAAGTCAGCCACAAGGCGCCGTATTTCGGCTGCTTGCCCTCGAGATACCCGAGGCAGGCGTCGTGCCAACGCTTGTAGACCGGCGTGCCGGGCCGTCCAAGGCCGGCCTTCGCGGCCACGACCTGCAAGGAGTACCGCTCATCGGATTCGAGGTAGAAGTTATTGCAGTCCGTGAAATTGCCGAGACCCGGGTGGAACGGGTCGACGTGATAGACCTCGAGGTAGACCTCTATGAATGTCTTCCAGTTGATCGGGTAGTCGTCGACCTTGACGCGGTCGAGCACATACCCCGAAAAGTCGAAGTCGGCGGCGAGCGAAAGGCTCGCGAGGTCGCGATGCGGGTTGCGCGGACCGGCAAACAGCATGCCCTTCCAGTTCGTCACCGGCGTTGAATTCAGGCGGACGCAGGGATTCTCGGCAAAGTGCGGGGCGCCCAGCAGGCCGCCCTTGAGGTCATACGTCCACCGGTGCAGGGGACAGACGATGTTTTCGACGTTGCCGCGGCCTTCGAGCATGATCGATTGCCGATGCCGGCAAATGTTGGACAGCAACTCGACCCCGCGCGTTTCGTCCATCGAATTGCGAACCAGCACCTTCGCATGGTCCATCCAGGCGAGGCTTTGGTAGTCGCCCGGCTTCGGCACGGCCAACTCATGGCCTACGTAATTCGGGCCGGCGTTGAACAGGAGTTTCTTCTCGAGGGCGAAGATTTCCGGGTCGAGATACCAGGAGACCGGTAGTTGGGCACTCGATGGTTTGAGGCGCCCGAGGCTCGCAATATCGGACATGGTGCTGATCCCCCCTTGAAGCAAATGCGCGTACAGATGATTCGGAAGAAGATTTTAGCCCATCGGCGAATCCACGACTGAGGGGCTGACAGGGACCACCGCATTGACCGAGCTTGGTGCCTCGGCTAAGGTTCGCTTCTATGAGTCGTTCCACGCGTCAGAGTTCCCCTGACGATCCAACTCCGGCCGCCCCCGCACCCACTTTCGAAGACGCGCTCGACGAGCTCGAGAAGCTCGTGGGGCGTATGGAAGGCGGCGAGTTGTCCCTCGAAGAGTCCCTTTCGGCCCATAAGCGCGGCCTCGAGCTCGCGCGGTTTTGCCAGGAGAAGCTCGAGTCGGCGCAGCAGCAGGTGCGCGTTCTCGAAGGCGAGGTCCTCAAGAATCTTTCGACCGCCCGGACCGGCGAACCCAGTGACGATTGAAGCACTCGATTTCCAGGCCTGGATGGGCGCGGTACAGGCACGCATGGAATCTGCGCTCGAGCGGCTCCTGCCTTCACCGGCTGTTGTGCCTGCGCGCCTGCACGAGGCGATGCGCTATGCGGTGCTCGAAGGCGGCAAACGCGTGCGGCCATTGTTGACTTTCGCAGCCGGCGAGCTCGTCGGCGCGCCGGAAGAACGGCTCGAGATTGCGGCGGCCGCCGTGGAGATGATTCACGCGTATTCGCTCGTTCACGACGACATGCCCTGCATGGACGACGATGTGCTCAGGCGTGGCAAGCCCACCGTGCATGTCGAATTCGACCAGGCCACGGCACTGCTGGTGGGGGACGCGTTGCAGTCCCTCGCTTTCCAGTTGCTCTGCGAACCCGAGCTCGCGCGCTCGAGCGCGGCACAGCTGGAGATGGTGAAGGCGCTTGCCCTTGCGTCCGGCTCGCGCGGCATGGCCGGCGGGCAAGCCATCGACCTCGAGTCGACGGGCAAGCCCCTCACCCTGCCGGAACTCGAGCTCATGCACATCTTCAAGACGGGGGCGTTGATCCGCGCCGCTGTCGTGATAGGTGCGCAATGCGGCGAGGCGCTCGACGGGCCGGCCACCTCACACCTCGATCGCTACGCCAAGTGCGTGGGCCTGGCCTTCCAGGTCGTCGACGATGTCCTCGACAGTGACGGCAGCACGGCGACGCTCGGCAAAACCGCGGGCAAGGACGCGATGCAGGGCAAGGCGACTTACGTTTCGGCGATGGGCCTTTCGCGGGCGAAAGAGCTGGCCGAAGACCTTCGCCGCCAGGCGCACGCGGCGCTCGAGCCCTTCGGCGAGCGTGCGGCGCGCCTCGCCCAACTGGCCGATTTCATCGTGCTGAGGAAGTTCTGACATGACCGCCACGATCGGCCTTCCGGGTGACCTGCCCAAAGACGCCGGCAGGGCCGAGGCGGCCAAAGACTACAATCCGGCAATGTATGAATTGCTGAAGACCCTCGGCGACCCGGCCGACCTGCGCAAGCTCGATCGAAAACAGCTCGCGCAACTCGTCGATGAACTGCGCGCCTACGTGCTCGATTCGGTTTCCAAGACCGGCGGGCACCTGTCGTCGAACCTGGGCACGGTCGAGCTCACGATCGCGCTGCATTACGTTTTCAACACGCCGGAGGACCGGATCGTCTGGGATGTGGGCCACCAGACTTACGCGCACAAGATCCTCACCGGCCGCCGGGAAGCCATGCCGACGCTGAGGATGCAGGACGGCATCTCGGGATTTCCAAAGCGAAGCGAATCGCAGTACGACTCGTTTGGCACCGCGCATTCGTCCACGTCGATCTCGGCTGCGCTCGGCATGGCCGCAGCCGCCAAGCTCAAGGGCGAGAAGCGCCATGCGATCGCGGTGATCGGCGATGGCGCGATGTCCGCAGGCATGGCGTTCGAGGCCATGAACAATGCCGGCACGATGGACGTCGAGCTGCTGGTCGTGCTGAACGACAATGAGATGTCGATCTCGCCGCCGGTCGGGGCGCTCACGAATTACCTTGCGCGCCTGATGTCAGGCCGCATGTACGACACCGCCAAGCGTTACAGCGAGCACGTGCTCAAGCGCCTCCCGGCGATGTGGGAACTGGCCAAGCGGGCCGAAGAACACGTCAAGGGCATGGTCACGCCGAGCACGCTGTTCGAGGAATTCGGCTTCAATTACATCGGCCCGATCGACGGGCACGACCTGGACGCGCTGCTGCCCACGCTCACCAACATCAAAAAGCTCAAAGGCCCGCAGTTCCTGCATGTCATCACGCGCAAGGGCCAGGGGTACAAGCTAGCGGAGGACGACCCGGTGCTTTATCACGGCCCGGGCAAGTTCAATCCCGCGGAGGGCATCAAGAAATCCACCGGCGCGAAGCCCACCTACAGCCAGGTGTTCGGCGACTGGCTGTGCGAGGTTGCGGCAACGGACAAGCGCATGGTGGCGATCACGCCCGCGATGCGCGAAGGCTCGGGCATGGTGAAGTTCTCCGAGCTCTTCCCCGAGCGCTACTACGATGTGGGTATCGCCGAGCAGCATGCCGTCACCTTTGCTGCGGGCCTGGCGTGCGAGGGATTGCGGCCGGTCGTGGCGATCTATTCGACGTTCCTCCAGCGCGGGTACGACCAGCTCATCCACGACGTGGCCATCCAGAACCTGCCTGTCCTGTTCGCGCTCGATCGCGGCGGCGTGGTCGGCGGCGACGGGGCCACGCACAACGGCGCTTTCGACTACGCGTTCATGCGCTGCATCCCGAACATGACCGTCATGGCGCCGGCCGATGAAGACGAGTGCCGCCAGATGCTGCACACGGGCTTCAACCTGCCGGGCCCGTCCTCGGTTCGATACCCGCGCGGCAGCGGCCCCGGCGCTTCGGTTACCAAGCCGCTTACAGGCCTGCCGGTCGGCAAGGGCGAAGTGCGCAGGCGCGGCAAGAAAATCGCGATCCTTGCGTTCGGCTCAATGGTGACGCCCGCATTGAAAGCCGCCGAAGTGCTGGATGCGACGGTAGCGAACATGCGGTTCGTGAAGCCGCTCGATATCGAGTTGGTCCGGTCCCTCGCAGCTGAGCACGAGATCCTCGTGACCATTGAAGAGCACGGAATCCAGGGCGGCGCCGGCAGCGCGGTTTGCGAAGCGCTCGCTGCCATGAACGAGGAGCGACGCGTGCTGCTGCTCGGCCTGCCCGACCGGTTCATCGATCATGGCGACAGCGCAAAACTGCTCGCATCGGTGGGTCTCGATGGTGACGGAATAGTGAAATCGATCCGGGCCGTAATATCCGAGTAATCTAGTCGGATGTTATACTTTTCCCTATGAACACGCGCGACCCAAGCCTCACCGACACTTCCATCGCGGACGTTCAGGGACTGGCCGACACCCGACGGCTTGCGATCGATCGCGTTGGCATCAAGTCGATCCGCCACCCGGTCAAGATCCAGGAGCAGGGCGGGGGCGTGCAGCACACCATCGCGATGTTCAACATGTCTGTTCGGCTGCCGCAGCACTTCAAGGGCACCCACATGTCCCGCTTCGTGGCCATCCTCAACGCCCACGAGCGCGAAATCACCGTGAAGTCCTTCCAGGCGATGCTGAAGGAGATGGTCGAGAAGCTCGAGGCGCAGGAAGGTCATATCGAGATGACCTTCCCTTACTTCATCGACAAGTCGGCGCCGGTTTCGGGCGTGCGCAGCCTCATGGATTACGAGGTCACCTTCACCTGCGAGATTCGCCGGGGGAAGACGCAATTCTCGATGAAGGTCCTCGTGCCGGTGACGAGCCTGTGCCCGTGCTCAAAGGAGATCTCGGACTACGGCGCGCATAACCAACGTTCGCATGTCACGGTGACTGCAAGCACGAACGAATTCGTGTGGATCGAGGAGATCGTCGCCGTCGTGGAAAAGCAGGCGTCCTGCGAGCTCTATGGCCTGCTCAAGCGCACGGACGAAAAGTTCGTGACCGAGCGGGCCTACGACAATCCCAAGTTCGTCGAGGACATGGTGCGCGATGTCGCAGCGATCCTGAACGTGGACGACCGGATCGACGCTTACGTGGTGGAATCGGAAAACTTCGAATCCATCCACAACCACTCGGCCTACGCGTTGATCGAGCGCGATAAGCGAGCTTGAGCGAACGTACTAAGCGCGCTGGCTAAAACCGCCGCTTAAGCGTCATCGAGTCGCCGTTCCGCAGCATCTCAACCCGGTTGAGAAAGCTCATGCCGAGCAGCGGTTGCGTCAACCCGCCGCCGTCCAGCACGAGCGCATCGACGTTCAACAGCTCGATCTCACCGACCTTCACGCTGTCGAGCTTGACCTGGTAGACCGGCGCCGGGCCGTTCGCGGTTTGCGCAAAGCCCTTCACGCCTTTCGCGAAGTCGATTCCGAGCCGGCGCGCGTCGAGGCCGGGGATCGACACCATCGTCGCGCCAGTATCGACGAGGAACCGCATCGAAGTGCCGTTGACCGTGCTCTGGGTCATGAATTGGCCGCGTGCGTCCGCCGTCAGCGTGGCCTGCTGGGCTCGCCCGCGCGCGGCGGCGCCTGTGGTGAGGTGCTGTCCGAGGGCGAGGGTCCGGCGGCGGCCGCCCTCGTCGATGACGGCGCTCGATTTGTCGACGGAGACCAGCGTTACGCCGCCGATTTTCTGGCCGATGCGAACCGTCTGGGGCGAGCCCGCATCGACCACGACGACCGCGCCGCGTTCGCCGAACACGCCAATCAGGGTGACGTCCGCGGCCTGGGCGGCCAGTGAAAAAGCGCCGAGCATGGCTACTGCGGCCGCATTGCGCCCTTTACAATCTGGGAACCGGAAGAAGGCCGAGAAGCGCATGAAACCGATTGCCATTTTTAGACATTCCAGCAGCGAGGGCCCGGGTTATTTTGCCACATACCTCGAGCGCAAATCGCTGCCCTGGAAGCTCGTTGCCCTCGACAGCGGGGAGCCCGTGCCGCGCAATGCGCGGGACTTCGCGGGCATCGCATTCATGGGCGGGCCGATGAGCGTCAATGACCCGCTCCCTTGGGTGGACCCGACTCTCGAATTCATTCGCGAGGCGGTGAGGAAAGACGTCCCCGTGATCGGGCACTGCCTGGGCGGGCAGCTGATGTCCAAGGCGCTCGGCGGCAGCGTGAGCGTCAATCCCGTGAAGGAGATCGGCTGGACCGAAGTGCGTGTCGCCGACAATGCGCTCGCGCGCGAGTGGTTCGGCGACGTGGAACCGTTCCTTTCGTTCCAGTGGCACGGCGAGACCTTCACGATCCCGCCGGGCGGCACCCGCATCGCGGCCTCGACCCACTGCGTGAACCAGGGATTCGTGATCGGCCGACACCTTGGCCTGCAGTGTCACATCGAGATGACCCCGGAAATGATCAGGACCTGGTACACCGGCGGGCGGGAGGAAATCGATGCCGCAAGGAGCCCGGCGGTGCAGAAGCCGGAAGAGATGGAGGTCGACATCGACGTGCGGATCGTCAACCTGCATCACGTGGCCGACCGCCTCTACGACAAGTGGACCGCGGGTCTGTCCAAATCGTAGTACCCCTTTAATGTACCGGTACCGGTACGAGAATTGGCAGGAGAGGCAGTCGCCGCCTGGAGGTCGAAACCCTAATCCCTGAAATTGGTGAACTGCAGGGGGATGTCCTCGACCTTCGAGCGCACCAGCTGGATCGCCTCCTGGAGCGTGTCCTTCTTTGCGCCCTGCACCCGCAATGCGTCGCCCTGGATGCTGGTCGTCACCTTGATCTTGGCTTCCTTGATCAGCTTGGCGATGGCCTTGGATTTCTCCGTCGGCAGCCCAGTCTTCACGGTGATCACGCGCTTCACCCTGTCGCCGCCGATTTTCTCCGGGTCGTCCATCTCCAAGTAGCGGATGTCGACGCCGCGCTTGGCGAGCTTGATGCGCATGACTTCGAGCACCTGGTCGAGCCTGGGTTCGCTGTCCGCATACGCCGTGAGCTCGAGGTCCTTCTGGTCCACGCGCGCGTCGGTGCCCTTGAAGTCGAAGCGCGTGGAGACCTCCTTGTTGGTCTGCTCGATGGCGTTCTTCACTTCCTGCGTGTTCGGTTCTGAAACGATATCGAACGAGGGCATGGCGACTCCTTTTACGGGTCTAGCGGGCGGCTATTTTATCTTTTCACTTGAATTTCTCGTCGCGCCACTTGATCGCCGCCTTGAGGCCCTGCTCCTTCGCCACCTTGCGGAACTCCGCGCCTTCGGGGGAGGGCGCCATAGAGGTCAGGCAGAACATCTCCTGGCCATACTCGAGGTTGGCGATGAACCCGCGCATGTCGTAGCCCCGGTTGAGCATCTCCTTGTTCTGTTTCATCGCGATCGCCGGCAGGCGCGCCATGCGCAGGGCAACCTTCTTTGCCTCGGCCATGAGGTCGGCGGCCGGCACGACCTTGTTCACGAGCCCCATGCGGTACGCCTCCTGGGCGCTCACGCGCTCGCCGAGGAGCAGCAGTTCCTTGGCGTGCTTCATGCCGAGCACCCACGGCATGATCATGAAGGGGGGCGCCGAGCAGAACTCGATTTCCGGCTCGCCGAACGTCGCCGTATCGGCCGATACGGTGTAGTCGCAGGTCATCGAAAGGTCGCAGCCTCCGCCCAGGCAGTAGCCGTTGATTGCCGCAACGACCGGCAGCCGCGACCTCCAGACCTTAAGCCAGGTCTCGTTACCGTCCTTGGCGTGGTCCCGCCAGTCCTGCACGGTCGTGCGCGGCTTTTCCTTCGGGCTGATGTCAAAGCCCGCGCTGAAAGCGCGGCCGTTGCCCGTGACGATCAGCGCGCGCACCGATTCGTCGGCCTCGAGCTCTGCCATCGCGCCGCGGAAGTCGGAAAGCAGCTGGTCGGAGAGCGAGTTCATCTTGTCGGGGCGGTTCAGGGTGAGCACCGCAACGATGCCGTCACGCTCGAGCGTGACCGTGGAGTAGGCGGCCATGGGAGATCCTTTCAGTGGGAAGGCTTTTTCGGGATGACCAGCGCATCCAGCACGCGCACGCCGCCGCCGGAAGGCAGCACGGCGACCGGGTTGAGGTCGATTGCTTCGAGGAGATCGCCGTAGGTCACGGCGACCGACGAAAGGGTGACGAGCAGGATCGCCAGCGCGTCCACGTCTGCAGGCGGTCGGCCGCGAAATCCGGCGAGCAGCGTGCTTGCGCGCGTGGAGGCAATGAGTTCGAGCGCGCTTTCATGATCAAGGGGCGCGAGCCTGAGTGAGGCGTCTTTCACCAACTCGACCAGGATGCCGCCCGTGCCGGTAACGATGCCCATTCCGAACGGCGGGCACTGGGTGACGCCAACGATCATCTCGATCCCGCCCGCCACCATTTCCTGCACGACGACGCCGGTGATCGAAGCCTTGGGCGCTTTGTCCTTCACGGAGGCCAGGATGGCGCGGTAGGCCTCCGCCACGGCCTCGGCGTTCGCAAGGCCGACCTTTACACCACCGACTTCGGTCTTGTGCTGGATGTCGGCCGACTCGATCTTCATTACGACCGGGTAGCCGAGCTTCGTTGCGGCCGCGACCGCTTCTGTTTCGGAGCGCGCGAGCGTTTCCCGGGTGACCGGGACGCCGCATGCGGAGAGGAACTGCTTTGCTTCCCGCTCGGTGAAGGGACTGCCCGACTGAAGGCGCGCGCGCCAGGCCTGATCCGCCACTGCCTCGGGCGGCGTTAGCGGAGGCGCCTTCTGGCGCGCCTTCGCGTATTCGAACAACCGGCGAATGGCGAGCAGGCTGCCGCGGGTTCCCTGCAGGACCGCCACCTCGGTATCGGCAAATGGCTCGATCACATGCGGATGCACGGCGCCGGCGGTCGGGTTGAAGAAGACGACCGGTTTGTCCAGACGCGCCGCGACGGCGGCGACCTTGTCGGCAATGCGGCGGTAGTTTTCCGAGCCGAGCTTGGACAGGCCGGGCGAGCAGTCCTGGGCGACAGCGACGAGCGAAATGCCGGGGTCCGATGCGAGCGCCTCCATGCACGCCCCGTACACGGATACGTCGTAGACCGCGTTGCCGGTGGCGTCCAGCGGGTTCGAAGCCGTGCCGAATCCGGGCAGGGCGCTGCGCAATCGGGCTTTCGTCTCATCGACAGGGTCGGGCAGCTTCACGCCGGTGCGGTCCGCCACGTCGCAGAGCATCGCCGTCTCGCCGCCACTCACCGAAATCATGCCGAGCCCATCGCCTCGTGGAAGTTTCCGGACCGCGAGCATCAACGCAATGCTCTCGGCCATCTCGTCGAGGTCATCGACCGCGATGGCGCCCGTTCGGCGGAAAAAATCCGCGTAAGCCTCGGCCGATCCGGCAAGCGAACCGGTGTGCGCGGCCGATGCAGCCGCGCCTTTGGTCGATCGGCCCACCTTCAGCACGATCACGGGTTTGCCTGCGCGATGCATCGCCGCCATCGCCTGGGCAAAGCGGGCCGGGTCGCGCATCTGTTCCATGAACAGGGCCGCCACGCGCGTGGCCTCGTCCTCGGCAAGAAACTCCAGGTACTCGGCCATGTCGACGACCGCCGCGTTTCCCGCAGACACCAAATAAGACATGCCGAAGCGTCCGAGCGTGGACAGCGCAATGCAGCCCGAGCCCGAGTGCGACACGACGGCGAGCCCGCCTGCGCGCAAGCCTTCCGGCACCGACGAGCTGTAAAGCGAGATGCGTTTCGTTACGTTCACCAGACCGAGGCAATTCGGCCCGCAGATGACCATGCCCGTTCGCAAGCACGCCGCCTGGAGTTCGTTCTGGAGGGCTTTACCTGCATCGTCGGTTTCGGCAAAGCCGCTCGCGAACACCACGGCCGACCGCACGCCTTTGGCAGCGGCGTCGATGAGCGCAGGCAATACCTTGTCGTATGAGAGCGCAATCACCGCGCAGTCGGGCGCCTTCGGCAGCGATGCAAGATTCGCATAGGCTTTGAGTCCCGCGACTTCAGAGGCCGTCGGATGCACCGGGAAGATGCTGCCGCCATAGCCGAATCGGAGCAGGTTGGCGACCGCATTGTTGCCAAGTGTGTTTGGCCGAGGAGAAGCACCGAGGACGGCGATCGAGCCGGGATGCATCAGCGGTGTGAGCGCATGCGAATTCATAAAACGGCAGAGTGAAAAGGCGACCGGGGATGGTATATGGATTGCTTGACTGATAGTAGGCGCCCCGCCTACAGTGAATCAATCGCGAATTCATTCTGCGAACAGAGGGAAAAATGAAAACTCGTTTAAAGCTTCTCGTTTCGGCTTGCCTTGTTGCGGTCTCCGGCCTGGCCGGTGCCCAGCAATATCCGTCCAAGCCGATCATCATCGTCAGCCCGTTTGCGCCCGGCGGTACCTCCGATTTCGTCGGCCGCGTGGTCGCCCAGAAGATCATGGAGAACACCGGCTGGAAACTGGTCATCGAAACGAAGCCGGGCGCCGACGGCCAGATCGGAAGCGATTTCGTGGCGAAATCCGCGCCGGACGGCTACACGCTGGTGTTGGGGCCAAGCTCCACGCACGCGATACAGCCGAGCGTCTTCAAGAAGCTGCCCTACGACGTGCTTCGCGACTTTGCGGGCATCACGATGCTCGGGGCGACGGCCAACATCATCGCGGTAAATCCGGCGGTGCCCGCCACGAACGTGAAGGAATTGATCGCGTACGCCAAGGCCAATCCGGGAAAGCTCAACTTCTCCTCCCCCGGCACGGGAACCTCCGTGCACATCTCGGGCGAGATGTTCAAGGATGCGGCCGGCATCGACCTGCTGCATGTGCCGTTCAAAGGCAGCGGGCCGTCCATGACCGCCGTGCTCGGTGGTGAAGTCCAGATCCTTTTCGAGAACATCTCGGCCGCCGTCCCGAACGTGAAGGCGGGTCGCCTGCGTCCGATTGCGGTCACATCGATGACCCGCTCAACGCCCCTGCCGGATGTGCCGACGCTGAACGAGGCGGGCCTCCCGGGCTTTGAAGTCCTCGCCTGGTTTGCGATGTTTGCCCCCGCTGCAACGCCCAAGCCCATCATCAATTCGCTCAACGCGGAGTTCGTGAAGGCGCTCAGGGACCCGAAAGTGCAGGAGCAGATGTTGTCCCGCGGCCTTGAGCCCAGGCCAATGGCGCCGGAGGAATTCACGGCGATCTGGCGCAAGGACGTCGAGAAGTACGCCGCGATCGTCAAGAAGGCCAAAATCTCGATCGACTGAACTGCCGTCTCGGAAGGCGGCGCCTACTTGTTCAGGTGCTGCAGCTGCTCCACCCAGCTTTGGGTGATCGCGCGGATCCAGAAAACGTCCGCGGGCGAATCGTAGGCGCTGAAAGCGAAGAGGTAGAGCGCACGTCCACCGACCAGCGCGAGCGTCGTGGTGGAGAGCTTATAGGCCGGCGGCTTTTCCTCGCGCCAGAAGCTCGACGGGGGCTGCGGAATCTGGGTGCCGTACAACAGGCTGATGATCTGCGGTTCGCGCCGCAGTTTGTCGAGCAGGTGGCTTTGCCCTGCCTGGCGGCCTTTCATATACACCCGGTAGTCTTCCGGCGAGGCGAAGGCGGGGTCGAAGTTGCGCTCGATTTCGTCCACGAGCTTGCCGAATTCCGCGGCGCTCATGCGCTCGCGTTCCTTGGCGCGCGGGGTGACCGCCAGCAGGTACCGGCGCAGGTCCAGCGCATCGCCCCCGGAAAAGCGCCGGGCATCCGAATCGGACAGCGCAAAGACGAGCACCCGGCTGCTCGGGTCGGCAAGGTTTTCGGCTAGTTCCGTGAGGCGTGGCGAGCCGAACGCCGCGGTATCGGCAAAGCCCGGTGGCGTGTCGAACGTGACCCGGTCCTGCCCCAGCTGGACGGTGAACGGCGCAGCGCCCGAGAGCGCGCAGTTAAAGAGGAGGGCGCCTGCAAGCAAGATCGCAGAGAGCCCGCGCCGCATGGCTAGCGTTTGCCCCTCTTCTTGCCCGATGCGAGATTGGCGGCAATCCTCAGGCGCAGGGCGTTCAGCTTGATGAACCCGCCGGCATCGGCCTGGTTGTAGGCGCCGCCATCGTCGTCGAAGGTCGAGATTTTCATGTCGAACAAGGAGTCGCCCGGCGATTCGCGTCCGACCACCATCATCGTGCCCTTATAGAGCTTGATGCGCACTTTGCCATTGACGGTCTTCTGCGAGTCGTCGATCAGCACCTGCAGGAGTTTTCTCTCGGGGGAGAACCAGTAGCCGTTATAGATGAGCCGCGCGTACCGCGGCATGAGGTCGTCCTTGAGCGCGAGCACTTCGCGATCCATCGTGATCGACTCGATTGCCCGATGCGCCTTCCACATGATGGTCCCGCCGGGCGTTTCGTAGCAGCCGCGGGACTTCATGCCGACGTAGCGGTTCTCTACGAGGTCAAGACGCCCGATGCCGTGCTTGCCGCCGATGCGGTTGAGTTCCGTGAGCGCGGCCGCCGGCGAGAGCTTGCGACCGTTCAGCGCGACGATGTCGCCCCGTTCGAAGGTGAGCTCGATGACCTCGGGCTTGTTCGGCGCTTTCTCCGGCGACACCGTCAGGCGCCACATCGACTCCTCGGGCGCATAGTTGGGGTCTTCGAGAATGCCGCCTTCGTAGGAGATGTGCAGCAGGTTGGCGTCCATCGAATAAGGCGCGCCTCCGCCGCGTTTATTAGATGCGCGCTTCTTGAAGTCGACGGGAATCGCGTGCTTGTCCGCATAGGCGAGCAGCTTCTCGCGCGAGAGCAGGTCCCATTCGCGCCACGGCGCAATGATCTTGACGTCCGGCATGAGCGCATAGGCGCCGAGTTCGAAACGCACCTGGTCGTTCCCCTTGCCGGTCGCGCCATGCGAGATCGCATCGGCGCCGGTCTTTTTGGCGATTGCCACGAGCTGCTTGGCGATCAGCGGCCTGGCAATCGAGGTGCCAAGGAGGTATTCGCCTTCATAAAGCGTGTTGGCGCGGAACATCGGGAACACGAAGTCCCGCACGAACTCCTCGCGCAGGTCCTCGATGAAGATGTTCTCCTTGCGGATGCCCATCTTGAGGGCCTTGGCGCGCGCGGGCGCGACTTCCCCGCCCTGGCCGATGTCCGCTGTGAACGTGACGACCTCGCAGCCATACACATCCTGGAGCCACTTGAGAATGACCGAAGTGTCGAGCCCGCCCGAGTAGGCGAGGACGACCTTGGAGACCTTGCTATCTTTCTTTGCCATGTAAAACGCCTATGTGTCGTTATTCGCGTAACCGGCTTGCCGGTCAAATCAGATCAGGTTGCCCTTGTTGCCGCCGAGCAGGAGGAATTCCATGAGGGCTTTCTGCGAGTGGAGCCGGTTCTCGGCCTCTTCCCACACAACGCTCCACGGGCCGTCGATGACCTCGGCCGAGACTTCCTCTCCGCGATGGGCGGGCAGGCAGTGCATGAAGACGGCCTCTTTCGCTGCGATCCGCATCATGTCGGCATCGACTTGCCAGTCTTCGAAATCTTTCTTGCGCGCCTCGTTCTCGGCTTCGAAGCCCATGCTGGTCCACACGTCCGTCGTAACGAGATCAGCACCTTTGGCCGCTTCCATCGGGTCGGTGAATTCCTCGTAATGCCCGGTGCCGTACAGGTTGGCGCGTTCCGGCTCCACTTCGTATCCCGGAGGCGTCGAGACGTGGACATTGAAGTCGAGCACCTCGGCCGCCTGCAGCCACGTATTGCACACATTGTTCGAATCGCCGATCCAGGCCACCGTCTTGCCCCGAATGTCGCCGCGTTGCTCGATGTAGGTGTAGATGTCCGCGAGGATCTGGCAGGGATGATATTCGTTCGTGAGCCCATTGATCACCGGGACCCGGGAGTTGGCCGCGAAGCGCTCGACGATTTCCTGCTCGAATGTACGGATCATCACGATGTCGCACATGCGCGAGATCACCTGCGCGGCGTCCTCCACCGGCTCGCCCCGCCCAAGCTGCGAATCCCGGGTGGACAGGAAGATCGCGGCGCCGCCGAGTTGGTGCATCCCCGCC
The DNA here is from genome assembly GCA_025352885.1 of Pseudomonadota bacterium. Lineage (GTDB taxonomy): Bacteria > Pseudomonadota > Gammaproteobacteria > Burkholderiales > SG8-39 > SZAS-79. Next base: position 13,208 of record JANXRZ010000240.1, on the reverse strand, counting down.
TCGAACGAAAGCCGGGTGCGCGTCGATTGCTTCTCGAAGATCATGACCAGCGTGCGGTCCTCGAGCGGCCAGAACCGCTCGTAGCGCTTGAACTTGTCCTTGATCCAGCGCGTGCGCTGGAAGAGGTGGTGCATCTCGTCGCGCGACAGGTCCCTGATCTGCAGGAAGTGGCGGATCGACATGCTTACCCGGCCTTGGCGGACGGGGCGGCCGCCACCGGCCTGGCGAGGAATACCTTGATGACTGGCGCAAGGATGTCCACCAGCTGGCGACCTTCGGCTTCGGTCATGACAAGCGGGGGCAGCAGGCGGATGACGCTGTCTGCCGTGACGTTCAGGACGAGGCCGTTTTCGAGCGCCATGGAAACGATCTCGGCACAGGGGCGGTCGAGCTCGATCCCGATCATGAGGCCCATGCCGCGCACCTCCACGACACCGGCCGTGCCCTTGAGCGCTTCGACTAATCCATCGCGGATCGTCCTGCCAACGGCGGTCGCATTGCCAAGGAGATTTTCTTTCTTCATCGCGTCGAGGGTTGCAACGACGGCGGTGCACGCGAGAGGATTGCCGCCGAACGTCGAGCCGTGCTTGCCGGGCGTGAAGATGCCTTTCGCGCGATTGCCGGTCACGCATGCGCCCACAGCTACGCCGCCTCCCAGGCCTTTGGCCAGCGGCAGCACATCGGGCTGGAAGCCGGCATGCTGGTAGACGAACCATTGGCCGGTCCGTCCAAGCCCGCATTGCACCTCGTCCGCCATGAATAGCCACTCGTGCTGGTCACAGATGTCCTTGAGGCCGCGCAGGTACTCCATGCGCGGCACATGGATGCCGCCCTCTCCCTGGATGGGCTCGATCAGGACGGCGACGACGTTCTTGTTGCGCTCGGCCACTGCGCGAACCGCATCGAGGTCATCGAGTTGGACCCGCACGAAGCCGGACACGAGCGGCTCGAAGCCCGCCTGGACCTTGCGACTGCCGGTTGCCGACAGCGTAGCAAGCGTGCGCCCGTGAAAGGCGTGCTCGAACACGATAATTTCGGGGCGCTCCACGCCGCGCTTGTGCCCATACAGTCGCGCCACCTTGATGGCGGCCTCATTCGCTTCGCATCCCGAATTGCAGAAGAACACTTCATCCAGGCCGGTGATTTCGGCAATGCGGTCGGCGGCGGCTTCCTGGTCCGGGATGTTGAAGAGGTTGGAGGTATGCGTGATCCCGCTTGCGATACGCTCAGTGAGCGCCTTCACAAGGGCCGGATGGCCGTACCCGAGCGTGTTCACGGCGATGCCTGCAAGGCCGTCGAGGTATTTCTTGCCGGACTGGTCCCAGAGCCAGACCCCCTCGCCGCGGACGAAGGCCACCGGCAGGCGGGCGTACGTGTTCATAACGTGGGACATGAATAACCCTCCCCAAATGCAAAAACGGCGGGGGTGGCCGCCGTTTAAATGATGTTATCACAGTATAATTTCGCTTACTTCCCCGCGGTTTAGCGCCATGCCCGACATCCCCGTCGAGTTCGTCATCCAGGGCACCACCGAGGAAGGCAAGTCGTTTCGGCCGAGCGATTGGGCCGAGCGGCTCTGCGGCGTGATGGCCGCATTCGGCAGCGACCAGCACCTTGCGTATTCGCCTTACGTTCACCCGATCACGTCTAACGGTATCCGGTGTGTCGTCGTCGACATGCGGCTCGAAGGTGTCGAGCCGATGGCCTTCCGGTTCCTGCTCAGCTTCGCCAAGGACAACGATCTCAGGGTACGGCCGGGCCGGCCGCCTGAAAGGACGAAACTTGCGGAACTGGAGCGGGGCGCCGGCGCGGATGCCTAGCCGGCCCGCGGGCTTACTTTTCCAGGGACTTGACGGCCTGGGCGAGGCGCGACTTGTGGCGCGCGGCGGCATTCCTGTGGATCACGCCTTTAGACGCTGTGCGGTCGATCTTGCTGACCGAGGCGTTCAGGGCTGCGGCCGCAGCGGCCTTGTCGCCGCTGGCGACGGCTTTCTTGACGTTCTTGATCGCCGTGCGCATGGTCGAGGACAGGCTCGCGTTTCGCTGGCGGCGAATTTCGGAGGTGCGTGCGCTTTTGCGCGAGGAAGCGGTATTGGCCATGGACTCGGACCGGTGTCGGAAAAGGCGCGCATTCTAGCGGTTAAGCCCCGGACGGGCAAGGCATTTCAGGCCATGCTGTGGAGCCGCCCAACGGCGCTCGGGCGGCGGGCGACGGCGCCATGAACCTGCTTCGCGCGCTGGCCACGGTCAGCGGGATGACGTTCATTTCGCGCATCCTTGGCTACGTGAGGGACGCGATCATCGCGCTCACGTTCGGAGCGGCCGCTGCAACCGACGCTTTCTTCGTGGCTTTTCGCCTGCCGAACCTGTTTCGCCGAATGTTTGCGGAAGGCGCCTTCTCACAGGCTTTCGTCCCGATTCTCTCCGAGTACAAGAACCGCCATTCCCCGCAGGAAACCCGCGAACTGGTCGACTGTGTGGCGACGCTGCTCGGCATTGCACTCGTCGTCGTGACCGCGCTCGGCGTGGCGCTCGCCCCTGTGGTCGTCTACATCTCCGCCCCGGGCTTTGCGTCCGACCCGGCGAAATTCGCGATAACCGTAGACCTGCTGCGGATCACTTTTCCATACCTCTTTTTTATCTCCCTGGTTGCGCTTGCCGCGGGGATCCTGAATACGCACAACCGGTTTGCGGTGCCGGCCTTCACCCCCGTCCTGCTGAACGTCTCCTTCATCGTCTGCGCGGCGTTCCTTGCGCCGTACTTCGATCCGCCGGTGATGGTGCTTGGATGGGCCGTGTTCGCCGGGGGTGTGCTCCAGCTTGCCTTTCAGGTGCCCTTTCTCGCCCGCATAGGCTTGTTGCCCCGCTGGAAGTTGAATCTCCACCATCCGGGCCTGAAGCGCGTCCTCAAGCTCATGCTGCCGGCGCTGTTCGGGGTATCGATCAGCCAGATTTCGCTGGTGATCAACACGATCTTCGCCTCGTTCCTCATTACCGGAAGCGTGTCGTGGCTCTACTACGCGGACCGCCTCATGGAGTTCCCGGCAGGCATGCTGGGCGTCGCGCTTGGCACCATTCTGCTGCCAAGCCTGTCCAAATATCACGCCGACGCGAATACGGCCGAATATTCAAAGCTGCTCGATTGGGGCTTGCGCCTGACCCTGATGCTGGCGCTACCGGCAGCGGCGGCCCTGGCCGTCCTCGCGATTCCACTTATCGCATCGCTGTTCCACTACGGGCGCTTCAGCGCCGGCGATGCGTGGCAGACCCGGGACGCCCTGGTTGCTTACAGCATCGGCCTGGTCGGCATGATCCTGGTGAAAATTCTCGCGCCGGGCTTTTACGCGCGGCAAAATGTCATCACGCCAGTCAAAATCGGCGTGTTCACGCTGGTGGCTACACAACTGATGAACCTGGCTTTCGTCTGGCCCCTCAAGCACGCAGGACTCGCTCTCGCGATCGGCCTGGGTGCCTGCCTCAACGCCGGCCTGCTTTACGCGAAGCTCCGGCAGCATCGAATCTATTCGCCGCAGCCTGGCTGGGGCGCCTTCGCGCTTCGCATTGTGATCGCAGTCAGTGCAATGGCGGGCGCCCTGTGGCTTGCGATGGGTCCTTCGGACTGGTGGCTCGCGGTCGGCTGGAAAATGCGCCTGCCTGCACTGGGCGGATTGGTTGTGCTTGGCGCTGCCGTGTATTCGGTATGCCTGCTCGCATTGGGATTCCGTCCGCAGGACTTTTCGCGCAGGGGGGCTGAGTAGCCAATGGCGGAGGGCGGTCGGTTGGCCGAGTTGCTGTCCCATGGCACGGACCGTTTCAGCCTGGCCGAGGCGTGCCTGCTGATTGCCGAAGACGCCTACGAGAATCTCGACGTCAACCATTACCTGGCCGAGATCGAGAGGATGGCCGCGCGGTTGCGTGGTCGCCTGCTCCAGGCGGATGCGCAAGCGAAGGTCATCGGCCTGAACCAGTTCCTCTTCGAGGACCTGGGCTTTACCGGCAACGCGGAGGATTATTACGACCCGCGCAACAGCTACCTGAACGAAGTGCTCGAGCGCCGGCGCGGCATCCCCATCTCCCTTTCGATCCTGTACATGGAGATCGGCAGGAAGATCGGATTGCCGCTCGAAGGCATTTCCTTCCCCGGCCACTTCCTTGTCCGCCTGGCCTTGCGGGGAAGCACGCTGGTCCTCGACCCATTTTCAGGCGGGGAGCCGGTCTCCGAGCACGACCTTCGCAAGCTGCTGAAGCGCGTGATCGCGGGAAGCGGCCAGGCGGGGTTGCGTTCACCGGACGAAGTTGCCGCCGAGCTGCCACTCGACCAGTTCCTCGAGCCGGCCAGCCACCGCCAGGTCCTTGCGCGGGTGCTGCGCAACCTGAAGAACATCTATCGGGAAAAAGATGAGCCGCAACGAGTGTTGCAGGTCCTGAACCGTCTCCTGATGGTGCAGCCCGATGCTCATCAGGAACTGCGCGATCGTGGACTGGCCTTTCAGAAGCTCGAGGCTTTTCGCGCCGCCCTCAAAGACCTGACCGACTATCTCGAACGCGAGCCGGAAGCTGCCGACGCGGACGAGATTCGCGCACGGGTGATCGATTTGACTTTGCGGTGCGCCAAGCTCAACTGACCGGATGATTCAAGCGACGGTGGCGTGCCCTACGCCGGCTTGAGCGCGCATTTCGAGGGCGCGCTTTTGCACCGCCGCATGCACGGAGGGTTTGTAGCCCAGCGCAAAAAATACCTCCGCGCACAAGAAGATCGGCGCGACAAAAATCTGGAAAAGGTTATCTGCAAGGGCCGGCTTCCGGCCTTCGAAAACGTGGCCGACCAGTTGCACGATCCAGCCGCCCACGAACAGTGCCATGAACCACGCCACACTTTCTTTGAGCGGCAAGACGGCAATCGCCTCGGCGCAGTAAAGCAACCCGCCCAGCACCACCGTCATAGCCAGTCCAAGGGGCAGGTCCAGCAGCACGTAATAAGCGATGATCAGTGCCGTGATGACCATGGCACCGCTTATCGTGGCACCGGCGGCCTCGATGCGCAGCCACCCCAATCCAACCATCACCGCGAGCACGATTGCGGGCACGCCGACGAAGTGCGTGATCTTGTTGCGCGTGTCCTGGTGATAGGCCGCGTAAAAAGCCATCTGGTCTTCAAGTGTTTTCACGCTTTTCCTCCTCGGGAGCCGGGCGGTCAGAGAGGTGAATTCCGCTATAATTCAAAATTTTACAGCGCCTTTGAATGCTCGTCACGCATGGATCCCTTCAGGGCATAACCGCGGCATCACGCTCCCCGCTTGCGACGGCGGCGGGAACCGGCCGGCTGGCGGTTACGGTCGGCAATTTCGACGGCGTGCACCGCGGCCATCGGGCAATGCTCGAACGCCTGAAGCGCAAGGCCTCCGAGTTGGGCGTGCCATCCTGCGTACTGACTTTCGAGCCGCATCCGAGGGAGTTTTTCACCCCCCAGGCCGCGCCGGCAAGGCTCACTCGCCTGTCGGCCAAACTTCACGTCCTTCGCGATGCCGGGATCGACCGAGTCCACGTGGCGCGCTTCAACGCGAACTTCGCGTCGCAATCGCCTGCGCGGTTCATCGAAGACGTGCTGGTGAAGGGACTGGGATGCACGTGGCTCCTGGTCGGACGTGATTTCCGGTTTGGCGCAAAGCGCGCAGGCGATTACGCGCAGCTTGAGCAGGCGGCACGGCTCCACGGCTTCGAGCTGGAGGCGATGCCTGAAGTCTGCAATGCCGGCGAACGAATCTCGAGCTCGGCGGTGCGCTCGGCGCTCCAGCGAGGTGACCTGGAACAGGCCGCCGCTTTGTTGGGCCGTCCCTATTCGATTGCAGGGCGGGTGGCCCATGGCGACAAGCTCGGGCGCGAACTGGGATTTGCAACCGCGAACATCCGGCTGCCGCATCCGCCGCCCCTTGCGGGCATCTTCGTCGTGGAGGTGCTTGGCGTGCCTTCGGTTGAAGCAATCCCGCAGCGCGCGGTGGCGAGCATAGGCGTGCGGCCGACCGTAATGGAAAGCGGCGTGCCGTTGCTTGAAGCGCACCTCCTCGAGTTCGATGGGGACCTGTACGGCAGGCGGATTGAAGTGAAGTTTTTGCACAAGCTGCGCGACGAGGAGAAGTATCCCGATCTCGAAACGCTCAAGGATGCGATTGCGCGGGATGCCGCGAATGCGCGCGATTTTTTTGCTGCGAAGAGCCATGGCTGACTACAAGAAAACGCTGAACCTGCCGGACACCGCTTTCCCGATGAAAGGCGACCTCGCCCGGCGCGAGCCGCAATGGGTCAAGGCGTGGCAGGACAAAGGCCTCTACAAGCGCCTGAGGGCTGTCGTGAGCGGTCGTCCGCGTTTCGTCCTGCATGACGGCCCGCCCTATGCGAACGGCGACATCCACATCGGCCATGCGGTCAACAAGATCCTCAAGGACACGATCGTAAAGTCGAAACTGATCGCCGGGTTCGACGCGCCTTATGTGCCGGGATGGGATTGCCACGGCATGCCCATCGAAGCCCAGATCGAGAAGCTGCACGGCCGCAACCTGCCGACCGCCGAGACGCTGCGCCTTTGTCGCACCTATGCCACCGAGCAGGTCGAGCGGCAGAAAAAGGATTTCCAGCGCTTGGGCCTGCTCGGCGATTGGGACAACCCTTACCTCACCATGGCGCCCGGAAACGAGGCCGACGAGATCCGTACCCTGGGCGTGCTGCTGCAGAAAGGCTATGTCTTTCGCGGCTTGAAACCGGTGAACTGGTGCTTCGACTGCGGCTCTGCGCTTGCAGAGGCAGAGGTCGAATATGAAGATCGCAAGGACATTGCAGTGGACGTCGGCTTTGGCTTCGCGGAACCGCAGAAACTGGCCGCCGCCTTCGGCCTGCCCGCGTTGCCCGAGAAGCCCGGATTCGCGGTCATTTGGACTACGACTCCGTGGACCCTTCCGGCCAACCAGGCGCTAAACGTCCACCCGGAGATCGACTACACCCTGGTCGATACCGATAGGGGACTGCTGATCCTTGCCGCGGAGTTGCAGGCGGTGTGCTTGGCCCGCTACAAGCTTTCCGGCACCACGCTTGCGACCTGCAAAGGGGCTGCGCTCGACCACATTGCATTCCGACACCCGTTTTACGATCGGACATCGCCTGTGTATCTCGGCGACTACGTGACGCTCGATACGGGCACCGGCATCGTGCATTCGTCGCCGGCTTATGGCGTGGAGGACTTCGAGTCCTGCCGGCGCAATGGCCTGAAGGACGACGAGATCCTCACGCCTGTGATGGGCGACGGCAAATATGTCCCGGCGTTGCCGCTCTTCGGCGGAATGATGATCTGGAAGGCGAACCCGAAGATCGTGGAAGAACTCGCGTCGCGCGGGGCCCTGTTCGCTGCCGAAGCCTACGTGCACAGCTACATGCATTGCTGGCGCCACAAGACGCCCGTAATCCTGCGCGCCACGATCCAGTGGTTCGCTGGAATGGAGCAGGTGCCGGGATGGCACGGCGCCCGACCGGCCGAGCCGCTTCGCGCAACCGCGTTGCGCGGAGTCGAGAACACGCAGTTCTTCCCGTCATGGGGCCAGGCTCGCCTGCACGGCATGATCGCCAACCGGCCGGACTGGACGCTGTCGCGCCAGCGTCAATGGGGCGTGCCCATGCCGTTCTTCATCCACAAGGAAACGGGTCAGCTGCATCCGCGGACGCTCGAACTTCTCGAAGCGGTTGCCAAGCGCGTGGAGGTTGAAGGTATCGAAGCATGGCAGGCCATCAGCACAGAAGACTTGCTGGGTGCCGAGGCGGCGCACTATGAGAAAAGCCGGGATACGCTGGACGTGTGGTTCGATTCCGGCTCGACGCACTTCACGGTCCTCAAGCGCTCGCACGCAAGCGAGAGCACGTTCCCGGCCGACTTGTACCTCGAAGGCTCGGACCAGCACCGGGGGTGGTTTCATTCGTCGCTGCTCGTCTCCTGCATGATGAACGGCATCCCACCTTACAAGGCTCTGCTGACGCATGGGTTCGCCGTCGACGGGCAAGGCAAGAAGATGTCCAAGTCCAAGGGCAACACCGTCGTCCCCCAAGAGGTGTCAGGCAGCCTCGGCGCCGAAATCCTGAGGCTATGGGTCGCGAGCACCGACTACTCAGGCGAGCTCTCCATCTCGCCGGAAATCCTTAAGCGCGTAGTGGAAAGTTACCGGAGGATCCGCAACACGCTGCGGTTCCTGCTTGCAAACACGTCGGACTTCGACATTGCAACGAACGCGGTTCCCGTGACGGAGCTCGTCGAAATCGACCGCTACGCGATTGCCCTCATGGCCAAGCTGCAGGCGGAGATGGCAGCCGACTATGCGCGCTACCAGTTCCACCTGGTCGCCCAGCGCCTACAGAACTTCTGCTCCGAAGACCTCGGCGCGTTCTATTTGGACATTCTCAAGGACCGCCTCTATACGACGGCGCCCGGTTCGCATGCGCGCCGGTCCGCGCAAACGGCCTTGTGGCACATCATCTCGAGCCTTGTGCGCCTGATGGCGCCCATCCTTTCGTTTACGGCCGAGGAGTTGTGGGCGGTGTTCAACAAGAAAGAGGACGACAGCATTTTCTTTCACACGCTCCATGCGCTCCCAGAGGTCCCGGAGGCTCCCGCGCTCCTCGAGCGTTGGGACAAGATGCGCGCCATCCGGGCGGACGTGCGCAGGCAGCTCGAAGAATTGAGGACGGCCGGCAAGATCGGCTCCTCCCTTGCTGCGGAAATCGATTTCGACGCCCGCGCGGACAGGGCGGCTTTCCTGCGCAGCTTCGGTGACGACCTGCGTTTCGTGCTGCTGACTTCGGACGCGCGCGTCCATGCCGCCCCCGAAGACCAATCCCGCGTCGTGCCCAGCCCACATCCGAAATGCGAGCGGTGCTGGCACTTTCGCGCAGACGTTGGCGCGAATGCCGAGCATCCGACGATCTGCGGGCGGTGTGCGGGCAACCTCGCCGGCGCCGATGAAAAGAGGGTGCACGCCTGATGGGAGCCTCGTCCTCGATTCGACGCATGCTGCCGTGGCTCGCGATCGCCGCCGTCGTCGTCGTGCTCGACCAGGCCACCAAGCTGCTTGTCCTCTCGCGCTTCGCATTGAACGAATCGCTTCGGGTCACGGGCTTCTTCGACCTCGTGCTGGTCTACAACAAGGGCGCCGCGTTCAGTTTCCTGGCCGGCGCGGACGGTTGGCAGACGCCCTTGCTGGTGGTCATTGCGCTTGGGGCAATCGCAATCGTGAGCTGGATGCTATGGCGGCATCCGTCACGCGTCCTGTTGAATTCGGGGCTCGCATTGATCCTCGGAGGGGCGGTGGGCAACCTCATCGACCGGATCGCCTACGGGAAGGTCGTCGATTTCCTCCTGTTTCATGCCTACGGCTGGACCTACCCGGCGTTCAATCTTGCGGATTCCGCGATCACGGTCGGCGCCGCGATCCTGATAATCGAGAGCTTCATGGCACAGAAGCCCGTACGAGACGGCGCTTGAAAGCGCAATCGTCCAGCCACCTCACGCTCCATTACCGGATCGCGCTCGGGGAGCCGCCTCACGCGGAAGTGCTTTCTACTTTCGGCGGGCATCCGGCGACCCTCGTCCTTGGCAGCGGCGAGCTTGCGCCTGCGCTCGAGAGCTGCCTCGTTGGACTGGAGACCGGCGACAGTCGCGCCTTCCTGCTGCAGCCGGGGCAGGCGTTCGGCGCCTATCGCGACGAACTGCTCAAGCGCGTTCCCTCAGGCGCATTTCCCGACACCTTGCATGTCGAAGCGGGGCAGGTGATCGAATTTGCCGGGGCGGATGGCACGCGCCTCCCCGGATTGGTGAAGGAATTGGCCGCCGGCGAAGCGCTCGTCGATTTCAACCATCCGCTGGCAGGGCGCCCCATCCGGTTCGAAGTCGAAGTCATCGCGGTCTTGTAAAACCGCCAACCGTGGCAAGATAAGCGCATATGGATCCATTGACCGAAGCAGGGCAAACTGAGGTATTGCTCGCCAACCCGCGAGGATTTTGCGCGGGCGTGGAAAGGGCGATCGAGATCGTCGAGCGCGCCCTGGCCCAGTACGGCCGCCCGATCTACGTCCGGCACGAAATCGTGCACAACAAGTTCGTGGTGGACGACCTGCGACGCAAGGGTGCGGTCTTCGTCGAGGAGCTGGCCGAGGTTCCGGCCGGCAACACGGTCATCTTCAGCGCGCACGGCGTTGCCCAGGAAGTGCGGCGCGAGGCTGAGATGCGCGGCCTGAACGTGTTCGACGCCACTTGCCCGCTGGTCACCAAAGTCCACGTGCAGGTCGCAAAGCTGCTCAAGCAGGGCATGGAGATCATCATGATCGGCCATCGCGGCCACCCGGAGGCCGAGGGCACGATGGGCCAGGCCGAAGGCGGGATGTACCTCGTCGAGTCGCTCGAGGACGTGGCGCGGCTCGAAGTGCGCGATCCCGCCAAGCTCGCCTATGTGACCCAGACGACGCTGTCCGTCGATGATGCGCAGGTCATCGTCGCCGCGCTCCGCCAGCGGTTTCCTGCGATCGTCGGGCCGAAGAAGGACGACATCTGCTATGCAACGCAGAACCGCCAGGACGCAGTCAAGTTCATGGCGCCGCAATGCGACCTTGTCATCGTCGTGGGCTCGCCGAACAGCTCAAACTCCAATCGCCTGCGCGAAGTGGCGCAAAGCCGCGGGACGGAAGCGCACATGGTCGACAACGCAACGGAATTGCGCGCCGAATGGCTCGACGGCAAGAAACGCATAGGCGTGACGGCGGGCGCCTCGGCGCCTGAAGTGCTGGTCGATGCCGTCGTCGCGCGGCTGAAAGAACTCGGCGCGAAACGGGTTACGTCGCTCATCGGCATCCAGGAGGACGTGGTGTTCTCGCTTCCCCGGAAGCTCGCTTCCGTGGCAAGGACTCCAGGGGCCTCGGGCGAAGCGGGCCAGTGACATGATTTTTTCAACCTTAAGACCGGCGGAGACAACCATGCCGCGGCACCCGAAGAAAATCCTTGCGCTCCTATTGCTTATTGCCTTCCAGGCGCACGCGCAGCAATACCGATGGACCGATGAGAAGGGACGTGTGCAATACACCGACACGCCTCCGCCCGCGAGTGCAAAGGGGGTGCAGAAGAAAAACCTCAACGCCGCGAAAACCGATGGGGTCGAGCCCTATGCGCTGCAAGTCGCGCGCAAAGCTGGGCCCGTCAAGCTGTATACCTCCCCGGACTGCCCGGGATGCCAGGAGGCGCGCAAACTGCTGAATGACCGCGGCATCCCGTTCGGCGAAATCAGCATTACCAACGCCAAGCAGATGGAAGAACTTAAAAGCGTTTCAGGGGGCACGGGCGTGCCGGTGATGCTGGTTGGATCCGCCGTGCAGAAAGGCTTCGAAGAGCGCGCTTACAATGCGGCCCTCGACTCGGCCGGTTATCCGAAGATCGGCGCGCTCAAGCCCAGGAGCCAGCCCGCTCCGGAAGTGCCTAAGCCCCCGGCCGACCAGGCGTCGCCGCCGGCCGCGCCGACAGAGGCCTCCAAGGCGCGATAACCCCGGATTCCTTTCGGAATCCGGGAGCTTTGCCGGTCAATCGACTTTCTTGTACCAGTAGGTGCGTACCCGCGTCTGCAGCTTGAGCCCGCCTGGGTTGGTCGTCGTGACCCCCGAAATAACCGACTGGTAGTACTTCCCGCCAATTTGCACCACGACCGGGACCGGGGTCGGCAGAAATCCGCCGCCGGCGAAGGTTGCAAAGCGCCCACCGCCCGAAGTCGGCACGTACTGGCTGGGCAGCGTGTTGAAGATATAGGTTGGCGTTCCGTCCTTGAAGCTGATCCCGTACTGCCGGGCAGTGCCCAGGTCCGATACGCAGGAATTACCCGCGTTCGCCCCCACGTTCTGCGCAACGCCGGTGACCGTGTCCTGCTTTGGCTCGTTGGTATTGAAGATCACCGACCCAGCCGCCGTGGTCGCCGGAGCGATCGTTTTCTCTCCCGTGCTGCTGAGCACGGTCTTCCAGCCGTTTGCTGCGAGCAAGCCGGCACTTGCGGCGGTCTTTTGTACGGCGGTACAGGTGGAACTCGCAAGCAGGCAGAGGTAGTTGGTCGTCACGTCATAGAGGTCGGTGCTGTTGTCGCCGATGGTGGAAGGCGTCGTGGCTGGCACGAGCAACATCGCAGGCGTGATAGTGGTCGTGTACCGGTCCTTGAACATGTAGAAGCGGTTCTGCACAACCTGGTCGAACGGGTGCTCCCGGTCGCCGCTCCCCAGCACTACGGCATCGAAATCCCCGATCCCGTCACTCGTGTACACCACGTCGGGCGGGAACATGAGCTTGCGCATGTTGGTTGCCGACGGTGTGCCGGTGGTCGATGCAATGGACGCGAGCTTGGTTACCGTCCACTGCGCCGTATTCGCGTTCGCCACGTCTATCCGCCACACCTGGCCACCCGTGTCGCTTGCATAGATGCGGTCGAGGAAGCCGGTCGGCACGTTCTCTGTCCCGGTCACAGTATTGACCCGGTTCGCCGTATTCGAGCGGTTGCGCAGCACGGCCAGGTCCGCTGGCATCGAGTACGTCATGCCACTCACGAGCTTCCCGTCGGTGGCAGCAGCCGCATCGGAGCCTGCGCGCCACAGCACCGTGCCATCGGCGGCGTCGACGATGAAGATGCCTCGACCCATGCTGCGGTTCACCTGCGTCCCCGTTCCCGCCGGCGGGCAATTCGTCGAATTCATCGGCTGCGGAAACACCACGTTCTTGATGCCGGTGACGGACGTCGTATCCCAGGCTGTAATCACGCAAGGCTGGAAGTCCTCCACCGTCGGGTCATACCCGGCCGAGAACATGAGCACGAGCTTGTTGGGGAAAGCGCGTAGGTAGCCGAGCTTCGGCTCCGACCAGGTCTGGCCGAGTTCGCTGTAGCCCGTGTCGCATCCGGTGTTGTTTCCCAGGTTAGGACAGCCTTTCTTCCACAACAGCTTGGGCGTAGTGGGGTCAGTCACGTCCAGGGCGTAGATCGTGCGGCCGCCCCGGCGCATCCCGACGAACAGCTGCACCTTGTCGCCGTTCGAAGTGCAGTCGATCGACGTGCCCGCTGCGCAATTCGTCAGGCCGAGCTTGCCGTCCTTGTTCGAATCGAGGGTGTACACGCCAATCGGGCCATCGAAGAAGTAAGTCCTCGGGTTCGACGACG
>JANXRZ010000195.1 GCA_025352885.1 Pseudomonadota bacterium | reverse complement strand
TATGCATGGACCAAGTCGGCCAAAACCGCGAACGCAGTGGCCAATGCGGTGGAGACCGGCATGATCACCATCAATCACCTGGGCCTGGCGATTCCCGAAGTGCCGTTCGGCGGCGTGAAGGATTCGGGCTACGGCTCCGAGGGCGGGACGGAGGCGATCGAGGCGTACCTGAACCCGAAATTCGTCTCGCAGGCCGGGCTATAGCGCGCAGGAATCGGGGACCGGGCGTGTCCCGTCCCCGTGTAGGCATGGTCGGGCTGGGCATCATGGGCTCGGCCATGGCGGCCAATCTCGTTCGCGGCGGGTTCGATGTCGTTGGCTACGACCCGGTGCCTGCCTGCCGCGCAAGGCTGCGCAGGAACGGCGGCCAAGTCGCCAGGGATGTCGAAGCACTCGCGGCCTCGGTCGACATCGTGATCACTTCCCTGCCGTCCGCGAAAGTACTTGCGGACGTTGCCGGTCAAATCGCCAGCGCGCGTAATCCCCGCCGCATCGTCATCGAGACCAGCACGCTGCCGATTGCCGACAAGGAGGCGGCGAGGAAGCGCCTCGCAAAGTCGAAGGCCACATTGCTCGACTGCCCCTTGAGCGGCACCGGCGCGCAAGCGCGCACGAAAGATTTGGTCGTCTATGCGAGCGGCCCTCGCACGGCGATCGGAAAATGCATCAAGGTGTTCGAGGGTTTCGCGCGCGGTCATTACGACCTTGGCCGTTTCGGCAACGGCTCTAAGATGAAGTTCGCGGCGAACCTGCTTGTCGCGATCCACAACATCTCCGCAGCGGAGGCAGTGATCCTCGCCCGCAAGTCCGGCCTCGACGCCGCACTCGCCGTCAAGGTGTTGAGCGATGGCGCCGGCGCTTCGCGCATGCTCCAGGTGCGCGGCCCGATGATGGCAAAGCGCAGCTACCGCGACGCGACGATGAAGGTCGAGGTCTGGCAGAAGGACATGCGGATCATCGGCGACTTCCTCAAAAAACTCGGCAGTCCCGCGCCACTGTTCACGGCAAGCGCAGCGGTCTACGACGCCGCCATGAGGCAGGGGCTTGCCAAGTCGGATACGGCAGCCGTCTGCGCCGTGCTCGAAAGCCGTGCCAGCACGAAGCCGAGTGTGAAGCCGAGTATTAAGCCGAGTATTGAGCCGAGTGCGAAACGGGGCTTGTAAAGGGGCGACTTAAAAGCGAGTCTGGCGAGAGGAGGAATCCAACCTCACCCGGAGCCAGAAATGAGCAAGCTCGCAGCAGCAGCACTCTTCACCCTAGCGGCCCTCGCAGCTGGCCCGACCAGCGCGCAGGACACTTTCCCGTCCAAGCCGATCCGCATCATCGTGACCTTCGCCGCGGGTGGCGGGCCGGACATCATGGCGCGCATCGTCGGCCAGAAGCTTTCGGCGAACATCGGGCAGGCTGTCGTGATCGACAACAAGGTCGGCGCGACCGGAATCATCGGCGCGGACATCGCCGCGCATTCGCCCCCCGACGGCTACACGCTGCTGCTGGGAACCCCGGCGCCGCTGTCGGTGGCCGGCGGCTCGGGCCGCAAGCTCAACTACGATCCTCTCAAGGACTTCACCTGGGTGACGCAAGGCGTCCTGCTCACGCCGATCATGGTCGTCGCGCCGAATGCTCCCTACAAGACGGTCGCCGACCTCATTGCGGTGGCGAAGACCAAGCCCGGCGCGATGACGTATGCATCGGCCGGTATCGGCAACTCCCAGCATCTTGCGGGCGAGCTCTTCAAGCAGATGGCCGGCATCGACACGCTCCACGTGCCCTACCAGAGCGGCGTGCAAGGGATGGCGGCGATTGCGAGCGGGCAGACCGATTATTTCTTTTCCGACCCTTCCGCCCTGCCGCAGGTGCGCTCGGGCAGGCTGCGCGCCCTTGCGGTGACGACGCTCAAGCGCTCGGCGCAACTCCCCGATACGCCGACCGTTGCAGAATCCGGCGTGCCGGGCTACGAGTACTCGAACTGGTACGGCTTTCTCGTGCCTGCCAAGACGCCGAAGCCGATCATCCAGCGCCTCTTCAAGGACCTCACCGCGGTCCTGCAAGCGCCGGACGTGAAGGAGAAGCTGGTCCTCGCCGGCATGGAGCCCGCGCCGTCGGCTTCGCCCGAGGAAATGGACGGCTTCCTCGCCCGCGACCAGGAGAAGTGGGCCCGCGTCGTGAAAACCGCCAAGATCACTTTCGACTGAGGCCACCATGACCTTCTCCATCCTCGGGCACTGCACCCGCACCGGCAAGGCCGGCTTCTGCCAGGCCACGAGCACGCCTGCTGTCGGCTGGCGCATCACGGACATCGTCCCCGGCAAGGGGATCGTCACCATCCAGGCGCATGGCGATTACCGCCGCCTGCAGCTCGCCAAGAAGCTGGTCGAGCTCGGGCACACACCGCAGAAGGTGCTCAACGACCTGTGCGACGGCGACCCCTTCTTCGAGTACCGTCAGTTCGCCGTGATGGATTACTACGGCAACAGCGCCGTGCGCACCGGCAACAAGACGCGCTCCTGGGCAGGTGAAGTCGTCGGCCCGGGCCACATCGCCACGGGCAACGTGCTGGTCGGCGAGAAAGTCGTGCGCTCGATGTCCGAGGCCTTCCTCGCCAGCGAAAAAGAAGAACTCGAGGAGCGCTTCATGCGCGCGCTCGAAGCCGGTCGTAACGCCGGCGGCCAGGAAGAAGGCCAGACCTCCGCCGCAATCGTGGTCTTCGGCCGGCATGAATTCCCGCTGGTCAACCTGCGCGCCGACGTGAGCGCGGAACCGGTGGGCGAACTGCGCCGGCACCTCGACTGGTTCAAGCCGCTGATTTCCTATTATGAAAAGCGCACGCTGGACCCGAGCTCGGTCGAGCCGAAGAAGGCGTACCTCGAAAAACTCGGCCTCAAGGCCAATCCCTACCGTTAGAATTAAATAAAGACCAAAAACAAATGACCTTCACGATCGTCGCCCGCGAGGCGAAAACCGGGCTGCTCGGCATCGCGCAGTCGACCAATCCCCTTTGCGTCGGCGGGCGCTGCCCTTTCATCCGCGCCAACGTCGGAGCAATCAGCACGCAGGCCTATACGGATCCAGGACTCGGGCCCCTGGCTATCGAGCTCCTCACGCTTGGCCACTCGCCCGAGAAAGTGCTCAAGGAATTACGCGAGTCCGATGCCGGTTTTGAATATCGCCAGATCGGAATCGTCGACCGCCATGGCCGCAGCGCAGTGTTTTCTGGATCGCACTGCAAGACCCATACGAAGGCCATCAACGGCGAGAACTACGTCGTGATGGGCAACATGCTGCTCACCGACAAGGTCGTGCCGGAGATGGATCGCGCCTGGCGCGAATCGGAAGGCGACCTGTTCGAGAACCGGCTGATGGCTGTGGTCGTCGCCGGACGCGACCAGGGCGGCGATGCCGGCGGCCATCGCTCTGCGGCGCTCATCGTCTACGACTGCGAAGCGTATGCACGGACGGACCTGCGCATCGACTTCGTGCCCAAGCGGGCCGGCCAGCCCGACGCGGTCGATGCGCTCAAGGACCTGCTCGAGCACTGGCGCGACATGATCCCGTACTACAAGGTGCGGCCGCATAATCCGTCGATGCCCGGCTGGGCCGACTGGCTGGAGAAGCAGGGAAAGCCTTTCAAGGACTGACGAACCCCGGGGGGGACTTGAGATGACCGCTTTGCAGGTGCACGACAGGCAAGTGCAGGACAGGCAGTTGCAGGCGCAGGCAAGGCCGGTCGATGGTCGAAGAAGCCTTCTCCAAGCGCTCGAGTTCCTCACCGAGCGCGGCGTCTCGCCCGACGTGATCTGCCTGGCCATGGTCCGCGCAGGCATTTCGCTCGAAGTCGCGCGCGTCCTCTCCCAGTGCGTAGTTACAAGCCAGCCGGCGCTGCCTGCCCCGGTGCACCCGACGCCGACCTACGGCAGCGCAGCCGCCGAGCGGGCGCTGCGCGCGCTGGTCGGCGTGCTCGTCACGTTAGTGCTCTATCTCGGACTTGGCCTCGTCCTCGGCTTCACGCTAGGCATGGAGCTGGGCCTTGCGCAGGGCGTCGAGCAAGGCATCGGCCATGTCTTGCGGCTCGTGGGACTCTAGAAAAAGTGGGGTCAGGGTCGACTTATTGCTAGAAAAAATAACGCACGATCGCCTGGGTGATCCGTCGCTCGGCGAGGACGCCGAAATTCGAGCCGGGTTTGCCCAGGTTCAGCTGAGCCTGCAGCGCGAGGTCGACTTTCGTCCAGTGGTAGCGCGCTTCGAGCCACTGCAGGCGGCTGGAATCGACGGCGTCATAGCGCAGCATCGCGGTCAGGTCGAGGTGCTTCATCATCGCGTCCTGCCACGTCGCGTAAAAGAAGAAGTTGTGGCGCGTCGCCGGGTCCTGGACGGTCCCTGCAAAGGTGCGATAGCGGCCATACGCAATGGGCGATCCGCGGCGTAAAGCGGTCCATGCATTCTTGTCGAGGCCGGCGCCGTTGTAGTCGTACTCGGCGGTCAGCGTGATATTCGCCGCGGTGGTGTAAGACACGCCGGTGGCCACCCGGTTGCGAAAAGCCGAGTCATCCGCGGTGCCAAGTGCCTGGGTCACCAGCGAAGAAGACCGCCCGCCCGACCACTCGAAGTAAGCAACGGTCGCATCGTTCATCAATCCTGTGAGGTTGAAGCCGAGTTGCGGCGACTGGCCCCTGCCGCCAGAAATGAGCACTTGCGGATTGATGTGGTCGGTGACCTTCTGGCTGGCCGAGACGAGCCAGCGATCGCGCTGGTTGGTCGCCCCGAGGTCGAGGTTGTACGCGCCCGGGTTCGGGGCATCGGCCAGTTTGGGCGAATAGAGCCCGGTGACCGAACCTTTTTCCCACAACGCCTGCCCGCGCACCATGGCGCTGCCGAGGCGGTTCTCGCGCAGGCTGGCAGGGTCGAGCGAAGTGATCGAGCGCAAAGCGCCGACGCGGAAATAATCGGTGGGGTTGTATCCAAGCGCGACGCCATTGCGCACGTTAATGCGGCCGAGGTCGGCGATGCGGTCCGGCTGCGCCTGCCAGCTCAAGTACGCTTCCTTCAGGGTGTTGATGTTGCCGTCGCCGGGATTGCCGTGCAGGCGGTTCATGTCGAGGCGATCCGCGAACACCGCCCGCCAGCCAGGAGCGAATGCCTTGTCGAAGCGAACATCGAACGTGAGCCGCTCACCATGGAGCGTCTCGCCGGTAGCGCGCCGCGTGGACTCGCGCACGGCCGCTTCGGTAAAGATCTTCCAGTCGCCGCCCTGCTCCGCCGTCATGGTCGCCTTGTCCGCTAGCGACAGCGCGTCCTCGTCGCTTGCGGCAAAGGCCGGGAGTGCGATCGCCACCGAAAGGCAGGCAATCGAGGCGAAAAAGCGCACTTGCTACTCCGGCTTGAAACGCGGCAGGTAGTCGCGCTGCAGCCACGCTTCCGGGATCTCGCGATACGCGTAGTCGCTGTAGCGCATGACCGTCACCCAGTTCGGGTCGAGGCCGTCGATGATGACCGCTTCGGTGGGCCGCTCGACGCCCAGTTCCTTCTGGTAGCGGCGGTAGTAGGCGGTCTTCAGGAGCTGCCCGCTCTCGGTGTAGAAACGGGCCTTGACGGGCCGGCTGCTGGCGACGTCGATCCACATCTCGATCTTGTTGTAGGTCACGTCGACGGCCACGCCCACCAGCGCGAGCTTGTAGCACTTTCGCTGCTGGCGCTCGCCGTCCTGGACGGTTTCCTCGCCGGCCAGCTCCGCCTTGTAGTCCTTGGCGAGGTTCACGGTCACCACATCGCCGTTCGATGCCTGCCCGAGGAGGCGCTGCTGCGGAGAGAGCCGGATGCTGGCCTTGCTCGACGGGTCGTAGAACCACAGGTCGTTGCCGTTCTTCAGCATGAGCTTGTTGGCATCGCGCACCGGCGCCACGAAGCGGATCATGCTGCGGAACTGGCCGCTGTTCGCGTCGGCCTTCGAATAAACGTTCAGCGTATTGCCGTCGGTCTGCTTGCCGCCCTTGTATTCGACCAATGCCACCGTGAGGGAAAACGGCTTGTCGGGATTGCGCACCGCGTCGCTGGCTGCAAGGATGGCTTGCGCAGTCGGCGCGGCTTGGGCTGCAACCGCGGACGCAGCGAACAGCAGCGAGAGGGCCAGCTTCTGCACGGTCATCGCATTCTCCTCAAACATGGCGCAGCGCATCGACAATCATCATGCGCGAGGCGCGGCGTGCCGGCCACCAGGCCGAGATCACCGACACCACGGTCAGCCCTATGCCCGTGACGAGCATCAGGCGCATTTCTCCCCAGACGCGCACCGTCAGCGGCGACTTGTCCACCGTGCCGGGCGGTTGCCAGGTCAGGCCGCCGTGGTTGATGAGCCAGGCGAAGGCCAGCGCGAATGCGACCCCGCTCACCGCCCCGATCAGGCCGAGCAGCAATCCTTCGCAGACGAACAGGCGCCGGATGCCCGCGCGGCGCAGGCCCATTGCGCGCAGGGTCCCGATCTCGGTCGTGCGCTCGAACACGGCCATGCTCATGGTGTTGCCCACCGTGAACAGCACGATTGCCCCGATGAGCACGGCCATGAAGCCGAAGATCGCCGCGAACATGCCGATCGCCTGGCCGTAGAACGGGTTCAACGCCTCGAAGTCCTGCACTTCGAGCGGCTCGCCCTTGAGCGAGGTCTGCAGCAGTTCCTCGAGGCGCGCCCGCGCGGCGGGCATCTGGCTGGTGTGCACGAGCTGCAGCACCACGGCCGTCGCCTGGGGCTTTTCGCTCCCGTACAGCAGGCGCTGAGCCTGCGCGAGGTGCATGCCGATGAACATGTCGTCGATTTCCTTGAATCCCTGCCGCTCGGCCTTGATGGCCCGAAGGGAAGCCACATTCGGCGCGCCATGCACGTTGGCGGCGAGGAGTTCGATGCGGGCTTCGTCCCGCTTCACGGCCGGACGGGCTTCGAGCTGGACGAGCGCGGTGATATCAGCGGGTGCGCCAGGTCCGGCGGGTTCCTGCGTCTTGGGCTTGGCCACGCAGTTGGGCACGGCCAGCGTCTCGCATAGTTCCAGCACGCGCGCGACACCTGTCCCTACGACGACGGCGTCCGGCGCCGAACCGGTCAGCGGCGACGGCAGGATATTGATCCTCAGGTTGTAGTCGTTCCACTGCCGCATACGGTTGCGATCCTCCACCGCCACGCCGGAACCGACGACCGTGCGCGACACGCCGGCCGCGAAATTCCCCGCGATGCCGCCGAGCGAGATCGTCGGCGTCACCACGGTCAGCATCGGCGCGATCACCGGGTCGACCTTGATGACGTCGATCACCTTCTGGTAGTCGGCGATGCCGTACGCGGCCGGGTTGCCGGTGCCGTACAGGAAGTAGTCTTTCTTCTGTACCTGGAGATGTCCGCCGCGCAGCACATAGCCGGTTTGCAGGCCGTAGGTGATATCGCGGCTGAAGCCGCCGAAGATCAGGATCGTGACCGTGCCGATCACCATTGCGAACAGGGTGGTGAGCGAGCGGCGGCGATTGCGCAGGAGGTTGCGCAGGGCAAGCGAGAAGGTCCTCATGCTGCGGCCCTCTCTTCGCGGCGCTCGATCCTTTCGATGCGCCCGTCGCGGATCATCACGGCGTCGTCCGCTGCGGCGAGCACCTTCGGGTCATGCGACGAGAAAACGAACGACACGTGCAGCTCGCGCTGCATGGCTCGCATCAGGTCGATGATCGCGGCGCCGGTCACGCTGTCGAGGTTGGCCGTCGGCTCGTCGGCAAGCACCAGCTTCGGGGACGGCGCGAGCGCGCGCGCAATGGCCACGCGCTGGCGCTGACCGCCCGAGAGCTGGCCGGGATAGTTTTTCGCCCGGTCGGAAAGCCCGACAGCGTCGAGCATGGCTTCCACCCGGCGCTTGCGTTCCGGCGCGGGGGTTCTGGAAAGCAGCAGCGGGTACTCGATGTTTTCGTAAGCCGTGAGCACCGGCAGCAGGTTGAAGTTCTGGAACACGAAGCCGATGTGCCGCGCGCGGAAATCCGAGAGTGCGTCGTCGGACAACTTCTGCACCGGCTCGCCCGCCACGATCAGTTCGCCTCGATCGGGCAGGTCGATGCACCCGATCACATTGAGCAGTGTCGTCTTGCCGCTGCCTGAGGCGCCGGAAATGACCGTGAAGCAGTCAGGCCGGACGCCAAGGTCGATGTCGACCAGCGCCGGCACGTCGATCGCGTCGAGGTGATAGGTCTTCGAGATTTGCTTCAATTCGACAACGTGCATGGCTTTCCAACTCCCCCGTTTGAACACGCATGGATAGTATTCGGTCACCCCGGCGGACGACACCGGCATGCGACGAAACGCCCTATTCGCGCCCCGAACCACCCAAAGCGGGGTCAGAGTCGCATTACGTAATCCACAAACGGGGTCAGAGTCACGCCTCCGACGGCACCGTCGGGGTCAGAGTCGATTCCTGTCCGCCAAAAGGAGGGTCGGGGTCGAAAAGCCCCCTCGATGGTCAACACTTGGCCAGGCGCTGCGTTCATCCAGCCATGCCGCGCCGTCGCCGATCAGATCTTGCGGGTTTCCCGTTGCACATCACGCAACGGGGCGTTAACCGCTCAACCTGCTTCTTCTCGGAGGCCGATCGCTGGTCTTATCTCCATTGGCTCGGCAGATATGCCGCCAGGATGGAAATCGAGATCCATGCATGGGTACTGATGACCAATCACGTGCACCTGCTGGTGACAGCGCCTTCACCGGCGCACGTCTCCAAACTGATGCAGTCTCTCGGCCGACAATATGTTCCTCACCTCAATAAAAAGATCCAACGCACCGGCACTTTGTGGGAAGGGCGTTACAAGGCTTGCCCGGTGCATGCCGAAAGCTATTTGCTCGCCTGTATGCGATACATAGAGCTCAATCCGGTTCGGGCGTCCATTGCCGTAGCTCCGGGGGATTACCGCTGGTCGAGCTTTAGGAGAAATGCGTACGGATGTCCAGATCCGTTAGTGACTGAGCATTCGATTTACCGAGCCTTGGGTGCCTCTTCGGCGGATCGACAAAGAGTTTACCGAGAGCTGTTTCGATCCCAAATCGATGAAGTAGCTATCGCACGAATACGTGACTCGACGGCCTCTTCCAGCCTGCTTGCGGCAATGTGAATTGCTGCCAAATAGTGCCGAATGCCCGCGTGGATACTGGCGTTCCCGCCAAATTGCTGCCATGAGGCCCCGTGCTTCCGCCTGCAAATGACTCTGACCCTGACAGCGGTTTCCGCCATTCGACTCTGACCCCGTTTGTGATTTACGCAGCGCGACTTTGACCCCACTTATCCGAGCGCCAGAGCCATCACGCCGAAAGCGATGCAGGCGGCGCCGGCAATGCGCGCGAGGCGGTCGCCTTCGCCGAGCAGCTGCCCGCCGATGAGGGCGGCGAAGAGCATCGACACTTCGCGCGCAGGGGCGACGTGCGAAAGAGGCGCGACCTTCATCGCGTACAGCACGAGCACGTAGCCGATCGGGCTGATGGTGGCCACGATGACCGCGTATTTCCATTGCGCCCGCCAGTGCAGCATGGCCGTGGCCCGATCGCGGAGGACAACCGGCAGCAGGAAGGCCAGCCGAACGAAATTGCCGTAGTAATCGAGCAGGATCGGCGACATGAACAGGAACTTGACCGCGTAACCGTCGACCACCGTGTACCCCGCGATGAACACGCCCGTAAGCAGCCCGTAAAGCATGCCCTTGCGCACACTGGTTCGCTTGATTGGGTCATGCGCCGCTCGGAACAACCCAGGACCGCCGGCGATAAAAAAGACGCCCGTGACGACGGCCGCGATGCCCAGCACGCCGAATGCGGTGATCTCTTCGCCGAGCACTGCGATTGCAAACAGGGACGAAAGCAGCGGACCCGACCCCCGGGCCAGCGGATACACGACGGTGAGATCGGCCTTGCGGTAGCCGCGCAGCAGCACGATGTAATACAGCACGTGCAGGACGCCGCTGCCGAACACGAAGCCCCACTCCAGCGCGCCCCAGTCCCGCAATGCTTCCGAGCCCAGCCACACAGCGAGAGGCGCCCATAACACCGCGCCGATCACGCTCGTGAAGGTCGCGAATCGCGCATCGCCGCCGGCTTTTTTAGCGGCGATGTTCCAGACAGCGTGGATCAGGCCGGCGAGGATCACCAGCGCAAGGGACGATGCGGGCATGCCCCGAATCTAGCCGAATGCGCGCGTTTGCGTTGCGCGCCGCGCCGGCGCAGGGCTATTCGTGCGGCGTCGCCTGCATCGAGGGCCGTGTCTTGATCCGCTCGAACCACGCGCCCAGCCTCGCCCGCTTCCGCCGCCACTCGAGTTCCTTCAGCCGGAAGTCGATGTAGCCAAGTGCGACGCCGAGCGCGAGGTCACCCAGGTCGGGTGTGTCAGTCGAAGGTGAGAACGATTCGTCGCGCTCGATTACATCGAGTGAGGTGTCAGCTGCTTTTAGCCACCGCGCAGCGAGCGGCGGCTCACTTCCAGCGCCATTGAACCGTCGCTCGATCACCGACCCGAAAGCCGCATCGGTCAGCGTTTTCGCGATGCCGAGCTTCCTGAGGACTTTCACGCGCCTCTCCAATTCCGCGGGAAGGAGCGCGCGCCCACCACCGACGCCGTCGAGGTAATCGCAGATGCAGCTGCTGTCGACCAGCACGCCGCCATCGTCCAATACCAGCGCCGGGACACGCGAGAACGGATTCACACGCGTAAGGATCTCCGGACTCACCCAAGGGTCCGTCCACTCGAGGTCCAGCCGCTCGGCGAGCCCCTTCTCGTGAGCCACGACCATCACCAGCCGGGCATAGGGAGAAGGCTTATTGAGGTAGAGCTTCATTTGCTTTCCTTTGCTTGAGTAAAGTCATCCCGACCGCCGCCGCACTCACCACCAGGAGCACCGCCGCCGCGAGCAGCACAGCATCCATGGATCCACCCACGCGCGCCTGCCAGCTCACCACCAGCGGCCCGGCGATCTGCCCCGCGGCAAACGAAGAAGTCATGGCGGCCATCAGCGTTTTTGCATGCGCGCCGCCCGTGGCGCGAGCCTCCTGCATCCCCGCCATGGTTACGACCATGAAAGTGCCGCCCACACTCAAGGCGGCGAGCATGACGGCGCCGATGCCGGGAAACAGCGCGGGCGCCGCCACGCCAATGGCCATGACGAGCGTGCAGACCATCCAGACCCGGCGATTGCCGAGCGAGCGCATGAACCGGCCTGCAGCCAATGTAGAGAGCATGGCGGCCACGCCGAACACCGGCCAGGACCAGCCGAAGATCGCAGGGTCGGCGATGATGCCCTTCGCCATCGCCGGAACGAATGTCGCGGGAATGATGTAGCCGAACCCAAAGACGCCGTAGCACACGACCAGCAAGACCGCATTGGGTGTCCACTTCAACGAAGACGACTCCATGGGCGATGCGGGTCTGACCAACGGCGCACCGGTCGAGCGGCCGAACACCGGCCAGGTCATCGCGGTAAGCACGATGGATGCCGCGCCAAGGGCGAGCCACGCCGCACCCGCGCCGGCACCCGCCTGCATGAGGAGGAAGCAAGCAGCGCCGGCAAGAGCGATCCCGGCCCCCACCCCGGCGAACACGACGCTTCCGAGCGACGGGTGTCCGAGTTCCGCAAGACCATCGAGGCACCAGGCCGCACCGAAGACAAGGACCCACGCGCTTGCAACGCCGGCCAGCGCACGAAGCAGCATCCAAATTGCGAACTGGCCGGTGAGCGCCATCCCGAACGTCACGACCCCAATCATCGCGAGGCTGCCCCTCACCACCGTCGAGGGGCGCGCTTGCAACCACATTGCAGACAGGCCGCCTGCGAGGTAGCCCACGTAATTTGCCGAAGCGAGCCAGCCGCCTTCAGTCACCGACATGCCGTGCATCATCGGCAGGATGGGCGTGAACGCAAAGCGGCCGATGCCCATCGCCACCGCCAGCGCGGCAAGTCCGGACAGCGCGACGATCCACGCCGATTTCTCAGCTTCCATGACCCCAGCGTAGGCTCACCCATCCATTCTGTATAATGAATAATAGTGAACGTTTGAATCATGGATGGAGAACGATGGATTTCGCTTCCCTGCAGGTCTTCAAGGCCGTCGTCGACGAAGGCGGGATCACGCAGGCTGCGAGAAAGCTGCACCGCGTGCAGTCGAACGTCACCACGCGCATCCAGCAACTCGAAGCTTCGCTCGGCGCCCAGCTCTTCGTGCGCCAGAACCGGCGCCTGCACCTCTCTCCCGCCGGTGAACTCTTCCTGGGCTATGTGGACGAGATGCTGCGGCTCTCCGACCGCGCTAAAAGCGCAGTCTCAGGCGACGCGCCGCAAGGCGTGCTGCGCATCGGGTCGCTCGAGAGCACGGTCGCGAGCCGGCTGCCGACCCTGCTTTCCAAATATCACTCGCTGTTTCCACAAGTACGCATTGAGCTCATCACGGGCACTAACGATGCGCTGACTGAAGCGGTCATCAATCGCAAGGTGGAAGCCGCGTTTGTCGCCGAGTGCTCGGAGCGCTCGCATCTCGAAACGCTCCCCGCCTTCAAGGAACAGCTCACAGTCATCGCGGCGAGTACCCACGCGAAGATTCGCCGCCCGAAAGATGTGCGCGGCGACACGGTTATCGCCTTCCCCGCCGGCTGCGCTTACCGACGTAAGCTCCAGGCCTGGCTGGCGCTCGACGGCGTGGTGCCGGAGCGGACACTCGAGCTCGCCTCGTATCACGCGATCGTCTCGTGCGTGGCGGCCGGCACGGGCATTGCCTTCGTCCCGCGCTCCGTCCTGGAAAACACGGGGGCCGCGTCGCAGATCGTCGCGTATGACTTGCCGACGACGACCGCCCGGGTCACCACGCCGCTCATCTGGCGCACCGGCGAATCTTCACTCGCGATCACGGCGCTCCGAACCCTCGTCTCGGACAATGCGAAACGGCGACCGTGATCGGCCAGGGGAGCACGGTCCTCTCGTAGAATCGGTCGTCCATCAAAGAGGCCTCACTGTGCAGCTGACCACGACCATCCGACCGATCGAATCGCGTGACCGCGCGCGCTGGGAACCGCTGTGGGACGGGTATACCCGGTTTTACGAACGGGAGCCGCGCCAGGACATCACGGCCCACTTATGGACCCGCCTGATGGATCCAAAGTCCCCAGTACGCGGCATCGTCGCCGACGACGCCACCCTCGGCGCGATTGGCCTGGGCCATTACATCGTCCACGACAGCACCTCGCTGCTCACCCCCGTCTGCTACCTGCAGGACCTTTACGTCGACCCCACGGTGCGCGCCTCTGGTGCAGGCCGGCAGATGATCGACTGGCTGGTGGCCAAGACGCATGCCGAAGGCTGGTCGCGCCTCTACTGGAACACCAAAGAAAACAATTACCGCGCTCGCGGGCTCTACGACAAGTTCACGCCGCGCGACCCTTTCGTTCGCTATACGCTCCCGAGGCCGTCATGAAGCGCGTTCTCGCATCAATGCTGTTCGCCTTTGCAGCGGCCTCGGCCGTCGCCGCCGACTTTCCCGAACGCCCCATCCAGATCATCGCGCCGTATGCGGCAGGTGGCGGACTGGACAGCATCACCCGCACCCTCGCGCAGCGGCTCTCAACGGTCTGGGGCCAGCAGGTCATCGTCGAGAATCGCCCGGGCGCGGGCGCAACGATCGGGACCGCGATCGCCGCGAAGGCGAAGCCAGACGGCTACACGTTGCTCGTCGGTTCGACGCCGCTTGGCATCGCGCCGGTCGTGTATCCGAACGTGGCTTATGACGCGAGGCGCGACTTCATGCCGATCAGCCTGATAGGCACCACGCCGGAAGTGCTCGTCGTCAATCCCTCGCTCGGGATCTCCACCGCAGCAGAACTCGTCACGCTTGCAAAGAAGTCTTCGCGCCAGCTCAATTTCGGTTCGGCCGGGTCCGGCACGCTCGCGCATCTCGCGGCAGTGGCCTTCAACCAACGCGCGGCGCTCGGCGGAGCGCACGTCCCTTACAAAGGCAGCAATCCGGCCCTCATCGATCTCATTGGCGGGCAGATCGACTGGCTGTTCGATACGCCAAGCGCCGTCCTCCAGCAGGTGCGTTCCGGCAAGCTGCGTGCTCTGGCCCTTGCCGCGCCCCAGCGCTCGCCCCAGATGCCGACGGTCCCGACGCTTGCCGAGGCCGGCTTCCAGGACATGGACTTTCGCATCTGGATGGGGCTGCTTGCGCCTGCAGGCACACCAGAGACGGCGATCCGGGCAGTCGAGACGGCGCTTGCGGAGATCCTTCGCGATCCCGCCTTGCGCGCAACGCTGACCGCGCAAGGCTGGGACATCGTCGGCAGTTTTTCCCGGGACTTCGCCGGCTTCCTCGATGGCGAACTGCCGAAGCTCGCCGCGGCCGCCAAGACCGCGGGCGTCAAGGCAGACTGAGCAGCCGCCCGTACCCTTCGATAGGGGTCGTCACGCCGGCCGTTCGAAGCGCGTGCCACATCATGGCCGATGAGCTCGAGATCACCGGCTTGCCGAGATCGCGCTCCAGGCGCCCGAGCATGTCGAGCGTCGGCATGCCGACCCCAGTGAGGAAGATCGCCTGCGCATCCGGCGTATCGACCTTCTTCCCGAGGTCGTAAGCGCGCTCGGGCGTTTCGTCGTAGATGTTGACCACGTTTTCGAGAACCCCGTACCCCGGCACTTCGAGGCCGTGGAGTTCGAGGTAGGCCTTGCTCTTCATCATCGAGTCGTAGGCGTAAGGCGCACCCAGCGCCACGCGCTTTGCGCCGAGCCTCTCCAGCGCCTTGAGCACGCTGCCGAAGGCAGTGAGGAAGGGGATCCCGGTTTTCTTCCGCATGCGCTCGACCAGTTCCGCTTCGGCTTTCTGGCCAAGCGTATAGCTCGAAGCCGTGTGCGCCATCACGATGACGTTCGGCTTCACCATCGCGAGCAGCTCGACATTCTCATCCAAGTGCGCGAGCTGCGTGCGGTTGCGCTCGTCCTGCCCGGCGTGCGCGCCGGCCTCGCCATGCGCGACCATGCGCGTGAAGTGCACCGTCACCCCCGGCGGAGTGAGCCGAATCATTTCGGGCTCGGCGGTGGGATTGCCGGGGGGCACCAGGAATCCGATTCGAACAGGCCGTTTCATCGCGCGTCCTTTACAGTGTTGATTGATTGATCTTACTTTGGGGAAACCATGCTCAGGGCAACCGCTTCGGCCACTTCAATGCCGTCGACCGCGGCGGAAAAAATGCCGCCCGCGTAGCTCGCGCCTTCGCCGGCCGGATACAGGCCGTGCGTGTTGAGGCTCTGGTAGTCGGCGCCACGCTTGATTCGAATCGGCGAGGATGTGCGCGTTTCGACGCCCGTGAGGATCGCGTCGTCCATCGCATAGCCCTTGATCTGTTTCGCCATCGCGGGGATCGCTTCGCGGATCGCAGCGGCGGCGTAATCCGGCAGCACGGCACGAAGATCGGTCGGCGTGACCCCGGGTGTGTAGGACGGGACCACGTCGCCCAGACTCTGTGAAGCGCGTCCGGCAATGAAGTCGCCCACGCGCTGCACCGGCGCGAAGTAGTTGCCGCCGCCCGCCTCGAACGCGCGCGACTCCCACTCGCGCTGGAACGCGATGCCGGCGAGCGGGTCGCCGGGATAGTCCTGTTCCGGCGAGATGCTGACGACGATGCCCGCGTTCGCGTTGCGCTCGTTCCTCGAGTACTGGCTCATCCCGTTCGTCACCACCCTGCCCGGCTCGGAGGTCGCCGCGACGACCGTCCCGCCCGGGCACATGCAGAAGCTGTAGACCGAGCGGCCGTTCGCGCAATGATGAACCAGCTTGTAGTCGGCCGCGCCGAGGATCGGGTCACCCGCAAACGAACCGAAGCGGCAGGCGTCGATCAGCGACTGCGGGTGCTCGATGCGCAGGCCGATCGAGAAAGGCTTCGCCTCGATGTAGACGCCGCGCTGGTGCAGCATCCCGAACGTATCGCGCGCGCTATGCCCGACCGCCAGCACGACATGGTTGCTCCTCAGTTGCTCACCGCCTTCGAGCGTGACGCCGCGTACCTGTCCCTGCCCGTCGGTCCGCTCGATCTCGAGGTCCACGACCTTGCTGCGAAAGCGAACCTCGCCGCCGAGCGATTCGATCGTGCCGCGCATCTTCTCCACCATGCCGACGAGCCGGAAGGTGCCGATGTGCGGCTTGCTCACGTAGAGGATTTCGTCCGGCGCGCCGGCCTTTACGAACTCGAGGAGGACTTTGCGCCCGTAGTGCTTGCGATCCTTGATCTGGCTGTAGAGTTTGCCGTCCGAGAACGTGCCCGCGCCGCCTTCGCCGAATTGGACGTTCGACTCAGGGTCGAGCACGCCTTTGCGCCACAGGCCCCAGGTGTCCTGCGTCCGCTCGCGAACGGCCTTCCCGCGCTCGAGGATGATCGGCCGAAAGCCCATCTGCGCAAGGATCAATCCGGCAAACAATCCACACGGGCCGGTGCCGATGACGATCGGCCGCGTCTGCTGTTTCGGTCCGGCCTGCGCGACGAACTTGTAGTCCATGTCCGGCGTCTTCGCGATATGCGCCTTCCCGGCCAGACGCTCGAGCAGCTTCGCTTCGTCCCTGACTTCGACGTCTACTGTGTAAATGAGATAAATCGCGCTGCGTTTTCGAGCGTCGTGCGCACGGCGAAAAACCGTCCGGCTCAGAATTTCGTCGGCTCCGATTTCGAGCCGCTTCAGGATCGCGGTGTCGAGTGCTTCGCCCGCATGATCGAGCGGCAGCTTGATTTCGGTGAGTCGCAGCATGGGCCGTAACAGTATCAGGAGCGCGGCAGTTTAAAATGGGCACCGAACACCCGAACGCCCGGCCTCTTCATGCCCCCTCCCGAACCCGAACGATTGTCCAAGCGCATGAGCGCACTCGGCCTCGCATCGCGCCGCGAAGCCGACGAATGGATCGAACGCGGCTGGGTGCTGGTCGACGGCAAGCCCGCGATCCTCGGACTCAAGGTCCTGCCGCACCAGAAGATCACGATCGACCAGAAGGCGACGTCCCAGCAGGCCCGGCGCGTCACCGTCATCCTGAACAAGCCGGTCGGGTACGTCAGCGGCCAGGCCGAAGACGGCTACCAGCCCGCCTCGGTCCTTGTCGTGCCCGAGAATCAATGGCGCAATGCCGGTTCCAAAAACGCACCGGTCCGCCGCCAGGAATTACTGGGGCTGGCCCCTGCCGGGCGCCTCGACATCGATTCGACCGGGCTGCTGGTCCTGACGCAGGACGGGCGCGTGGCCAAGCAATTGATCGGCGAGGATTCGCCGGTCGAGAAGGAATACCTCGTGCGCGTTCGCTACACGAAACCGGGCAGGCTTCCTGCTTCGGAGATGAACCGCCTGCAGCATGGCCTGAACCTCGATGGCAAAGCCCTGAAGCCGGCCAAAGTCACCTGGCAGAACGACGACCAATTGAGGTTCATTTTGCGCGAAGGCAAGAAACGCCAGATCCGCCGGATGTGCGAGCTCGTGGGCTTGCAGGTGCTCGGCCTCAAGCGCGTGCGCATCGGGCAGGTCATGCTCGGCGAATTGCCGCAGGGCAAGTGGCGGTTCCTTGGACCGAGCGAGCGTTTCGCATGAGCGCGCCGAACCTCTCCGGCTACTTTGACGGCAAGCACCGGCACGCCCTCGTGCTCCAGGGCGGCGGCGCGCTGGGGGCGTACCAGGCCGGCGTTTACGAAGAGCTTTTCAACACCGAGTACCAGCCCGACTGGCTCGTGGGCGTCTCGATCGGCGCGATCAATGCGGCATTGATTGCCGGCAATCCCCACGACCGGCGCATTGCGCGTCTGACGGAGTTCTGGGAGCTTGTGTCCTCCGGCATGGGGCCGGTGACCAGCTTTTTCTCCAAGGGCTTTGGCGAGGCGGCGTTCGAGCCGCCGGCCTGGTTCAAGCATCCGCGCAGCGCCTTCAACGAGTTCAGCGCGCTGTGGTCGGCGCTGATCGGCATCCCCGGCTTCTACAAGCCGCGCTTTCCGCCGCCGGTCCTGCAGCCGGACGGGTCGCCGGGCGCCTTGAGCCTCTACGACATGGCGCCCTTGAAGGAAACACTCGAGAAACTCATCGACTTCGATCTCATCAACACGAAGCGCGTGCGGCTTTCGGTCGGCGCGGTGAAAGTGCGCAACGGCAACTCGCATTACTTCGACAACTTCGAGCAGGAGATCGGCGCCGAGCACATCATGGCTTCGTGCGCGCTGCCGCCTTCGTTTTCGCCCGTAACAATCGAGGGCGAGGCGTACTGGGACGGCGGCATTGTCTCGAATACGCCGCTGCAGTACGTGCTCGACTCGAAAATCATGGAGAAACTTTGCGTTTTCCAGGTCGACCTCTTCAGCGCCGAAGGACCCCTGCCGGTCAACCTTGCCACCGCGCAGCAGCGCCGAAAGGACATCCTTTACTCGAGCCGCACGCGCTACAACAGCAACATGGGGGCCGAAGTCGTCAACACGAAGAAAGCCCTTCGTGACTTGCTGGCCCGGCTCCCCGAGCAGCTGCAGCAGGACGAGGCCGTTAAGCAGCTGGCCGAATCAATGCGCGTCACGCCGATCGAGATCGTCCACCTCATCTATCGCCAGTCGCGCCATGAGCTCGAATCGAAGGATTACGAGTTCTCGCGCGCCTCGGTGCTCGAGCATTGGCAGGCGGGCCGCCGCGATGCGCATGACACGCTGACCCACCCGGAATGGCTCAAGGCTTCGGGCCTCACCGACGGCGTCACCCAATATGACCTGACCCGCCACACGCGCGAGGTCTGAGCCGCCCCCTTTTTTTTCACTTCGAGGACTCTTCATGACACTTACAGGCAAGGTTGCATTCGTCACGGGCGCCGCCAGCGGCATCGGCAGGGAGATCGCGGCCGAATACGTGCGCGCCGGCGCAAAGGTCGTCATCGCCGACATCAACCAGACGGCTGCCGATGCGGCAGCATCCGAACTCGGCAAGGACAAGGCCATCGGCATTGCGGCCGACGTCACGGACGAAGCGCAGGTCGAAGCGGCCGTCGCCAAGGGCATCGCGACTTTCGGCAACATCGATATCCTCGTGAGCAACGCCGGCATCCAGATCGTCCATCCCATCGAGGAGTTCAGCTTCGCCGAGTGGAAGAAGATGCTCGCGATCCACCTCGACGGCGCGTTCCTTACGACCAAAGCCTGCGTGCGGCAGATGAAGAAAAGCGGCAAGGGCGGCAGCCTCATCTACATGGGCTCGGTGCACTCCAAGCTTGCTTCCGTCCTCAAGGCGCCCTATGTGACCGCCAAGCACGGCCTCATCGGCCTGTGCAAGACGATGGCCAAGGAAGGCGCGCCGCACAACATCCGCGCCAACGTCATCTGCCCGGGCTTCGTGCGCACGCCGCTGGTCGACAAGCAGATTCCCGAGCAGGCAAAAACCTTGGGGATCTCGGAGGCGGACGTCGTGAAGAATGTGTTCCTCAAGGAAACCGTCGATGGCGAATTCACCACCACGGCGGACGTCGCGCAGGTGGCACTGATGTTCGCCGCCTTCCCGACCAACGCGCTGACCGGCCAGTCGCTCGTCGTGAGCCACGGCTGGTTCATGCAATAAAACTAGAACTCCTCTGTCATCCCCAGGCCGAAGTAACACGCCACGATCAGGATCACCCCAACGAACCCGACGGTGAAACCGATGCCCAGGCCAACCGCGGCAAGGAGGAACAGCGGATTCGCCGATGCCAACGCCGCCGCGGGGTTGATCGCCATCAGGCAGGCCGTCGCGATGCACAGCCACCGCTGAATATAGGCAACGAGGATCCAGCGCAACCTCTTGTTGTACGCAAGCGCGGAGCGCCGGTTGAAGATCGTGCCCCGGTTCGCGTTCTTGAAGAGTACGAGCGGGTCAAGGTAGATGCGCACGAGAACAGGCAGCGGCAGTTGAGCACGCATCTGCGGCTGGAGCAGGCTCTCAACATCCTCGTAATCGACTCCGCGCATGGGCATCCCGGTAGGCCACCGGAGTATCGCGAACCAACCGTCCCCGCTTCTGTGCGCGGGCGTACGCGGATGAGGCTGCCGCTATAATCCGTCCGACCCCTCCAGGAGCCCCGCCATGTCCGTCCACCCGATTTCGTCCTCGCGCCCCGATCCGGTCCAGCAGGCCAAGATCCATCTCGCCGCCGCCCACCGCCTGGCCTGCTTCCACGACCTCGAGGAAGGCATCGACAACCATTTCACGATGACGGTCCCGGGTTATACGGATCGGTACCTGATCCTGCCCTTCGGCCTGCACTGGTCCGAGGCTCGCACAAACGACATGATCGTGTTCGACGAATCCGGCCAAACCCTCGAAGGGGTCGGCGTGGTCGAGCTTAGTGCCCAATGCATTCACGCCCCCATTCATCGAATCACCGGCGCCAAGGTGGTGCTGCACACGCACCAGACCTGGGCCGTTGCGCTGAACATGCTCAAGAACAACCGCCTGCTGCCGGCCAGCCAGACCGCCTCCTTCTTCTACGGCCACATCGCCTACGACGACCACTATGCGGGCACGGCCGATACGCTCGATGAAGGCGAGCGCCTCGCGACGCTGATGGGCAAGAACCACGTCATGTTCATGAAAAACCATGGCGTCCTGGTGGTCGGGAATACCGTGGCCCAAGCCTATCGGCGCCTCTACAAGCTGGAACGCGTCTGCCGCGCGCAATTGCTTGCCATGGGCTCCGGCCAGCCGCTCGAAGTGCTCTCGGATGCCATCGTGGCGCAAGTGCAGGCGCCGCCGGCCGACGACCGCCATACGCGCACCGAACGGGAGCACCTGTTCTTCGACGCGATGATGCGCGTGCTCGACCGCGAGCTGCCGGGCTACGCCGACTGACGGTGCACTGAAAGACCCCGGCGCACTATCCCGGGGTGTTACATCGCGTTTGCAACCATCGCCGTGGGGCTCGCACCCCACGGGCTAAAATCGGCATTCCAATGAGTTCGCCCTCCGAATCCCGCTCCGAACCCGCAGCAGTCTCGAGCCACACGTCCCCCGCCGGCTTCTCCGTAGTCGGCCTGGCGCTGCGCCGTCCCTACACGTTCATCGTGATGGCGATGCTGGTCCTGCTCGCCACGCCGCTCGCGCTCATGAAGATGCCCACGGACATCTTCCCCGAGATCGACATCCCGGTGATCAGCATCGTCTGGAACTACGGCGGGCTGCCCGCACAAGAGATGGGCCAGCGCATCACCTCCGTGAACGAGCGCGTCCTCACCACGACGGTGAGCGACATCGAGCACATCGAGTCCACCTCGCTTGCGGGCATCGCAGTGGTGAAGGTGTTCTTCCAGCCGACGGCCAACATCCAGACCGCGCTTGCGCAGGTCGTGGCCATCGAACAGACGATGCTGCGCCAGATGCCGCCCGGCATCACGCCGCCGCTGATCATCAAGTACTCCGCCTCGAGCATTCCCGTCATCCAAATCGGGCTTTCGTCCCCGACGCTGCCCGAGCAGGCCGTTTTCGACGCCACGATCAACCAGCTGCGCCCGCAATTAGTGACGATCCCCGGCGTGGCGATTCCATTCCCCTACGGCGGCAAGCAGCGTGTCATCTCAGTCGACCTGGATACGGAAGCCCTGCAGGCGCGGGGCCTTGCCCCGGCCGACGTGGTCAACGCGATCAACGTGCAGAACCTGATCCTGCCCGCGGGCACGGCGAAGCTCGGCGATACCGAATACAGCATCAAGATGAACAGCTCACCCGAGGCGATCGCCGGCCTTAACGACCTGCCGGTGCGCACGCAGGGCGGCGCCACCACTTTCGTGCGCGACGTGGCCCAGGTCCGCGACGGCTTCAGCCCGCAGATCAACGTGGTGCGCCAGGACGGCGAGCGCGGCGTGCTGCTCTCGGTGCTGAAGAACGGCGGCGCCTCGACGCTCGACATCGTCTCCAACCTGCGCACGATGCTGCCGCAGGCCTCGCGCATCCTGCCCTCGGACATCAAGGTCACCACGCTGTTCGACCAGTCGGTGTTCGTCAAGGCCGCGATCCTTGGCGTCGTGGTGGAAGCGCTGATCGCCGCAGGCCTCACCGCGCTCATGGTGCTGCTGTTCCTCGGCAACTGGCGCAGCACGCTGATCATCGCGCTCACGATCCCGCTCTCGATCCTCGCGTCCATCCTCGTGCTCCAGTTGCTGGGGCAGACGCTGAACCTCATGACGCTGGGCGGCCTGGCGCTCTCGGTCGGCATCCTCGTCGACCAGGCGATCGTGACGATCGAGAACATCGAGCGGCACCTGCACGCCGGAGAAGAGCTCAACGACGCGATCATGATCGGCGCTGGCGAAATCGGCGTGCCGGCATTTGTGTCCACGCTGTGCATCTGCATCGTGTTCGTGCCGATGTTCTTCCTTTCGGGCGTGGCCAAGTTCCTCTTCGTGCCCATGGCCGAGGCGGTGGTGCTGGCGATGGTCGCCTCGTACATCCTCTCGCGGACCTTCGTGCCGACAATGGTCATGCTGCTGATGCGAGGCGTGCACGGCAAAGCAGCCGACGAGGGCAGACCCAGCCTGCTCCAGCGGACCTACAAGAGCTTCGATGCGCAGTTCGAGCGCCTGCGGCACGGGTATTCGGTCGTCCTCGAGAACCTGCTCGCGCGCCGCATGGCCTTTGCCCTGCTGTTCACGGCGTTCAGTGTCCTGTCCTGCCTGCTCTACCCCGTCCTAGGGCGTGACTTCTTCCCGACGGTGGACGCGGGCCAGATCCGCCTGCACATGCGCGTGGCCACGGGCACGCGGGTGGAAGAAACCGCGCGAATCGCAGACCAGGTGGAGGGCGTCATCCGCGAACTGGTCCCGCCCGACCAGCTCGAAACCATCCTCGACAACATCGGTGTGCCCAACAGCGGCATCAACCTCTCCTACAGCAACGCGGGGACCATCGGATCGCTGGACGCCGAGATCCTCATGTCGCTGCACGAGGGGCACCGGCCAACGGAGGAGTTCGTTTCGCTGCTGCGCGCCGAGTTGCCCAAGCGCTTCCCCGGCATCGAGTTTTTCTTCCAGCCGGCCGACATCGTCACGCAGATCCTGAACTTCGGCTTGCCCGCAGCGATCGACGTGCAGTTCACCGGCGCAAACCTCGTCGAGAATGCCGCGATCGCAGCCGAGCTCACGAAGAAGATCCAGAAGATCCCGGGCGCGGTCGATGCGCATGTCCACCAGCGGCTCGACGGTCCCGCGCTCGACCTGCAGATGGACCGCTCGCGCCTCCAGCAGCTGGGGTTGTCCGCCTTCAACGTCGGCCAGAACGTGCTGCTGTCCCTCTCGGGCAGCTCGCAGACGCAGCCCGCTTTCTGGCTGAATCCGCAGAACGGGATCGTCTACAACATCGCCGTGCAGACGCCGCAGTATCGCGTCGATTCGCTCGACGCGCTGCTCAACATGCCGGTGGTGCCGCCAAATGCGGGGAACAACACGGCGCCCGCGCAACTGCTGGGCAACCTCGTCCAGGCCGGTCCCGGCAAGCAGCTCCCCATCGTCTCGCGCTACAACATCCTTCCGGCTGTCGATATCTATGTCGGCGTGCAAGGCACCGATCTCGCCAACGTCGCCTCACAGGTCAAGACGCTCGTGGATGAAGTACGGCCGAAGTTGCCGCGCGGCAGCAGTGTCGTCCTGCGGGGCCAGGTCGAAACGATGCAGGCTTCCTTCACCGGGCTGCTGGTCGGGCTGCTAGGCGCGATCATCCTCGTCTACCTGCTCATCGTGGTGAATTTCCAGTCGTGGATAGACGCGGCGATCATCGTCGCGGCCCTGCCCGCGGCGCTGGCGGGCATCGCGTGGATGCTCTTCATCACCGGCACGACGCTTTCGGTGCCTGCACTGACCGGGGCGATCATGACCATGGGTGTCGCCACGGCCAACAGCATCCTGCTCGTTTCGTTCGCGCGGGACCAGCTTGCGACGGGCATGGCTCCGCTTGCCGCGGCGCTCGAAGGCGGCGCGACGCGCCTGCGCCCGGTGCTCATGACGGCGCTCGCAATGATCATCGGGATGATTCCCATGGCGCTCGGCATCGGCGAGGGCGCGGAGCAGAACGCGCCGCTCGGTCGCGCGGTGATCGGCGGCCTGCTGTTCGCCACCGTGTCTACGCTGCTGCTCGTCCCCGTGATGTTCGCCGGCGTGCACGAGTTCCTGACAAAAAGGGGCCAGGCTCAAACCTTACAGAAAGAAGGGGCCAGGCTCGCCGTTTGATGAGTCAAGAGTAAGAAGCCGCCAGATTCGCTTCTCAAGAAAAAATTGAGCCCGGCCCCTTTTACGCTTCACGGAGTACTGAATCGATGTCCGAAGACCGCAAGATAATCAGGCGAGCCCGCCTCACGATGATCGTGGTGCTGGTCCTGCTCGCCGTCGGTGCGGGACGAACCGTCATGAGCCGCATGTCGAATTCGCGCGCGCTCGAATCAGGCACCAGCGAGCGCGCCAAGATCTACGTCAAGACGACGCAACCAAAATCCGACCCCGTTGGCCAGACCCTGGTGTTGCCGGGCACGCTGCAGGGATTCGTGCAGTCGCCCATCGCCGCCCGCGCGAGCGGCTATCTCAAGCGCTGGACCAAGGACATCGGCAGCCGCGTGCAAAAAGGCGAGTTGCTGGCGGAGATCGAAACCCCGGAGATCGACCAGCAACTCTCGCAGGCAATCGCCGCGCGCGCGCAGGCCGCGTCCAGCCTCGGGCTCGCCAAGAGCACGGTCGAGCGCTGGGAGGCCCTGCGCAAGAAAGACGCCGTCTCGCAACAGGAGTTGGACGAGAAAAGGAGCGGCGACGTGCAGGCGCGCGCCAACCTCGCCGCAGCGGATGCCAACGTCGAACGCCTGCGCCAACTCGAAGGCTTCAAGCGGGTCGTCGCGCCGTTCTCAGGGGTAATCACGCGGCGCATGGTCGACGTCGGCGACCTGATCGATGCGGGCGGGGGCGCAGGCCGAGTCCTTTTCACGCTTGCACAGACCGACCCGCTGCGGGTCTACGTCTACGTGCCGCAGTCCTACGCGCAACTGGTAAAGCCCGGGCAGCAGGTGGCAGTCACGCAGACGGAACTGCGCGACCAGACTTTCCGCGGCACCGTCGCAAGAACCGCCGCCTCCATCGACGCCGCGACACGCACCATGCAGATCGAAGTCACGCTACCCAACCGCGAAGGCGTGCTGCTGCCGGGCGCGTATGTGCAGGTCTCGCTGCCGCTGCAGTCGAGCCAGGCGCTGGTCGTGCCTTCCAATACGCTCATGTTCCGCGGCAAGGGCGTGCAGGTGGCCGTCGTCGATGCATCGGGCAAGGTGCGCCTTCGCCAGGTCAAGGTCGGCCGCAACTTCGGTGAGACGGTGGAACTGCTCGAAGGCGTTCAAGCCGCCGAGCAGATCGTGCTCAACCCTTCGGATTCGCTCGGCGAAGGCGACCATGTCACGATCGCCCCGCCCGCCAAAGAAGCGCCCGCCGCGGCCCGCAAGCCGGCGTGAAGGCCGGGGTGAAAGTGTCCGTCCTGGCGCTGGCCGCAGTCGCGCTGCTTGGCGCGTGCAAAGCCGGTCCGGAATACCGCAAGCCCGGGGTCGACATGCCGGTCGCCTGGAAGGTCGAGGCCCCGTGGCGGGAAGGCACGCCAAACGACGGCGCGCCCAAGGGACCGTGGTGGCAGGGCTTCAACGATCCGCAACTCGACCGCCTGCAGCAGATGGCGCTTAATGGCAGCCCCACCCTCACTATCGCCAACGCGCGGCTTGCCCAGGCGCGCTCGGCCCTTGCGGCCGCCTCTGCAACGCTCTATCCGCAGATCGGTGTCGCAGCACGGGACGTACGTGCGCGCATTACGCAGAACCGCCCGTTGTCCGGGTACGCAACGCCTAACTTCTCCGTCACGCAGACCGACATGGCCGGCCAGCTCACCGCTTCGTACGAGGCCGACCTCTCGGGCCGCGTGCAACGCACGATCGAAGGCGCGCGCGCGACGGCGGAGCAGTCTGCGGCCGACCTGGAAAACATCCGCCTGCTGCTCACGACGGATCTCGCCACCGCCTACTTCAACCTGCGGGCCGTGGACATCGAACTCGACGTGCTTACGCGTGCGATTGCTTTGCAGCGGCGGTCACTGGAGCTCGCAAATTCAAGGCACGAGCTGGGCGCGGCATCGGGCCTCGATCCGGCGCAGCAGCAGGCCCTGCTCGATTCGACGCTCACGCAGGTCGACGTGCTGAAGCGGCAGCGCAGCCAGTTCGAGCATGCGATCGCCACGCTCACCGGCACGCCGGCACCCTCCTTCTCGCTTGCGGCCGACGTAAAGCTGCTCGTACCGCCCGCGGTGCCCATCGGTGTCCCGTCGGATGTTCTGGAGCGCAGGCCCGACGTCGCTTCCGCGGAACGCGCGATGGCTGCAGCGAACGCGCAGATCGGCGTGGCGAATGCGGCGTTCTATCCGAGCATCTTCATTAACGGAGGCGCGGGCCAGCAAGGTCGCGCACTGTCGCTGCTCTTCGACGCGCCCAGCCTCATCTGGTCGCTCGGCGTTTCGTTGACCGCGCCTCTCTTCGACGGCGGACGCATCCGCGCCAACGTGGAGAACGCCAGCGCGGGCTACGACGCGGCCGTGGGAAACTATCGCCGTGTGGTGCTCACGGCGATGCAGGAAGTGGAGGACGGCATCACCGGCCTCGCCGCGCTCGAGCGCGCGCACACGCAGGCCGTCACCGCCACTAAGAGTGCGAACCGCGTGCTGGAGCTCGCCAATGACCGCTATGAAGGCGGCGTGGCGACTTATCTGGACGTGATCACGGCCCAGCAGAGCCTGCTCTCGAGCGAACGCCTTGCTGCGCAGCTGTCGGGCCAACGCCTGCTGACCGCGGTGTTCCTCGTCAAGGCGCTCGGCGGTGATTGGGCGGGCGCAAAGACTTTGACGTCGCGATCCTCCGCTCAGTAGGCTGTATAGCAGTTTTGTAATGCAAACTGCCCTGTCGCCCGCTCTGCCATTAGGTCTACAAAAAAGAATGTTGTAGATTTCAGCGGTTAACCGGCTCTCTTATGTTCGGCCGTTCGCCGAGAGCGCCGACATGACGATCACCTACCCTACCCGCCTCCGGCCTCTTGCGCTACCCTGTGCGCAAATAGAAGCAGTTAAAACACAGGAGACAAAATGAACGTCGCACGCAAAGCCCTCGGGCTTCTGGCCGCTGTCTTTTTTTCATCCGCTGCGCTCGCGCAGGCTTTCCCGTCCAAGCCCATCACGTTGATCTGCCCCTGGCCGGTCGGCGGCTCGAGCGACCTCGTGATGCGCTCGATCGCGGAGGCCGCGGGCAAGCAGTTGAACCAGACCGTGATCATCGAGAACCGGCCGGGCGCGTCGGGCACGCTCGGCGCCGTCGCAATGGTGA
This sequence comes from Pseudomonadota bacterium, assembly GCA_025352885.1. GTDB lineage: Bacteria > Pseudomonadota > Gammaproteobacteria > Burkholderiales > SG8-39 > SZAS-79. Next base: position 1,316 of record JANXRZ010000195.1, on the reverse strand, counting down.
ATGCGAAACCGGACGGCTACACGCTCACGCAGACGCCGATCACGGTTTTCCGGATTCCCCACCTGCAGAAGGTCGCCTTCGACCCGATGAAGGACCTCACCTACCTCATCGGCCTCACGGGCTACACGTTTGGCGTGGTGGTGCGCGGGGATGCGCAATGGAAGACCTTCAAGGAGCTCATCGATTACGCGAAGGCGAATCCGGGCAAGGTTTCATATGGCACGCCGGGCGCCGGCACGAGCCTGCACATCACCATGGAGGAGATCGCGGCCGAAGCCGGCGTCAAATTCCTTCATGTCCCGTTCAAGGGCGTGGCGGAGAACATCCAGGCGCTGATCGGTGGGCACATCGACGTCACGGCCGATTCGACCGGCTGGGCTTCGCAGGTCGACAGCGGCCGCGCGCGCCTGCTGGTGACCTGGGGCGGCGAGCGCACCAAGCGCTGGCCCACTGTGCCGACGCTGAGGGAAGTCGGCTACAACATCGTTTCGGATTCGCCGTACGGGATTGCGGGCCCCAAGGGGATGGACCCCGCGGTGGCGAAGATCATCCATGACGCCTTCAGGCGCGCCCTCGACGACCCGAACCTGCTCAAGGCTTTCGAGCGCTACGACCAGCCGGTGAAGTACCTGAGCGGCGCCGACTACACCGCCTACGGCAGGAAGCAATTCGAGCAGGACCGCGTGATGATGGAGAAGCTCGGGTTGAAGGCGAATAACTGAACAAAGGGGCCAGGCTCGATATCAAGAAAAATCGAGCCTGGCCCCTTTTTTACGTCGGTTGCTTGACCAACCGCAGATACGGCTTAAGCGTCCGGAATCCCGCCGGGTACTTCTGCTTGGCTTCCTCATCCGACACGCCCGGAACGATGATCACGTCGTCGCCATTCTTCCAGTTCACCGGCGTCGCGACTTTATGCGCTGCGGTAAGTTGCATGGAATCCAGCACACGCAGGATCTCGTCGAAATTGCGGCCCGTGGTCATCGGGTAGGTCAGCATCAGCTTGATCTTCTTGTCGGGACCGATGATGAAGACGGAGCGCACGGTGGCGTTGTTCGCAGCGGTGCGGCCATCGGCAGCCACTTCATCGGCCGGCAGCATGTTGTAGAGCTTGGCTACCTTGAGGTCGGTGTCGCCGATCATCGGGTACTTGACCTCGGAGCCCTGCGTCTCCTGGATGTCCTTGGCCCACTTGCTGTGGTTGTCGACCGGGTCGATCGACAGGCCGATCAGCTTGGCGTTCCGCTTGGTGAACTCGGGCTCGATCTTCGCCATGTAGCCCAGTTCCGTCGTGCACACCGGCGTGAAGTCCTTCG
>JANXRZ010000185.1 GCA_025352885.1 Pseudomonadota bacterium | reverse complement strand
CCTGCTGAATCCCCTATGGTATGCAGGCGCCCTTGCGATCGGGACAGCGTCGGGATTGCTGGGCGATCGGTGGAATCTCGCCTTTCTCGCCGAAACCGAGCATCAGGTCGAGGAGCACCTTGCCGGGCATCTCGAAAAGATTTCTCCCGCGGACGTTCGCACCCTTGCGGTGGTCGACAGGATGCGGATCGAGGAAGGCCAGCATCGCGATACGGCCATGGCCCTTGGCGGTGCCGAGATGCCCTACCCGGTGAAAGCGGTCATGCGCCTGTTTGCAAAAGTCATGACCACCGTGTCCTATCGGGTGTGACCCGCAAGTAAAAATCCGGCTCTCACGCCGGAGCAACCACGTAGCTCTGGACGGGGGACGCGAATCCCTTGAGGCGCAATTCTTCGCCGGCCCGCAATTGCGCCCGTTGAGAGTCGTCGCCGAGCAACTCGCCGGTGCGCGGATCGACGAGAATTTCGCCATGCACTGCCTCCGAGCAAAGCCGCGCCGAAAGATTCACCGCCGGCCCGACGGCCGTGTATTCAAGCCTCGAACCCGCGCCGATGACGCCCACCGTTACGTAGCCGCTCGCGACACCTACCCCGACCCCAAGCCGCAATTCCGAGTCGGACCAGCGCTCGGTCACCGCGACCCCATCCAGCCGGATGCGCTTGGCCATCCCGACGGCGCGATTTGCGTGATCTCCCATGGGGAGCGGGGCTCCGACGAGGATCAGGACCCCGTCTCCTGCCTGGTCCTTGATGGTGCCGCCGAACGCGGCCGCCGCGGCACCGACCGCGTCATAGTACTCGCGCAGGATCTGGATGACTCTCTTTGAAGACGTGCCCGCGGAAAAAGCCGTGAACCCACGCAGGTCGCAGCAGACCACGGAGATCTCCAGGGTCTGCTCTTCAGTGGCACTTTTGAGGCCCCGCTCACTCACCATCTTCGCCACCTGCGGCGCAAGAAAGCGCGCCATGAATTGCGCTCGGCGTCCTTGGGTAACGTGATACTGGACGGCGCCAACGAGGAAAATCAGCAGCCCGATAGCCGTCGATACCGCTGCCATATGAACCGGCAGGACCAGGCCGGACGCCATGAAGGGCGCCCCGATCAGAAACGCCAGGCCGCGCAGTGCTTCGGCGCGGTCCGGGCGGCGATTCAGCATTAGCAATCCCGATGCGGTCCCGAGCAACAGCGAAAGCGCCAGTGGCACCGCAAATAAATAGAACGTGACGTAAAACGTCTCATTTGGATTGCGAAGATAGTTGAAAAAGTGCTCGACGCGCAGCACCGGGAACAGGAGTGAAACCACGCCGTAAAATATTGCGAGCGCCTGCGCAAGTCGCAGCATGTTGTCTGCACCCCGGGTGCGCAGATTTCCCGCCGGAATGGTCCGCCGTACCCTCAGCAACCATTCATACCCAAGAACGAAGGCCAGCACCTCGGGCAGCGCGAACAGGCCATCCCACTCCGAAATTCCATTCCGCGCACGCAGCGGCACGCCAATGAGGACATTGACCGCTATCGATACGCCGATGCATGCGAGGAACGCAGAGAGGGTGCGGCTGATTGGGGAGGCGCGATCCGCCACAATGAATGACAGGGCCATGCCCAACGCCAGCAACGAGACGATGATTTGCGGCGTGTATTCCGGGTTCACGCGCGAATCTTACAGGGTACAATCCGGCGCCAAAAGTAAACCTGATCGGCAATCCCCACTTCGTGCGAAGAAGCTGAACGTGACAACGCTTTTGATGTTTTCCGGCGGGCTCGACAGCACAGCTGTGCTTGTGAGACTCCTCACAGAATCGAACGATGAATTGAGGGTGCATCACATCCGGATGGCGAACCGGGAAGGTCGCGCTGATGCGGAGCAGCGAGCGGTAGAGTCCATAGTCTCCTGGTGCCAGGCCCGTTATCGGCCTTTTCGCTATTCGGAATCCGGACTGGACTTCTCCGACCTGAACGCGATTCCTATCGACTACCTGTCGGTCGCATTTGTCGCCTGCCAGGTCGCCATCGATACGCCAGGCTGCGGGCGGATCGCCGTCGGAACGCTCGCGCGTGATCTGGACGAGATAAAGCGATCCGTATGTGCGAGCCAGCGCCGCGTGTTTTCGGCGATATATGAATGCTACCGGGCGCGCAAGGTTGGCGAGCCTTCAGTGGAATGGGTGTACCCGGTGTATGCGCTGACCAAGCCGCAGATTGCCGCGATATTGCCGCCGGAGCTGCGTGCCATGACTTGGTCCTGCCGGAGACCGGCCCGGATCGCTGACGGTTTCCGGCCCTGCGGCATCTGCAAGCCTTGCCGCGCGCGAACCGACATTGCGGCGGCATTGGCAATTTCGGCTTAAAAGCCCCCTTTTGGCGACTGCCGTCCGAGCTTGCGCTACCGGAGGGGGGCGGGCAGAATTACCTTTTGCGACTGCGAACCGCAACTAACCGAACCAGTAGAAAGTCTTTGGAAGCCGCCTTCGGCTTCCCAAGGGGGAAAGATGATATCGGGAC
>JANXRZ010000171.1 GCA_025352885.1 Pseudomonadota bacterium | reverse complement strand
CAGGCCGCCAAGCTCTACCACATGGGGTTCCGGCACGAGATCAAACGCTCGACGCTGGCCGATGCCAACGAGTCGAGGGATTGGCGCATTCATGCCGAATTTGCTCAGTGCCTGATCTTGCAAGCGCGCAAGCTCTACATCAGCGACAGCTTCGGCATCGAATTGGAGAACACCACCTACGCACTGGATTCGACGACCATCGATCTGTGTTTGTCGTTGTTTCCGTGGGCGCTGTTTCGCACCACCAAGTCGGCGGTGAAGATGCACAGGTTGCAGGCGTGGTATCGAGTAGTTCAGCCACTTCACGAGCGTAGGTAATCAGGCGCGGTGAGGCAACCGGCGTCGGTGCCACACGCGAATAACAGACGCCGTGCACTTGGTGCCGAAAATTGGCGGACTGCAAGTCCGCGGGCAGTTCGCGGGTAAGGCGATTGTCGAAATGAGGTGTGTCGAGCATCAGAAGATCACCGCGTTGTAGACAGGCGAATCATGGCAGGCAAATTAAGGCAAGGCGGGGCGAAAAGTCATTCATGCCATTCTCCAGGCTGGCGTTGCTCAGGGCGTCCGGGTCTTCAGACTGTCGACGGCATGTACCGGAGCCCTGTCCCCTTTCATCAGATCGGCGATGGCACCGTACACCATGCGCTGGCTCTCCAGCATGCTCTTGCCGGCGAACACGGGCGATGTCACTTCGATGTTGAAGTGGCCGCCGCCGCCGTTCACGTCGGCCCGTGCATCGGGGATCTGGCGCTCAATGGCCTCGCGCAGCGCGTCGATGACGGAACCTTGGAACTCAGTTGGATGGGACAACATGCGGTTCTCCTTTGTATATCAGTAGCGCGGCATTTGGCCTGACATCGAAGAGGATGACCTCCCGATAATCGAGCATGGACTTGAGTACGGGTGCGCGCAGGTGCTTCACCTTGGCTCCGAGACCTGTACGCCGATGAGCTTCTGCAGTTCTCCGGACGCATGCATCTCGCGGACGATGTCGCAACCTCCGACGAACTGCCCATCGATGTAGAGTTGTGGGATCGTCGGCCATTCGGAGAATGCCTTGATTCCATCGCGGATCTCGGGGGAACTAAGTACATCGACCGTTCCATAGCTTGGCTGTAGCTCGTTGAGGATCTTCACGACTTGGGCGGAGAACCCGCACTGTGGCATCTGGCGAGTTCCCTTCATGAAGAGGACGATCCGGTTTTGCGCCACCAGATCGGCGATCTGCTGGCGGAGAGGTTCGTTTAGGGACATGGTTGTTCCTTTCTGGTTGGTTGTGGTTCTGTCCGGATTGCCGGGACATTGCTTTGGAAACGTATTGTTTGGTACGCATGAAATGGTCAGCCGCCGATATAAGACATCTCAATTTTTTTCGTCCGCGCAGTCTCTTCTGTGCGAATTTCCGAATACCGGTCTGCACGCTGGTTCCAGATCAATCCGATGGCAGCGGCAATTTGCGCGTCGCTCCTGCCCGAACGCATGAGTGCGCGCAAATCATGGCCGGACTGCGCGAACAGGCAGGTGTACAGCTTGCCATCGGTCGAAAGCCGGGCGCGCGTGCAGGTGGAACAAAAGGCTTGCGTCACGCTGGAAATGACGCCGATTTCGCCGCTGCCATCCGCATAGGCCCAGCGCTCGGCGACTTCACCGGTGTAGTTGGGTTTGGCTTCGATGAGCGGCATCTCGGCGCTGATCATGCGCACAATCTCGGCCGAGGGCACGACATCGTTCATGCGCCAGCCGTTGGAGGAGCCCACGTCCATGAATTCGATGAAGCGCACGATGTGGCCGCTGCCCTTGAAGCGCCGCGCCATCGCAACGATGTCTTGATCGTTGACGCCTTTCTTGACCACCATGTTGATCTTGATGGGCGCAAAGCCCGCGTCGTGCGCAGCGGCTATGCCCTTCAACACATCGGCCACCGGAAAATCGACGTCGTTCATGGCGCGAAATACGGCTTCATCGACCGAATCGAGCGAGACGGTGACGCGCCGCAAGCCGGCGGCCTTGAGCGCCCGGGCTTTCCTCGACAGCAGCGAGGCGTTGGTGGTGAGGGTCAGATCCAGTGATTTGCCGTCATGCGTCTTGAGGTCGGCGAGCATCTCGATCAAAGCTTCGATGTTTTTGCGCAGCAGGGGCTCGCCGCCGGTAAGGCGGATTTTCTCGACGCCGTGTGCGACGAACAGGCGTGTCATGCGCGTGATTTCCTCAAAGCTTAACAGCTCGGATTTCGGCAAAAAGTGGTAGTCCCTGTCGAACACTGCCTTGGGCATGCAGTAGGTGCAGCGGAAGTTGCAGCGGTCGGTTACCGAAATGCGCAGGTCGCGCAACAGCCGGCCGCGCGTGTCCGCGAGCGTGCCGCCGCGGCTAAGCACGTGCGCCG
>JANXRZ010000120.1 GCA_025352885.1 Pseudomonadota bacterium | reverse complement strand
ACCGGCACCTTGATGCGCAGGAGCTCCTCGGGATAATCGCGCTCGACCATCGCGAGGAACCCGCGAAGGCTCTGGCTATCGTTCATGCGGTGTCTCCGGTTTTCGGCGGGGCTATTCGGCCTTGATGCCCGCGTCCTTCACAATCTTGCCCCAACGCTGGATGTCTTGGTTGATCGTGGCGCGAAACTGTTCGGGCGTATCGCCCAGCGGCTCCGAGCCGATCTCGAACATCTTGTCGCGGAAAGCCTGTTCCTTGGCAATTCGCTGGACCGTGTCGGAGAGCTTCGCAATGACCTCTGTCGGCGTTTTGCCTGGCGCAACGAGTCCGTTCCAAGGCGCCACGTCGAAGCCCGGCAGGCCCGACTCTGCGACCGTGGGTAATTCAGGCACTTGCCTTACGCGGCGGGAGGTCGTGACGGCGAGCCCGCGCAATTTCCCGGATTTCACCTGCGGCAGCGCGTCCGAGAGATTCGCGAACATGAGCTGCAGGTCGCCTGCGAGCAGCGCCGCAATCGCCGGCGGCCCGCCCTTGAAGGCCACATGCACGAGCTTCACGCCCGCCATGCTGTTGAAGACTTCACCGGAGAGGTGCGTTGTCGCGCCCACGCCCGATGAACCGAAGTTGAGCTTGCCGGGATTGGCCTTGGCATAGGCGATCAACTCGGGCACCGATTTGACGGGCAACGCGGGATTCACCATGAGCAGCAGCGAATTGACCGCGACGTTGCTGACCGGCGCGAGATCGGCGACCGGGTCGAAGCCCACCGATTTCATCAGGAAAGGCGAGACGGTATGCGGCCCGAGCGAGGACATCAGCAGCGTGTAGCCGTCGGGCGGAGCCTTGGCGATGAAGTCGGTTGCCACGACGCCGCCTGCGCCCGGCTTGTTTTCGACGAGCACCGGCTGGCCGAGGAGATCCTGCATGCGCACCGCGATGATCCTTGCGACCACATCCGTGTTTCCGCCGGGTGCGAAGCCGACCAGGATGCGGATGGGCTTATTCGGAAATGGCTGAGCGACTGCCTCAAGTGAAAAAGCCAATGCAATCGGAATCAGTACGGCGCAAAGCAGGCGTTTCAAGTTTTCTCTCCCATGGAATGACACGATCAAAGCACAACCGACTAGCAATCGGCATGCCACGCTACCAGATCGTGGCAGGGTTCTTGAGTTTTCGAAGCTTGGCGTCGGAGGTTATCAGCGGGGCTCGATAGAACAGCGCTGTCGCGGCTATCAGTCGGTCGGCCGGATCGCCATGAGCGAATGCATCCGATTGGGACAAGACGGCTATACCGGCTGTGATTGCGATGACCTCTATACGGCGAAATGCAAGGAGGTCCTCGATAAATTGATTTGCATCCATGCCTGGCTCGAGCCTGCCACGAGCGACCAGCATGGCGATTTCCCACAGGCTGATGTCGCTGCATGCCAACTCCTGGCTGTCCGCCGCCTTGTCTACCTCCCTGCGAGCGCGAGCGGAAAGACGCGCAGGCCGGAGCGCGTCGAACACCATAACGTGCGTGTCAAGAACGATCATGCTCCGCCGACCAAGTCTCCGCGCCGGGGCTCGTGATATCGCCTATGCGGCAGCGCTTACGGGCAGCAATCAGGCGAGCCCGTGCCTCAGAGGAAGCGTCACCGGCCGGCACGATGCGGGCGATGACCTTTCCTCGTGAGGTCACTTCTATTTCACGACCCTTCGTTGCCTCCGCAAGATAAGTCGGAAGGTTCTGGCGAAGCTCGGTAATGTTGACTTTGGCCATAGTGGTTCCTGTATGTACAGATTAAGTGTACAGGAGTAGCCATTGCCCCGTAAACCGCTCTCGATGGCGGCCGTATCCTCAAGCGGCGAGCCGCAACGGCGCAACGAGTTCCGTGATGTCGTGCTGCGCTTTGGCAAGGCTCTCACTCTTGCTCGCCTCGCTGATCGCGAGACCTTCCGCGTAAACGAACTCGACGTCCTTGATGCCGATGAATCCGAGGAAGTCGCGCACGTAGGGCGTTTGCGTGTCGCTCGGCGTGCCTTTGTAGAGGCCGCCGCGCGTTGCGAACACATAGGCTTTCTTGCCCGTTACGAGGCCCACGGGGCCTTCGGCCGTGTAGCGGAAAGTCTGGCCTGCACGGCCGACCTGGTCGAAGTACGCCTTGAGCGTCGAGGGCAATCCGAAGTTGTACAGCGGCAGGCCGAGCACGATCACGTCGGCAGCCTTGAGTTCGGCTATCAACGCGTCCGAATACTGCGCAAAGGCTTCCTGCGCGGGAGTGCGGTCCTCCGGCTTGGCGAGGAAGGCGCCAAACCGGGCGGCGTCCAGGTGCGGGATCGGATCCTTGGCGAGGTCGCGAACGATGACCTTCGATCCCGGGTTGGCATCGCGCCATGCACCTGCGAAGCGCTGCGCGAGCTGGCTCGACTGTCCGTTGTCCGAATAGATGCTGGTGTTGATCCGCAGAAGCGTTTTCATGGTGAGGCCCCTTGTTGTTGGTTGATGCAACCATTGAAGCATTTACGAATTAGATTAAATAGCGCAATATTTCGAACTTACTTATCTAATTAGTTGATATGTCTACCACCCACATCACCCTCGAGCAATGGAGAACGCTGGTTTCGGTCGTGGATGCCGGCAGCTACGCGCAGGCTGCATCCCGGCTCCACAAGACCCAATCCGCCGTCACCTACGCCGTCCAGAAAATGGAGTCGTTGCTGGGCGTGAAGGTCTTCAAGGTCGAGGGACGCAAGGCGGTGCTTACCCCGACCGGCCAGTTGCTCTATCGGCGAGCCAGCTATCTGCTCGACGAAGCCGGCAGCCTCGAGCACGCGGCGAAGAAATTGTCCGCAGGGTGGGAAGCGGAGATCCGCATCTTCGTCGAAGTGATCTTCCCGACTTTCATCCTGCTGCGCTGCCTGGACCTGCTCGGCAAGGAGAGCCCGCACACCCGCATCGAGGCGACCGAATCGGTCATCAGTGGTGCTGCTGAAGCATTGCAGGCCGGCACCGCGGACCTGGCGATCGTGGGCAGCGTGCCATCAGGGTTCCTCGGCGAAGCGTTGATGCCGATCCGGTTCATCCTCGTGGCGCATCCGGATCATCCCCTGCATCACCTCAGGCGCAAGGTGACGATGCAGGACCTTCGCAAGCACCGCCAGCTTGTGATTCGCGAGACCGGCGCGTTACGTGCGTCGCGACCCTCGGTCGAATCGACGCAGCGCTGGACCGTGAGCAACATGGCGACCTCCATCGAGGCGGCGCGCTCAGGTTACGGCTATGCGTGGCTCCCCGAAGAAAAGCTGCGCGACCAGATGGCTGCGGGAACGCTCAAGCAATTGCCGATGAGGGAAGGCGGCGAGCGGTTCGCGCAGCTTTATCTCATCTTTGCCAACCGCGATCACGCCGGGCCCGGAACCCTGCGGCTCGCCGAAATCATCCGCGAGCAGGTCGCGACGGCCTGCGTGAAGCACGCCCGCTGAGCGCAAAGCGGACTATTTCTCCGCGCTCGCCTGCCTGGCCGGCGCCAGGTCGGGTAGGCGGTGGGCGATTCCCTTGTGGCAGTCGATGCACGTCTTCTCGCCGCTTGCGAGCTGCCCGGAATGCATTTCCATGGCGCGCTTGCTCTGGCGCGTGAAGTCCATGGAATTAAGGTTGTGGCAGTTGCGGCATTCGAGCGAGTTGTTTGCCTTGAGGCGCGTCCATTCGTGCTGCGCAAGTTCGAGGCGCTTTTCCAGGAACTTTTCCCGAGTGCTGATGGTGCCGAAGACCTTGCCCCACACCTCCTTGGAGGCCTGGATCTTGCGCCCGATCTTGTCGGTCCAGTTGTGCGGCACGTGGCAATCCGGGCAGGTGGCGCGCACGCCTGAGCGATTGGTGTAATGGATGGTCGGCTGGAGCTCGGCGAAAACGTTTTCCCGCATCTCGTGGCAGCCGGTGCAGAACGCCTCGGTGTTGGTGACTTCGAGCGCGGTGTTGAACCCGCCCCAGAACAGGATGCCCGCAATGAATCCCCCGATGGTGAGAAAGCCAAGCGAGAACACCTTGCTGGGGGTGGACAGCGTCGTCCAGTACGCGGCGAGCAACGCCCTGAGGCGGGCGAAACTCATTTTCGCGTGGCTTTCTTCGGCGCCGTGGCTTTCTCGGCGTCAACGAAAGAATTTCCTACCGGGGCCTTTACGTCCATCTGCGGCACATGGCACTGCGTGCAGAAGTACCTCTGCGGCGAGATCTCCGAGCGAAAATTGCCGTCCCGGTCCATGAAGTGCGTGACGCTCACCATCGGCGCCTGCGACTCCGGCGTCCGATCCCGCCCATGGCAGGTCATGCACTTGTTGAAGCTGCGATCGACCTGGTAGTTCTCTATCTGGTGGGGGATGACAGGGGGCTGCATCGCGAAGCCCCGGCCCTTGCGCAGGTCGTCGTTCACCATCTTCGGCATCAAAGGGGGCGCGGCTTCCTTGTCGAGCGGCGTCGTGCCGCGCAGGCCGGGCGGATGGCCATCCACGATCTGGGCAGAGGCGGAAAACGCGGCAAGGCAGAGCAGGAGGGCAGCCAATTTATTCATGTTCATCCTCCGGTTAGACGGCCACGATTCGCACGGCGCATTTCTTGAAATCGGTTTGCCGCGAAATGGGATCGGTTGCATCCAGCGTCACCTTGTTGATGAGTTGCGTGGCATCGAACCAGGGCACGAACACCAGCCCTTGCGGCGGCTTGTTGCGCCCGCGGGTTTCGATCCTGGAGCGCATTTCCCCGCGCCGCGAGATCACGCGGACCTCGGACCCGCGGCGAAGCTTCAGCTTAACGGCGTCTTGCGGATGCATGAATACGACCGCGTTGGGGAATGCGCGATACAGCTCGGGCACGCGTCCGGTCATCGATCCGGAATGCCAGTGCTCGAGCACGCGGCCGGTCGACAGCCAGAAGGGGTAATCGCTGTCGGGCTCCTCGGCCGCCGGCTCGTAGGGCAACGCAATGATGTTCGCGCGATGGTCCGCGTTGCCGTAGAAATCGAATCCGCTGCCTGCCTTCGCGTACGGATCGGTCCCTTCGCGATAGCGCCACTTGGTTTCCTTGCCGTTTACCACGGGCCAGCGAAGCCCGCGGACCTTGTGGTAGTCGTCGAATGGCGCGAGGTCGTGCCCGTGTCCGCGGCCGAACGCGGCGTATTCCTCGAACAGCCCCTTCTGCACGTAGAAGCCGTATGCCTTCGATTCGTCGTTCTCGAAGCCGGCCTCGATCTGCGAGGCGGGAAATTTGTCGACCGAGCCGTTGGCGAACAGCACCTGGAACAGCGTCTTGCCGCGGTATTCGGGCTTTTTCGCCAGCAACGCCTCGGGCCACACTTCCTCGGTCTTGAAGCGCTTGGAGAATTCCATGAGTTGCCACAAATCGGATTTCGCTTCGCCCGGCGCCTTGACCAATTGGTGCCAGAACTGCGTGCGGCGCTCCGCATTGCCGTAGGCGCCTTCCTTCTCGACCCACATGGCCGTGGGCAGGATGAGGTCGGCGGCCTGCGTCGTGACCGTGGGGTAAGCGTCCGAGACGACGATGAAGTTGTCCGGGTTCCGGTAGCCGGGCAGCCCCTCACCCATCATGTTGGCGGCGGCCTGGATGTTGTTGTTGACCTGTACCCAATAGCAGTTGAGCTTGCCGTCCTTCAGCATGCGGTTTTGCAGCACCGCGTGGTAGCCGGGCTTGTCGCCGATCGTCCCCGGCGGCAGCTTCCAGATCTCCTCGGCCTTGGCGCGGTGGGCTGGATTGGTGACCACCATGTCGGCCGGCAGGCGATGCGAGAAGGTGCCGACCTCGCGTGCCGTTCCGCAGGCCGATGGCTGGCCCGTCAGCGAAAACGGCGAGTTGCCGGGGGTGGAGATCTTCCCGGTCAGCAGGTGGATGTTGTACACGAGGTTGTTGGCCCACACGCCGCGCGTGTGCTGGTTGAAGCCCATGGTCCAGAAGGACACCACCTTGATCTTCGGATCTGCGTACAACTCGGCGAGCGCCTTGAGCTTCGCAACCGGTACCCCCGAGAGCTTTTCGGTGTACTCCGCCGTGTACGGCTTCACGTAGTCGCGGAATTCCTCGAAGGTCATCGGCGTCATGTCGTTGGCCTTGGCGGCGTTCTTCGCCTTCTTCTCCAGCGGGTGCTCGGGCCGCAGGCCGTAACCGATGTCTTCGGTGCCGCGCTTGAAGGTACAGTGCTTCGCGACGAAGTCCTTGTTCACCTTGCCGGCCTGGATGATGTAGTTCGCGATGTAGTTGAGGATCGCGAGATCCGTCTGCGGCTTGAACACGATCGGCAGGTCGGCGAGGTCGAAGCTGCGGTGCTCGAACACCGACAAGACGGCTACCTTGACCGTGGGGGCCGAGAGGCGCCGATCGGTCACTCGCGACCAGAGGATCGGGTGCATCTCGGCCATGTTCGAGCCCCACAGCACGAAGGCGTCGGCGGCTTCGATGTCGTCGTAGCACCCCATGGGCTCGTCCATGCCGAAGGTGCGCATGAAGCCGCCGACCGCCGAGGCCATGCAGTGGCGCGCATTCGGGTCGATGTTGTTGGAGCGGAAGCCCGCCTTGTAGAGCTTGTTGGCGGCATAGCCTTCCCAGATCGTCCATTGCCCCGAGCCGAACATGCCGACCGCGGTCGGGCCCTTCATTTTCAGCGTCTCCTTCCACTTGGAGGCCATGATGTCGAAAGCCTTGTCCCAAGTGATTGGCGTGAAGGCACCTTCCTTGTGGTACTTGCCGTCCTTCATGCGCAGGAGCGGCTGGGTCAGCCGGTCGGTCCCGTACATGATCTTCGAGAGGAAGTAGCCTTTCACGCAGTTCAGGCCGCGGTTGACTTCCGATTGCGGGTCGCCGTGCGTAGCCACCACGCGGTTGTTCCTCACCGCGACGTTCACGCCGCACCCCGTGCCGCAAAACCGGCAAGCGGCCTTGTTCCACACCAGCTTGGTCGAATCGGCTTCGGTGGGGATGTTGGCGGCGTGGATTGGAATGATCGGTATCCCCGCGGCCGAAGCGGCCACGGAGGCGGCCGTATTGCGGATGAATTCCCGGCGGGTCAGCGTCATTTCACCAGCTCCTTCATTGCGGTTTCTTCTTCTGCGTGCTGGTAGACCATCTCGATGCCGAGGACGCCGCGGATGGCGCGGATGCGCTCCATCAGGTCGAGGAGCGCCCCGGTGGTCGGGCCTTCGAGGACGACGACGAGCTTGCCGCTCCCGTTGTTGGCTGCAACGGGACAGCCGATGACCGATTCGATCAGGGGCGTGGCGGCGGGCGCCTGCCCGGGCCAGACGCGCACGACGCAGCTTGCGATGTGGAGTTCGGGTGCGCGGTCGCGCAACAGGAAAGCCCTGCGCGACAAGTCGGGTTGCGAAGGGATGCGCATTGTCATCAGCCCCGCGGTGGGCCCATGAGCATCTGGTACACCCAGATCGCGAGCCCATAGGTGCCGACGAGTGCCACGGCCAGCATGGGCGCGAGCAATACGGTCAGGAAGACGAACACGCGCGTTTCGCGTGTGCGGGTCTCCGCCGGGACGACTTCGTTTGGGGTGCTCACAGCATCCTCCGTTGTTATGCGGAGGAGTCTGGAGGGCTAGGGGATTTGGTGTTTGATCTGGATCAAACCGGCCGGCGTCCTCGCGCCGCTACCGGGCATCGGGTCTTGGATCAGGCGCCCTTGAGCTGGGATTGGTACCACTCGAGGATCTGCTCGCCGTTCCAGTGCAGCACGCCGGGCATCTTGCCGATGCGCTCGTAGACCTGCTCGAGGTACTTGATGCGGAAAGGCTGTCCGCTGATGTACGGGTGGATCGCGATCGCCATGATCTTCGGACGCTCGGCGCCTTCCTCGTAATAGCGGTCGAACGTGTCGAGGCACTTCTTCGTAAAGTAGCCCGCCTCGTGGTGCTGGACCATCATCATGGGGATGTCGTTGTTCTCGACGGTGTAGGGCAGGGTCACGAGCGGCCCGTTTTTCGTCGTAATCGTCGTCGGCTCGTCGTCGTACACCCAGTCGCCGATGTACTTCACGCCCGCGGCCGCGAGCAGTTCCGGCGTCTCGAAAGTCTGCGTGAGCCCCGGCCCGAGCCAGCCGACGGGCCGCTTGCCGGTGAATTTCTCGAGCGTGTCGAGCGACCGCTCGATCATTGCCTGCTGGTTTTCCTCCTTGTGGATCGGGCCCTGCTCGTAGCTGTGGCCCATGAATTCCCACCCTGCGTCCTTGCAGGCCTGCGCGACGCGCGGGTAGTCGACGCACACCCTCGCGTTGATCGAAAGCGTCGGCCGGATGCCGAGGCGGTCGTACAGGGCCTTGAAGCGCCAGAAGCCCACGCGCATGCCGTACTCGTGCCAGCTCCAGTTCGGCACATCGGGCAGCAGGACCGCGCCCGTCGGGGCGGGCAGCACCTGACGGGCCATGGGCTTGCCGATGTCCCACACCTCGAGGTTCACGATGGTCCAGATGACGATGCGCGCATCGCCCGGGAGCTTGAGGGGCGGACGGTCGACGATCGCCGAGTAGGGCACGCGCTCACGAGGCTGCATGGCAGGACTCCATCAGGTTGACGTATGAAAGTCGAACATTTATTTTCGTAGAGTGAACAGAAATGCGGTTCGCAGGTCAATTCATATAACGATATTGATATAACCTAAGCGACTGGTCCGGCTTTCGAAATCGCACGCCAGACGCGCTCGCTCGTCACCGGCATCTCCAGTTCCAGGATGCCAAGCGGCGCGAGTGCGTCGAGCACTGCATTCATCACGGCGGCGAGGGCGCCGACGGTCCCCGCTTCGCCCGCCCCTTTGACACCGAGCGGATTGCGGCGAGTCGGAACGGGATTACTGCCCACCTCCAGGTTGCACACGTCGCTTGCGCGCGGCATCGCGTAGTCCATGAACGAGCCGGTGAGCAGTTGCCCGGACTCGGGGTCGTAGACGACCTGCTCCATGAGGATCTGCGAGATTCCCTGGACGAGCCCGCCGTGCACCTGGCCCTTGAGCGTGAGCGGATTGATGACCGTGCCGACGTCATCGACCACCGCATAGTTCTCGAGCCGCACCACGCCCGTGTCCGGATCGATCTCCACTTCGCACACGTGGCAGCTGTTCGGGAAGGTCTCGGCTTCCGGTGTGAACGTGCCGTGCTCGAACAGGCCGGGCTCGATGTCCCGCGGGAGCTTGCCGTGCACGAACGCGGCGCGCGCGACCTCTTTGAGGCCGATGCCGCGATCGGTCCCGGCAATGGAAAAGCGGCCCTCTGCAAAAGCGATGTCCGCTTCGCCGGCTTCGAGCAGGTGGGCAGCGATCTTCTTGCCCGTGGCGATGATTTTGTCCGCAGCGGCCGCAAGCGCGCTGCCGCCGATCGCAGCCGACCGGCTTCCGAACGTCCCCGTGCCGTAGGCCACCTTGTCCGTGTCGCCCTCGATGAAGCGGATGTCGGCCGGGTCGAGGCCGAGCTTTTCGCAGGCGATCTGCGTGAAAGTTGTTGCGTGACTCTGACCCTGGTCCTTGCTGCCCATGAGGAGGGTGGCCGTGCCGCCGGGCTCGAAGCGGATCTCGGCGTACTCCATGCCGGGCGCGCCCGCACGTTCGATGGCGTTGGCGATGCCGAGGCCGCGGAGCTTGCCCCGCTTCTGTGCTTCCATGCGCCGGGCGGCGAATTCGTCGTAGCCGGAGAGGGCGAGCGCCTGGTCGAGGTTTTTCGCGAACTCGCCGCAGTCATAGTTGAAAGTGAGCGCAGTCTTGTACGGCATCGCGGAAGGCGGGATCAGGTTGCGCCTGCGCAGGTCGATGCGATCGATGCCAAGCTCCGCTGCTGCTGCGTCCACGAGCCGCTCGATCACGTAAATGGCCTCGGGCCGGCCGGCGCCGCGATACGGCGCAATGGAATTCGTATTCGTGAAGACGCCGGTCACGCGCACATGCGCCGCCGCAATCCTGTACACGCCAACGAGCGAACCGAGATTGGAAAAGGTCGGCAGCAACTGGCGGTCCGAGGAGACGTACGCCCCCAGGTTCGACACTGTCCGCACGCGCAGCGCGAGAAACTGGCCCTGCGCATCCAGTGCGAGCTCACCCTCGCTCACGCAATCGCGGCCATGCTCATCGGCGAGCAGGGTTTCGATCCGGTCGCACGTCCATTTCACCGGGCGGCCGAGTTTTTTCGCCAGCCACAGTACCAGGCGGTGCTCACTGTAGGCCCAGCCCTTGGTGCCGAAAGCGCCACCCACGTTCTCCGAGACGACCCGGATGCGGTGCTCCGGGATATTGAAGATGTTCCTTGCAAGCACTTCGCGGATGCGGTGCGGATACTGCGAGTCGGCGTGGAGCGTGTAGCGGTCTTCGCCCGGGTCGTAGCTGCCGATCGCGCCACGCGGCTCCATGAACTGCGCATGCACCCGTGACACCGTCAGGGTGCGCCTCACCACGTGTGCGGCTCCGGCAAAGGCTGCTTCGGTCGCCGCCTTGTTGCCGACCTCGAACACGTTGCAGACATTGTCCGGGCACTCGTCCCAGACGGCCGCGCTGGCATTCACGGCTTGTGCGGTAGCCGTTACGGAGGGCCGGTCGGCGTATTCGACTGTAACGAGCTCGGCGGCATCGCGCGCCTGCATCAGTGTTTCCGCAACGACTGCCACGACCGGGTCCCCGACGTGCCGCACACGATCTTCCGCCAGGCCGCGATGGGCCTTCGTAAACATGGGTGAGCCGTCGGGTCGCGATCGCTTAAGGGTGATCGGAATCGTGCCGAGTCCCGCTTTCGCCAGGTCGTCGGCGGTGAACACGCCGATCACGCCGCGCGCCGCAGCGGCGGCCGACGTGTCGATCGACCGGATGTCCGCATGGGCATGGGGCGAGCGCACATAAACGAGATGCGCCTGCCCGTGCAGGTTGATGTCGTTTACATACCGGCCCTGTCCCCTTAGAAGGCGGGGATCCTCCAATCGCGTCACTGCCTGCCCGATGCCGAACTGTCCCATGCGTTTCGCTCAGGACGCGCGTGATCGGTACGAGGAAGGCAAGGCGGATATCACGGGGCGATTCTACCTTTTGGGAGGACTTCCCTAGTGGTAACCTCCAGCGCTTTCACAGGGAGCGAGGCGCGTTGCAGGCAAAACCGATTCCACGCTGGCTGGCCCTGACGCTGCTCCTCTCGATCTCGGTGGTCTTCGGCAGCAACCACGTCGCGGCGAGATTCGCCTTCGAGCACGGCTCGAATGTCGTTACCGCCGTGGCTTTCCGCGCAACGTTTGCCTTCGTGTTCGTCTTCGTGCTGCTGGCGGCGAACGGCATTTCCTTCTCGATGCCCGGTGCGACCCGCACGCGCGGCATCGTCATCGGCCTGTTCCTCCTCGCCCAGAGCTATTGCGTGTTTTCGGCCGTCGCCCGGATCCCGGTGGCCCTGGCCCTGCTTGCTTTCAATACCTACCCGATCGTCATCGCGCTCCTGGCCTGGTTGATCGAAGGCGAGCGCCCGTCCACCCGCGCGATGATTTCGATGCCGATAGCGCTCGTGGGGCTTGCGCTTGCGCTCGACGTCGGCGGCTGGAGCGGCGTAGGCGCGGCGAGCTTCATGGGGCGGTGGGAGGAGATCGGCTCTGGGGTCCTGTATGCCACGGGCGCGTCGCTTACCTTCAGTGCGGCGCTGTATCTCACGACGCTCTGGCTGAAAGACGTGGACGGTCGTCTGCGCACGCTGCTCGCGACCGGCACGATCGCCGTTGCAATGCTGGCCGTAGGCGCGCTGACGCACGGCTTCGCGCTGCCGGTCGACACCACGGGGTGGGTAGCGCTTCTGCTGGTGGGGCTTTGCTACAGCGCTGCGGTCACCACTCTCTTCGTCGTCCTGCCGCGCATCGGCGTCGTCAACAATTCGGCGGCGCTCAATTTCGAGCCGGTTGCGGTACTGGTGATGGGCTGGGTGTTGCTTGGGCAGCGCATGGCGCCGCTGCAGATTTTCGGGGCACTCATCGTGATCGGTGCGATCGTCGCGCTCAGCACCGGTAAACGCTAGCCGCGCTAAACCAGATCTACGCGGCTTTGGCCGTGACCGGCCTTTCGTACTCTTCGTGGAAGCACACCACGCAGTTGCGGCCACCCGCCTTCGCGCGATAAAGCGCGCGGTCCGCCCGGCCGACCAGGGCATCGAGGCTCGAGCCGTCTTCAGGAAAGCTTGCCACGCCGATGCTCACCGACGAAGGTACGGACTTCCCGTCGTAGACCATGGGCTTGCCGGCCATGGAGTCGCGGATGCGTTCGGCCACGTCCGCCGCTCCGTTGGAGGGCGTCTCGGGCAGCATGACGATGAATTCATCCCCGCCATAGCGCGCCGGGACGTCCGTGTAGCGCAACTCGGCCTGGATGCGGGCCGCAAGTTGCTTCAGCAGGCGGTTGCCGGCCTCGTGGCCGTGCGTGTCGTTGACTGTCTTGAGATTGTCCGAATCGATCATGAGCACGCTGATCGAGCGCTTGTACCGCTGCGCCTGGCCGAAGAGGCGGTCGGCGATGATGGCGAACCCGCGCGTGTTGTACAGGCCGGTCAGCTCGTCAGTCTCGGAGAGCAGCTTGGCCTTGTTCAAGCCGTAGCGGATGTCGGCCGAGAACATCGTCGTCACATAGGCCACGAGCAGCACCGGTGCGAGTTGTGCCGCGAGCCCGCCGACCCCCCTGAGCGTAAAGACCGCCCGCGTTGGGTCGGCATCTCCCAGCAGGATATGGCAGGCCGCAATGAGGAGCACTTCGATAAGCGTCGTCAGCTTGCCGAGCGTAAGCGCGCTGGTGATTACCGCGAGCATGTAGGTATTCAGCAGCGGGCTCGCGAGCTTGCCCGTAAACCACAGCGACCAGGTGATGAAGACGATCATCGCCCAGGTCTCCATCGCGATCTTCCAGCGGGTCTCGCGCTTGTAGAAGTTGGCGTAGCGAAAGCTCATGACGAACGCTGCGTAGAAGAGCACCGCGGCGGTTATCGCCACCTCGTCCTCTTTTGCCGGCCCGCCAAAGGCAAGGTAAAGAAGAACGAGGATCAGGAGCAGCCATTCGATCTCGGCCACGGTGCGCGAGATGCCCCGCAACTCTTCGAGCTCGATGCTCCGAGGGCGTTCGCGCGGCAGCGCGTTGGAAGGATCCTGCATCGCCTGGTCTTTTCTTTCTTATGGGCCGGATGCAGGCAGTGTAGCTCAGAGGAGCGCGCGGCTCTAGGCTTCGCCCCAGACTTCCTGGGCAGTAGTGACCACATGGCGCATCTTGGCCGCCTGGTCTTCCGGGGTGACCTGGTTTCCATGCTCGGTGCTGGAGAAGCCGCATTGTGGGGAGAGGCACAGGCGGTCGAGCGGGACGTAGTGGGCTGCTTCGTCGATCCGGGTTTTTAATTCCGGCACGGGCTCGAGCGTCGGGATCTTGCTCGAGACGATGCCGAGCACGATGACCTTGCCTTCGGGCACGAAGCGCAAGGGAGAGAACCCGCCCGAGCGGGCGTCGTCGTACTCGAGGAAATACCCATCTACGGCAAGCTCCTGGAAGAGCGCCTTCGCCACGGGCTCATAGCCGCCCTCGGCCGCCCAGGCGCTCTGGAAATTGCCCCGGCACAGGTGGATGCACACGTGCATGCCCGCCGGCCGGCCGGCGATGCAGGCGTTGATGAGGCGCGCATACCGGCGGGGCAGTTCATCCGGGTCGTCGCCGCGCTGCCTCGCGCCTTCGCGCATCTTGGGATCGCACAGGTAGGCGAGGTTCGTATCATCCAATTGGAGGTAGGTGCACCCGGCCTCGCCCAAGGTGCGGATCTCGTCCTGGTAGCACTTTGCGATGTCGGCGAAAAAGTCTTCCATGTCCGGATAGGCCTCGCGCGACACGGCGCCGCGCCCGCCGCGGAAGTGCAGCATCGTCGGCGAGGGGATGGTGACCTTGGGCGTGCGGGTCGTGACCGATTTCAGGAACTGGAAGTCGGCCAGTTGGATGGGCTTCACGTGCTTGAGCTTGCCGGTGACGTGCAGGATCGGCGGCGCAAAGTCCACGGTATTCGCCGCGCCGCGAAACTTGATGGCCATGCCTTCGCGCACTTCGACCCCTTCGAGCTGCTCGAGGAAATCGATGTGGAAAAACGTGCGCCGGAATTCACCGTCGGTGATTCCATGCAGGCCCCAGCTTTCCTGCAGCCGCACGATTTCGCGAATCGAGTCGTCCTCGACCTGCCGAAGCGTGGCCGCGTCGATCTCCCCTTTCTTGCGGCGCGTGCGCGCCTCGACCAGCGCCTTCGGACGCAGGAAGCTGCCGACATGGTCGGCCCTGAAGGGGGGCTGGGTCCGATGGGTCATTGTGTATAGTCTCCGTCCGTTGATTTCAGGCACTCATTTTATGCGAGCGGTTGGCGTTTTGCTGGTGCTCCTGGCCCTCGGTGCGGCAAGCGCACCGGCGGATGCGCAGTATCCGAACAAGCCTGTTCGGCTCGTCGTGGGATTCGCGCCCGGCGGCGCGGCCGACGCGGTGTCCCGTGCGATCGGCGACCCGCTCGGGCGGCTCCTCGGCCAATCGATCATCATCGACAACCGCCCCGGCAACGGCTCGAGTCTGGCCGCGGAGCTCGTCGCGAAGGCGCCGGCCGACGGCTACACGATGCTCATTGCGAGTCCTTCGAGCCAGTCGGTGAACCCGGCGATCAACAAGAACCTAGGCTACGTCCCCGAGCGCGATTTCGCGCCGGTGACGAAGGTGACGAGCTCGCCGCTCGTGGTTGCCGTCCATCCGTCCCTGCCGGTAAAGACCATCCCCGAACTGATTGCCTTTGCGAAGAAGCAGCCGGGCAAGCTCAACTACGGGTCGTCGGGCAACGGATCGGCGCCGCACTTGGGCGCCGTCCTGTTTTCGCGCGTCGCCGGGGTCGAGATGGTCCATGTGCCTTATAAAGGCGGCGGTCCCGCGGTGCAGGCATTGCTCGGGGGGGACATCCAGCTTTCGTTCGCCACGCCGCCTTCCGTGCTGCCCCTCGTGCAGGCCGGGCGGTTGCGCGGGCTCGCGGTGACGACGCGTACCGCTTCGCCTTCGGTGCCCGGGCTGCCGGGCATGGAGGAAGCCGGCCTCCCGGGCTACGACCTCACGTTCTGGTATGGCTTCTTCGTGCCGGCAGGCACGCCACCAGAAGTGATCCGCAAATTGTTCACGACGACCACGCAAGTGCTCCAAAGGCAGGATGTGAAGCAGTTGCTTGCGCGCGAGGGAACCGATGTAGTCGGCTCGAAGTCGCCGGAGGAGTTCGGTTCTTTCCTTAAAGAAGACGCAAAGCTCTGGCAGCAGTTGGTGCGCGACACCGGCGCGAAGGTGGACTAGGCCGGTCCCCGCAGCACGATCTTGCCCATGTGCCGGTTCTCTTCCATGTAGGCCTTGGCCGCAGGCAGGTCGCCAAACTCGAAAATCTTGTCGACGAAAGGCCGGATGCGGCCCTCTGTGAGCGCAGGCAGCACATCCGCGACAAACGCCGTCACGCTTGTGGCTTTCTGCTCGGCGGTGCGCAGCTTGTTCGACACGCCAAAGAGCTGCAGGCGCTTCATGTGCAGCGCCTGGATGTCGATCTTCGCCTCGAGGGTGTTGTCCACATAGCCGACGATCGCCATTCGGCCCTCGAAGGCCAGCGCCTTGATGCACTCTGCGAATACGGTGCCTCCGACGTTGTTGAGCGCGAGGTCGGCGCCATGCCCGTCGGTGGCCTTCATGACCGCGTCGGCGAAATCGGGCTTGCGCGTATTGATGCCAACGTCCAGGCCAAGCGCCTTGAGCTTCATGAGCTTTTCCGCCGAGCCCGAAGTGCCGATGACGTTTGCGCCGATGGCCTTGGCGAGCTGGAGCGCGGCCACGCCGACGCCCGCGGAGATGCCGGTGACCAGCATCCACTCGCCCTTCCTGAGCTTGCCCTGGCCGATAACCATGTCGTGCGCGGTCATGAAGGCGAGCGGCGCGGCTGCGGCTTCCTCCCACGAAAGGTGCGAGGGCATGCGGATCACCTCACGGCCGTCCATGACCGCATAGCCTGAAAACGCACCCGAGCAGCGGCCCATGACCTTGTCGCCGTCCTTGTAGCCCGGGACGCCCGAACCGGCTTTGGCGACTTCGCCAGAAACTTCCATGCCGACGGGCTTGACGGTGCCAGGCTTGGTCAGTCCGTGGCCGGCGATGAACTCGCCGCGATTCAGGCTCGCGGCGTGCACTTTCACGAGCACCTGGTTGGGGCCCGGCTCGGGCACGGGCGCCTCCGCGAGCGATACCACCGTGCGATCGCCTTCCGTGCCGATCATCCAGGACTGCATTGTCTTGTCACTCATTGGCCTTGATCCCCAGTTCGCCGATCAGCTGCCGCCACTTGGCGAGATCGGCCTTGATGAAGTTCGTAAATTGGTCCGGTGTCATGCCCGTGGGTTCGAGACCCTGGTCGCGCAGCCACTTCTGCATCTCCGGCGTATTGAGGAAGCCGTTGATGTCGGCCGCAATTTTTTCGACGATCGGTTTCGGCGTGCCGGCCGGCGCGAAGATCCCGAACCACGCGCCACCGCTCAGCTTCGGCACGCCGAGCTCCGGGAAGGTCGGGACATCCGGCAAGGCCTTCGAACGCGTTGTCCCCACCAGCGCAAGCGGACGGATCTTGCCGGCCTTGATCTGGGGCAACGCAGTGCCGATCGAGTTGAACCCCGCGGAGATCTGGCCGCCGAGGAGGTCCGTGAGGATCAGCGCTTCGCCTTTGTAGGGCACGTGCGTCATGCTCACGCCCATGGCGCGCTTCACCTCTTCGCCGTAGATGTGGAAAGAGGAGCCGCTGCCGAACGAGCCGTAGCTGAGCGTGCCGGCCTTCGCGGCGGCGATGAGCTCCGCAAAAGTCTTGTAGGGCGCATCGGCGCGTACTTCAAAAATGACCTCGGCCAGCATCGTCTGGGTAACCGGCGCAAAATCCTTCTCCGGGTCGTAGGGCGCTTTGAACAGGATGGGCGCCTGCACATAGGAAGTGAAGGTCGAGAGGAGCGTGTAGCCGTCGGCCGGCTGCTTGGCCACATACTCGGTGCCGATCATTGCAGTCGCACCGGGTTTGTTCTCGACCAGCACCGGCACGCCCCATTTCTGCGAGAGCCTCTCGGCGAGGTAGCGCGTGTAGCGGTCGGGGCTGCTCGCAGGCGGGCTCGGCATTACGAACCGGACGGGCTTGGTCGGCCAGGCCTGCGCATGTGCAAGGCTCGTGAAAAATATTGCCGAGAATGCAAGGAGCAGGCTGCGTGCAGTCATCTCAGGCCGGTTCCTTCGGGCGGTTTGCCAAATGGGGCAGCACTTCCTTCGCGAACAGGTCCACGGAGCGCATCGATTCCCGCAGCGTGAGGTCGCCGAACGCGAAGCGGCAGAGCATGTAGTTGACGCCGCTCTGGCCTATTTCAGACTCGAGCAACTTGCGCACCGTCGCGGGCGATCCGACTGCAGCCAGGCCCGCCTTGAACACCGCGTCGAAGTCCTCGGGGAAGGCTGCGAACTGCGGCGCCGAATTGTGCTTTTTCCACAGGAACATGAAGCTCGCGTACCAGCGGGCATACGCCCGACGGGCGATTTTCATCGCTTCGGCGTCCGTCTCGGCGATCACCACGTGCCGGGTTGTCCCGACCAGCGGCAGCGTGTCCGCCGGATGGCCGGCACCCGCCCATTCGGAACGGTAGCGGTCGGTTATTTCCCGGACTCGCTTGAGCGGTCCGTTCACCACGGCATTCACGCGGTTCTGCACGCACCAGGCGACGCCCTCGACATTGCCTACGCCGTACCAAAGCGGCGGATGCGGCTTTTGCAGCGGGTGCATCATCACCGGGACGTTGCGGAAAGTGAAGTACGGGCCTTCGTGCGTCAGCTCTTCGGAGGAGAACGCCTGCATGACGACCGAGTAGGCCTCGTGATACATCGCCTGCGACTTCGCCGCGTCCACGCCGTAGTAGCCGAGTTCGAATGGGGAGATGCCGCGTCCGACCCCGAGCTGGAATCGTCCGCCGCTCAGGTGGTCGAGCATGCAGATTTCTTCGGCCAGGCGCAGCGGGTGATATAGCGCAAGGGTATAAACGAGCGGCCCGAAGAGGATCTTCTTCGTGCGCTGGGCGATTGCCGAGTGCAGGACTGAAGGCGAAGGGCACATGCCGAGCGGCGTCGCATGGTGCTCGGCAGTGTGATAGCAGTGGATGCCGATGCGCTCGTAGGCTTCGATGAGCTGCAGGCGATGCTCATAGAATTCGCCAAGCGGCTGCCCGCTTGCGTCGAGATGGTCGAACACGCCGAATTTCACGGCGTCCATCTGGGGCCGAATTTCACGGCGTCCATCTGGGGCCGAATTTCACGGCGTCCATCTGGGGCCGAATTTCACGGCGTCCATTTCAGGCCGAATTTCATGCGGCCATGGTACTTCACAGCGGCGCTTCTTCCATGAGCGCGACCTGCTCGCGCAGTTCCAGTATGCGATCCTGCCAATAGCGCGCGGTGTTGAACCACGGAAACGCCGCCGGGAAAGCAGGATCGTCCCAGCGCCGGCCGATCCACGCGGAGTAGTGGATGAGGCGCAGCGTGCGCAGTGCTTCGACGAGATGCCGCTCGCGGTCGTCGAATTCCGCAAAATCCTCATACCCGCGCAGCACGTGGCCGAACTGCACGCGCATCGCCTCGCGATCGCCTGAAAGGAGCATCCACAGGTCCTGGATTGCGGGTCCGGTGCGCGCGTCGTCGAAGTCGACGAAATGCGGTCCCGAGCGCGCAGCGGCGGCGCCGCGATTCTCGATCCACAGCACGTTGCCGCTATGGCAGTCGCCATGCAGCCGCAGCAGCGCGAAGTCGCCCGCGCGGTCGTAGCAGGCTTCCACTTTGTCCAGCGCCTGGTCCACGACGCTGGTCCACGTTTCTTCGAGATCCGGGGGAATGAAGCCGTGCTCGAGAAGGTAGTCGCGGGGCTCGTAACCGAAGGTGTCGGGGTCGAGGTCCGGCCGCTCCTCGAATTCTTTGAGGGCGCCTACCGCATGGATGCGGCCCAGGAAGCGGCCCATCCATTCGAGCGTGTCCGGCTGCTCGAGCTCGGGCGCGCGACCTCCGCAGCGCGGATACACCGCAATCCGATACGCGCCGTGCTCATGCAGGGTCTTTCCCGCGAGGATGAGCGGGGCGATGACGGGTAGCTCGGCCCCGGCAAGCTCCCTCACAAATTCATGCTCTTCGAGGATCTGCTCGTCGGTCCATCGCCCCGGCCGGTAGAACTTCGCCACGAGCGGTTTTTCGTCCTCGATACCGAACTGGTAGACGCGATTCTCGTAGCTGTTGAGCGCCTGCAGGCGCCCGTCCGGTTGCAGGCCCGCGGCTTCCAGGCAGTGCAGCACTACGTCCGGCGTCAGGCCGGCATACGGGGCTTTTTCGGGTGCAGGCAGGTCATCGGGCATGGCCCGATTTTACTTTCCGACCGGCCGCTGCTGGCGCTTATTCGGGCTTGTATCCGGATTCGCGGATGACGCGCGCGTATTTCGCGATGTCCGCAGCGAGGATCGACGCCAACTGCTCGGGGGTGCTGCCGATGGGCTCGGCGCCTTGCGCGAGCAGCCGCTCACGCACGTCCGGCAATTTCAGGATGCGCACCGTTTCCGCCGAAAGCTTGTTGACGATGTCCTTGGGCGTCCCCGCGGGCGCGAACAGCGCGAGCCATGAGATCGACTGGTAGCCCGGCAACCCGGCTTCCGAAATGGTGGGGAGGTCGGGGAGGGCCGCTGACCGCCGGTTGTTGGTTACGGCAAGGGCGCGCACCTTGCCGGCCTTCACGAACTGGATGGTTTCCAGCACCGTCGCAAACGAGAGCGGCACCTGCCCCGAAATGAGATCGGCCACGGCGGGGGCGCCCCCCTTATACGGGATGTGGACCATGTCCACACCGGCCATGCTCTTGAACAATTCCGCCGCGACATGCATCGAGCCGCCCGGCCCGGAGCTGGAAAAGTTGAGCTTCCCGGGCTGACTTTTGGCAAGCGCAATCAGCTCCTGCACCGACTTTACGGGAACCGAAGGGTGCACGAGCAAGAGGAGCGGCAGGTCTGCGACCATCGAGACCGGTGCAAAGTCTTTTACTGGGTCGTAGGACAGTTGCTTGTAGAGGCTGATGTTGATCGCATGCGTGCCGATGTTGCCCATCATGAAGGTGTAGCCATCGGGCGCTGACTTCGCAGTGAGCTCGGTGCCGACGATTCCCGCGGCGCCCGGCTTGTTCTCGATGACGACGGCCTGTCCCCAAGCCTCCTGCAGTTTCTGTCCGAGGATGCGGGTGCCGATGTCCGTGCCGCCGCCGGGCGGGAACGGGACCACGATGCGCATCGGCTTCGCAGGCCAGGTCTGCGCGACCGACGCAGGCACAGCCGCGAAGACCGCCAGGACGAGCACCCAAGCCTTGAACATCGAAGTTCTCCGATCAGACACAGTAGATGTCGAGCATTGAGGGAATGCAATCGTTGGCCAGGATGACTTTCTTGCTGCGGATCCGGAGGCTTGCCTTGCCCTGAACGAGGCCATGGGTCGTGCGCCCGAAAAAGACGTGCTGGGTCTTCTGCCGCGTGTCGTATACGTGCACGTTGAAGGTCGACTTTACGCTGAGCACGCCATCAGCCTGGCCAACTAGCATGACGTTGCCGACCATGTGCGCAGTGCGCCGTAACGGTGTTGAAGCGACCGATTTTCCCGATCGTATCCGCTGGACACGGTCTTCGAGACCCGAGCGCCCGGCGTAGTAAATCATCGACAGTTCCCTCGTCGGGTCGGTCGTGGGTTCGGTTTCCGATTTCCACGCAGGCATCCAGAACTCCGCATCCTCATCGTAGAGCGCGAGCCAGCCGTCCCAGTCCTGCTCGTCGAGGAGCATGCCTTCCAGCACGAGCAGCGCTTGCGCCTCAGCGAGGTTCGCGCTCATTGTTTTTCCAGCCCGCGCTTGAGCAGGGAGAGCCATGCGCGGTAGTTGGCGTGGAAAACCGTCTCGTCACCCATGAGATAGCCGCCGACGCACGAGGTTTCCGGGTGGATGCTGAGCTCTTCCGATTCCGGATTGCCGCCGGCCTTGGTCGCGGCGAGCCCCCGCGCATAGCCCTGCTGCCATTCGAGGGTGCGGGCCTCGTCGCCCCGCTGGCAGGCTTCGTAAGCCCCCGTGTCGTCCGGGGTGGCGAAACCCGTCGGGTTGAAGAAATCCTCGTATTGGCGCAGGCGCCTGACGCGCGCCTCGGGCGGCTCGCCTTTCGGTGCCACGCAGTAAGTGAGCATCTCGGTGCGGTCGACCGCGAGCGGCCGGATGATGCGCAGCTGCATCGAAGCGTTTTCCGCGATCTGCACGTTCGGGAACAGCGTAAGGTTCCTCACGTACATCATCCACTTCGCCATGACCGGGCCGACGCGCCTTTCGATTTCCGGCAACGCGGAATAGAGCGGGCGCGCGCTCTTCGCGGGGTTGTCACCCCACATGAGGACGTGGCCGTGCGGGAAAGTGAAGCAGCCTCTGCGCGATGCGGCCTGCGCTCCGATGTCTTCGTAGATCGAGCCCGCCGGCGCGGCGGCGGCCCGCGTCGTCTTGCGCTTTTCCAGCACGCCGATGTAGGACGTGTGCGTTGGGATGAAGTGATAGGTGTCCGAACTGTTCTCGAGCTGGAATTTCCAGTTCGCGTTGTAGGTGAAGCTGACCGCCCCCGGGACGAGCTCGATGCCATCCGGGCCCTGGTCGACGACGAGGTCGATCCCTCGCCGCGCATCGCCAAGATAGTCTTCCAACGACGGCACATCCGCCGACAGGCTTGCGAACATCAGGCCACGATACGACGAGAACTTCGCCACCCGCGCGAGGTTGTGGTCGGTGTCCTGGAACGCCTGCGAATACGCGCCCTGGCGATGGGAGGTAATCGCAATGCATCGCCCGCCCGTGTCGTAGGTCCACCCGTGATACGGGCAGGAGTGATTCGCACCGTTGCCGGTGGCCGTATGGAAGACCATCGCGCCTTTATGCCGGCAACTGTTCAGGAAACATCCCAGCTTGCCTTCGGCATCGCGCATCACCACGACCGGCGCACGGCCGATCGTCGTGGTCAGGAAATCATTCTGGTTGGGCAGTTGAGACTCAAGGCCGACGAAATTCCAGGTCGCCTCGAAAATATGGCGCATTTCGAGCTCGAACACTTCCGGATCGCGGAACGCATCGCGGTGGACGCTGAACCACCCTTCGTCCACGCGGTCATCGAGCAGCCGCTCGAGGTCAACGGTGCGGCCGGTCATTTCGGCCGGCTCGCGCGGATCGCTTCGATCACCGCAGCGCTGTCGACTTCGCGGCCGCGCTGCGCAATGACCGCTGCAAGCAACGCGGCATTCACCTCCATCATCGGCAGGTTCTGTCCCAGCCGGTGGGCGGTCTCGATCATGAATTGGGCCTCTTTCAAATTTTGGTCCACAAGCGTGTGCGCCACGGGCGATTGTGGTGAGTATTCGCGACGCACCATCTTCTCGCCCTTGACGTCCATGACCTGCGAAGCGGCCGGCGAGGCGCGCAGGACTTCGAGGAATTTGTCCGGCTTGAGGCCGAGGCGCTGCGCGAACACAAGGCCCTCGGCAAGCGCCGCGCGGTTCAGCTGGAGCACGAGGTTGAGGGCGAGCAGCGCTTTCGCGGCATTGCCGGGCGAGCCCATGACGAAGCGCTGCAGGCAGATGGCATCGAGCACGTCCTTGACCGCGCCGAGTGCGTCTTCGGGTCCGGCGACGAGCCCTATGCCTTTTCCCGCCTCGATCTGTGCGCTCGAGCCGGAGATCGGCATTTCCACGAGCGTGATGCCGTAACGAGCCGCCCTTGCGGCGGCAAATGCAATGCGTCGCGGTTCTACAGAGGTCGCGCACAGGATGATCGTCGGATGCGCAGTCGTTTCCAGTTCGACGAGCGTCGACTCGACTTGCGCCGTGTCATAGACGGCGAGCAGGATTCGGCTGCTCCTGAGGCAGATCTCATCGGCAGAGGACGCTATCTCGATGCCCGGCACCAGCAGTGCCTTGCCCGGGTCGATGTCGTAGCCAAGCACTTCGAAGCCCGCGCCCGTGAGCCGGTGCGCCAGCGCGCCGCCCAGCAGCC
>JANXRZ010000088.1 GCA_025352885.1 Pseudomonadota bacterium | reverse complement strand
ACGTGAGCTGGGTTTAAAACGTCGTGAGACAGTTTGGTCCCTATCTGCCGTGGGCGTTGGAAGTTTGAAGGGGGCTGCTCCTAGTACGAGAGGACCGGAGTGGACGCACCTCTGGTGTACCGGTTGTCACGCCAGTGGCATCGCCGGGTAGCTATGTGCGGAAAAGATAACCGCTGAAAGCATCTAAGCGGGAAACCTGCCTTGAGATGAGACTTCCCGGGGACTTGATCCCCCTAAAGGGTCGTTCTAGACCAGGACGTTGATAGGCTGGGTGTGCAAGGGCTGTAAGGCCTTGAGCTAACCAGTACTAATTGCCCGTGTGGCTTGACCCTATAACCGTGAGCACCAATAAGGTGTTTCGGTGGGCGCTTGTGAACCACCCAGAGCTTTACTTCAACCGAATCGCGACTGACCGTCGCAGCGCCGTGCGCGCCAGACGTGTCGAGTCCAGAGCCAATCTGGCGGCCATAGCAGCTTGGAACCACGCCTTCCCATCCCGAACAGGACCGTGAAACGAGTTTGCGCCGATGATAGTGTGCAATTGCGTATGCGAAAGTAGGTTACCGCCAGGCCATACATGAAAAAGCCCAACCTCCACGAGGTTGGGCTTTTTTTTTGCCGCCCGTCCCAGCGCCCGAAACGTTGCAACCGCAAATCCGCATAGAGAAATGCATCCTTCCCTGCCATGCATTGCCCGTCGACTTGAGGCGTAATGGCACCCGGGGGGCGTTTGGCATTCGGTTTCTCGAAAGGAGCAATGAGCAACAAGGACCTGGACGAACTCGCGGTGCTCATTAAGCGCCACCGCGATGCACTTCTCACGAGCTGGCGGGAGCAGGTCTGCCTGCTGCCCTCCGCCCGCAGCCTCGACACCCCCACGCTTAATGACCACGTGCCCACGCTTATCGACGAGCTGGTCGACGCGCTCAGGTCACACACCGACACGAAAGTCCTTCAGTCGCTCGCCGTAGGCAGCCCGCCGGCGCATGGGCTGCAGCGCGTCAAGGACGGCTTCGACATCGGCGAGGTGGTTTCCGAGTACAGCGTGCTGCGCTCCTGCGTGCACGACCTCATCGATGCCAACGGCTTGGGCCTGGATGGCCGGTCGTACAAGATCCTGAACAGCGTTTTCGACGGTGCGATCGGCCTGGCGGTGGAATCCTTCGCCAAGCAGCGCGCCCTCGAGATCCAGAACCGCAGGGAGGAGTACCTTGCCTTCGTCGCGCACGACCTGCGCACGCCCTTGAACGCCATATCGCTAGCCGGCCGCATCCTCGAGCGCACTTACCCCGGCCTTGATTCGAGCGCCGACTCGGCGCGCATGTTCAAGGCTCTGCGCCGGAACGTGGAGCACCTCGAGAAACTGGTATCCAAGGTTCTCGAGGAAAACGAGAACCTCGAGACCGAAGTCGGCTTCAAGCTCGTCCTGCGCGACCTCGACCTGTGGCCCCTCGTCGAAGCGCTCATCCATGACCTTCATCCGGTCGCGGGCACGGACAGCACGCGACTCATTAACCGCGTGCCGGAGGACACCGTCATTCATGCCGACGCCGGGTCGCTGAAGCGCGCGCTGCAAAATCTCATTGCAAACGCCATCCGCTTCACGCCGCGAGGCGAGATCGTGATCGAAGCGCGCGAGCGGGCCCCGGACGGCGGAGTCGAGTGCTCGGTCACGGACAACGGCGCGGGCATTCCCGAGGGGCAGCTCGACCGGATCTTCGAAAAAGGCGCAACCGATTCGGCGAACGAAGGGGGAATGGGCCTCGGCCTGCCGATCGTCAAGGCGATCGTCGATGCGCATCACGGCGAACTGACGGTCGAGAGCGTATCCGGAACCGGCTCGACGTTCCGCTTCTGGCTGCCGGGCGCGTTGAAGGCGGCTTAGCCGGGCTTTTTTGCGGAAGTCCTGCGGGCGGCCAGGTGGGCCCCCATGCGCTCGGCCTTTTCGGGCTTCGAGCAAGCGTCGGCAAACTCCCCGATGCTGCCCTCGATCGCAGCGGCGATGGGGCTGTCCATCCAGGAGTCGATCAATCGCTTCTGCAGGCGCACGGCGTGCGGGGCGCTTGCGAGGATATCGGCAAGGCAACGTTCCACCGCTGCGTCCAGTTGGCCGGCCGGCACCGCTTCCTCGACCAGTCCCCAGGACAGTGCCGTCGCTGCGTCGATCGAACGGCCCGTGAGGAGGAGGAGGCGCGTGCGTCCCCACCCGATCAGCCGCGGGAGCAGCACGGCTTCCACGACCGAAGGAATTCCCAGGCGAACTTCGGGCATTGCGAATGCCGATCCGAGCGAGGCGATCCTGAAATCGCACGCCGCCGCGAACTCGAGGCCTGCGCCAAGGACGTGACCCTCAATGCGGGCGATCGTCGGGACCGGCACTCGACGAACCGCATCGCACGTCCGATGCACGAGTGTGATGAACTCGCGTGCGCCTTCCGTATCCGCTGCCGCCATCTCGTCCACATTCGCACCGGCGATAAACGCTTTGCCCCCTGCGCCGGTGACGACCACTGCCCGAACGGCTTCGTCGCGCGAAAGACCCGAAAGCGCTTCGATCATCTCGAGCATCAACGCGCGCGAAAGGGAATTCGCTTTCGCCGCGTGATCGATCGTCACTCGCGCCACGCCCTCCGGCGACCTGCTGACCGAGACGAGCGCCTTCACCGGCTCAGAGCCCATACGCTTTGCGCACGAGCGAGATCGGATGCGCTTTTTCCGCCTTCTTTCCCTCGGTAGCGCCGCTTGCCTCGTCGATGCCTTGCTCGATGTGCCTCCCCGCGATCGGGCAGTCGGAGCTGATGTAGTCGGGCCCTTTGCCCTCCACGGCCTCGCTCATCATGCGGAACACCGGCCGGCCGATCTTCATCGAGTTTTCGAAGTACTCGGTCTTCACGCCCCAGGTTCCGTCATGGCCCGCGCAGCGCTCGATCGTCGTCACCTTGGTGCCTGGGACGAGCTGCAGCATCTCGCGCGTCTTCTGGCCAACGTTCTGCACGCGTGAATGGCAAGGGATGTGGTACGCCACGCGCCCGAGCTCCGCCCTGAAATCCGTCTTGAGCAGCCCGTCCCGGTTCCGAAGCACCAGGTATTCGAACGGGTCGAACATCGCGGCCTTGACCGCCTGGACTTCCGCATCCTCAGGGAACATCAGCGGCAGTTCCTGCTTGAACATCAGCGTGCAGGAGGGAATCGGCGTGAGGATCGCATAGCCTTCGCGGGCAACCGCGGCCAGCACGGGGATGTTCGCCTGCTTGTTCTTCTCTACGGCATCCAGGTCGCCGAGTTCCAGTTTCGGCATCCCGCAGCACGCTTCCTTTTCGACCAGCACATAGGGAATCTCGTTGTGCTCGAGGATCGCGAGGAGATCGTGCCCGATGCCCGGCTCGTTGTAGTTGATGTAGCAGGTCGAGAAGATCGCCACCTTCCCGGGCGTGTTTTTCCCATCGCGCACCGCAAAAGGGTGGCTGGCTGCAGCATTCGGCCGGAACCTTCGGCTTGCGTATTCCGGCAATCTGCGCGCCTTGTGGACTTTGAGCACGCTGTCCATCACGCCTCGTGCCGCCGGATTCCTGTTCAGCGCATTCACCGCCTGCACGACTACGGGAATCGTCGCGAGCTTGCCCAGAGCATCTGTCGAGCTGAGCAGCCTGTCACGGAAAGTGACTTCGCCTTTCCTGAACTTGACCGCCTTTGCCCGAAGCATGAGATGCGGAAAATCGACGTTCCAGGGATGCGGCGGCACATACGGGCACTTCGTCATGTAGCACATGTCGCACAGGTAACAGTGGTCGACCACCTCGGCGAACCGGCGCTTGTCGACGCCGTCGAGCTCGCCCGTCGGGCTCTCGTCGACGGCATCGAACAGCGTGGGAAAGGCCTGGCAGAGGCTGAAGCAGC
>JANXRZ010000064.1 GCA_025352885.1 Pseudomonadota bacterium | reverse complement strand
CTCCGGCGGCAGCCCCTTGCTCATCCCAATCTTCCCCTCGAAGACGGACGGTGTTTTTGCGAGGAGTGATTGTGGAATGAAGCGAACGCTTCGCGACGGAAGCGTTACATTTCGCTACATCTGTTACACCTTCGTGCGCTCTAGTACAAAGCGAGCGTGACTTACTTTGCTTACTCCACGCCACCTTCCACGCCGTGGCGCTGGGCGCGCCAGCGCAGCATGCCGCCGGAAAGGTTTGCTACCTTCGTGAGGCCCTTGTTCCTCAAGAGCACGGTGGCCTGCGCGGAGCGTGCGCCCGAGCGGCAGACCATCACGATCGGCTTGTCTTTGGGCAATTCCGCTAGGCGCTCGACTAGCTTGCCGAGCGGGACCAGCTTGGCGCCCGCGATATGCCCGAGCGCGCCGTTGAACTCGTCCGGCTCGCGCACGTCGACGATCTCGACGCGATCGAGATGCTCTTCGAGCACGTTCGGCTGGATCTCCCAGATGCCGGCGAACGTATAGGAGAGCGGCGCCCAGTCCTGCTCGGCTGCGGGCTCGGCATCCGGCGCGCCGCATTTGAGGTTCGCGGGCACCGCTACCTGCATGAGCTTCGGATGCGGCAAGCCGAGGTTCGTCATGTAGCCGATGAAGTCGCCTTCGCCGATGGTCACGGCCAGGCGCGGATTGTAGAGCTTCTCCTCGCCGACGCTTGAGGACATGAGGCCCTTGTAGTCATGACCGGGGTAGAGCGTGCAGTCGTCGGGCAACGAGAAGATGCGCTCGCGGATCGAGCGGAAGAGCCTCCCCGCATCGCCTTCCTGAAAGTCCGTGCGGCCGCAGCCGCGGATGAGCAGAGCATCGCCCGTGAAGGCCATCGACTGGCCGTCGAGCACGTAGCTCATGCACCCGCCGGTGTGGCCGGGCGTGGCGCGCGCTTCGAGATGGCGGTTGCCGAATGTCACCGTGTCGCCGTCCTTGAGGTAGCGGTCGGCACCTTTCGCACCGCTTTCCGCAGACAACGCGATCTTCGAGCGGAGTGACCGCTTCAGCAGCGACGC
Organism: Pseudomonadota bacterium; assembly: GCA_025352885.1. Classification (GTDB taxonomy): domain Bacteria; phylum Pseudomonadota; class Gammaproteobacteria; order Burkholderiales; family SG8-39; genus SZAS-79. Next base: position 3,262 of record JANXRZ010000064.1, on the reverse strand, counting down.
GCCCGTCACATGGTCCGCGTGAACGTGCGTCTCCAGCGTCCAGAGCAACTTGAGGCCGAGTTCCCCGATCAGCGCCGCATCCCGGCGGGCGTGCTCGAAGACCGGGTCGACCAGCACCGCCTCGCGAGACGCAGCGTCAGCCAGCAGGTAGGTGTAGGTCGAGGACTGGGGGTCGAACAGCTGGCGGAAGATCATGCGCATGGCGGCCTCGGCACCGTGAATCGGCCATGCAGTTTACTTCCCGGCGGGGGTGTACGACACCAGCTCCATGTCCATCAGCGGCTGGCGGAAATTGGGGTTGTTCGCCCGCATTTCGTACTTCACGTACCGGTTGGCCGAATCGGCGTACCAGTAGCTCATCGTGACGAGCGTCGCCTGTCCGCGCTCCAGGCCGGTAATGCGCACTTCGACGATCACCTTGGTCGTGTCGAAACTCCCGCCCTTGACCGTGACACGCTCCTTGCCCGCCACCCGCGCGGTCGCCTCGCAGTTCATTTCGCCACACCGGAAGATGCGCTCGACCTCGATGTCCTTGAGGCTCGTGCCCTCCTTCAGGTCCTGGAAGGCGCGCAAGTACGGGGAGAACACAAGCAGGCCGGGGCCGATCTGGCTGATGCCGGGCGCGGGCTTATGGAACTTGTCGCCGGCCCTTGGGATTGCGCCCTGCGAGTTCTCTGCGATCCCCGAGCCGTTGACCGCCTTGATTTCGAAAGTCACGGGAAAGCGCTGCGCGGGATTGGCTGAATCGCGTGCCTCGTAGACCCACTTGTCCCCGACCGAGGGAACGCCTGTGCGCTTCGGCGCCGCGGCGGCGGCGGTTTTCTCGGCGGAGGCCTTGTCGGCTGCGGCTTTTTCCGCCGCGTGTTTTTCGGACGCTGCTTTCTCCGAGGCGATTTTGTCTGCGACCGCCTTCTCGGACGCTTCTTTCTCGGCCGCGAGCTTCTCGGCTGCGGCCTTATCCGCGGCGGCTTTTTCGAGCGCCGCGCGTTCGCCCGAATTCTTGGCGGCGGCGAGTTTTTCGGCGAGCACTTTTTCAGCCTGGGTTTTCTCGACGGCGAGTTTCTCGGCGGCGGCCTTTGCGTTAGCGAGCTCGGCGCCGCTCTTGTCTGCGAATTCCTTACGCAGGCGCTCCTCGACTTCCTTGCGGATCCTGGCTTCGTCCACGGCTGGGGCCGCGGGCGCAGGAGCCGCGGCGGCGACGGGTGCGGGAGCCGGCGCGACGACCGCCGGCTTGGGCGCCTCCACCACGGGAGCGGGCGCGGACGCGCGGTTCAGCGCGAAGAACGCACCGGCGCTTGCTATGACGACTACCGCCCCGATGACCGCCGGGAGGGCGAACGATTTCCGGGCAGGCGGAGGAGGCTGCGGCAGCGGTGCGGCCGCCGGCTTTTGCGCGGGGCGGGAAAAGGCAACGGTTGCCTCGGGATCGGCTGGGGCCGCGGCGGCGTCCGCCCTCATCTTCGCAAGCGCGGCGTCCTGACGCGCGCGCTTTTCAGATTCGAGGCGAGCCGCCTCTTCGGCTTCGCGCTTCGCCCGGGCTTCGGCCTCAAGGCGCGCTGTTTTTCGAGCGGCTTCTTCCGCCTGCTCGCGCAGCTTCGAGAGCTTGTGCTTCGCCAGTGCCGCGTAAGCGCCTTTGGGAAATTGCGCGAGGTAGACCTCGAACTCGTCGAGATCGGTGCTGTTCTGGATTGAGCGCCAGAACTCGACCTCGGCCTCGCTTGCGCTCGCTTCGACCGCCTTGGGGACCACCACCGTCGGCGAGACGAGTTCGAGCGTCTCGCGCAGCGCCCCTGCAAACTCCTTCGCGCTCTGGTAGCGCTCTTCGGGCTTTTTCGCCAGGGCCTTGTTCACGATCGCATCGAACATCGGCGACACGCTGAATACTTTCGTCGAGGGGCTCGGCGGATCCTCCTCCATGATCATCTTGGCCACCGTCCACGCACCGCCACCCTTAAAGGGCTGGTCCCCGGTGAGGAGCTGGTAGAGGATCGTGCCGGCCGAGAACACGTCCGTCCTGCGGTCGATCTTGCCGCCGGCGATCTGCTCGGGCGACATGAACGCGGGCGTGCCCACCATCGTGCCGACCTGCGACTGGTCGTTTTCCTGGATGCGCGACACGCCGAAGTCGGCGAGCTTCACGCGCATCTGCTTGTCGATCATGACGTTCGCCGGCTTCACATCGCGGTGGATGACGCCCGCTTCGTGGGCGAAGTGCAGCGCGTCGAGCAGCTCGCCCATGATGCGCACCGCCTCGCGAAGCTCGAACCGCATGTTCTCGACGAAGAAGCTGCGCAGCTCCCGCCCCTCGATGAACTCCATCACGAGGTAGGCGACCTCGTTCTCCTCGCCGAAGTCGTAGACCTGGACGAGGGTCGGGTGGTTGAAGCGCGCGACCGCCTTGGCCTCGCGCTCGAAGCGCGCCGCGTAATCGCGGACCGTTTCGGGGTCGAGGCCCACGGATTTCAGGATCGTCTTGACGGCCACTCGCCGGGAGAGCGTCGTGTCGAAGCCTTCGTACACCACGCCCATGGCGCCCTTGCCGAGCACGTTGCGAAGCTCGTAGCGCCCGAGTTTTGCGAGTTCCATTCTGGTTCTTGTTATTGGAGAGCGGCGATTCTACCGACAAAGCCCTCCCCGATTGGGGTAAGTTAAGGCGGGGTGAGACTTATTTCACCGGGTTGTCCTACAAATAGGGAATTGTCCGAATTGCGTTTCGGAGAGCCGCATGGTTACTGGCTTCCATGGCAATTTGTGTACCGGTACCGGTACATCCTGCTGGGACGGAAGCATTCTCTTCCTTCCCCTAGGTGAAAGCGCCGTCCCCGAGAAGCTTCGAAGTCCGGAATGCACTTCGCCGAACGCGCGTGGCAACCGCCTCGTTCGAACCGGCGCCAAACTGGTGCTCTACACGTCGCACCGACTCGTTTTCGAGCGCCAGCAGCAGGGCCGCCTCGTCGGCCACTGGAGCGACCGTCTCGTAGATGTAGCGAGCGCCAGTTTCGCCGTGCTGGTTGGAGAGATCGAGCATGAAAGCCATGCCGCGCTCGGAGTGAAGCGGCGCGGCATAGCGCTTGAGTGCCGCGATCGAACGGGCAAACGCTTCCATGGCACAGCTCACCTGGATGCGCTGGAGCGCCGGGTCGAGCGCGGCCGCCGAGAATTTCGCGGTCCACGGCATCGCGATGAGGTCGAAGCGGGGGTCAGTCGTGCGGCCGAACTTGTCGACTCCGCCGTGCTTGCTTGCGGTATGCGTGAGGAGCGC
>JANXRZ010000060.1 GCA_025352885.1 Pseudomonadota bacterium | reverse complement strand
AGGCGCCCGCCAGGCACGACAGCAAAATTCGATCTGCGGCGCCCGCCGGGAACTGCCTTACGAGCCGAGGTCTCACTTTTTCGGGCCGAGCCACCCAAGCCCAGATGAGGGTCATGATCGTCATTACGAGTGCCACTGTCCCCGCCGCGGCAAATTTTTCCGCCGCGTCATATTCGCGAATCACCGGATGACCCGTCACGAATGGCAGCCCGTAATACACCAGAGTTGCGAGCCCGAACACCGGCAGGATCGGGACGCCGAGCACCCACCGCTTGGCCCAAACGTATATCGACATGAACGAAGCTGCGGCGACCATCATGACGCATAGCCAATCATCGATCGAGTCTGCGCCAACTGAAAATGCGAGGGTGAGGGCGGCAAACGCAAGCAACGACCATTTAGCGAAGTCGTATTTGAACTGCAGCCGTTCGATTTCCGAAACGGCAAGTTGCGACGACTCCGGCCATTGCGTTAAAGGCTCGAAAGAGTTGTCTGCGAGCGACCCAGTCGGGATCGTCATGGGCGATATCGCATTATTGTTGGATCGAAGATGCTAGCACCTTAATCAATTCGCGAACGCAGCTACTGCCGTGCTCACGCATTCCCGGTAGCGCGCCCACGTATGCAGCTCGGCGACAATCCTTGCCGCTGTTCCCATTCGCGCGATGGAGCCGCGGTTCCCGGAGAACCACCGAAGTGAATCCACCAGCGCGTCCAGGTCACCTGGCTCGATCACACGCCCGCAGTCGGGGGTCAGCACGTCGGGTCCGGCCGTGGCCTCGGTGGCAATGACGGGCAGCCCGCAGGCCATCGCCTCGAGGATGACGAGGCCGAACCCCTCGAACCAAGAGGGGAAAACGAAGACGTCGGAGCGCTGAAAGTGCTCGCGCAGGCCCTGCGAGGCCACCGGGCCGTGCAGGCGAACGCCCGCGGGAAGGCGGCCGCGCCGACCTTCGTCGAGATGCCATCCGCCGACAAGGTCGAGCGTCGCATCCGGCAGGTTCGCGATTCGCCAGGCCTCGAGTAGCACCGGTATGCCTTTTCGCAACGAGCATTGCCCGGCGTAGATGAAGCGCAGGGGCCCTTCGCGCGCTGATTGCGGCTTCATCGCCCAGAATCCGGCGTCGACGCCGTAAGGGGCGATCGACACATTCCTCGGCTTCTCCGCATATTCCTCGATCGTCCGCTGCACGAACCGGCAGGGCACCAGCACGAGATCCGCCAGATCCATCTCGGCTTTTTTCTGCTCCGGGCGCGCGAAGCGGCTCGATGCCAGGCCGCCGGCCGGGAGCCAGTCCGCGAACTCGCGCGCAAGCGCTGCCTGCCGCTCCTCCCATGCAGGGTAGTAACCAATGGGAAGGTCGTAGATGCAAGCCTTGCCCATGACCTTGGCCGTTTCGAACGTGCCCTGCGAGCAATCCTCGTAGCTATGCACGGCGGTCACCAAAGGGCGACTGCATTCGCCCTGCATGGTGCGCACCAGCCAATCGTTCGCTTCGTAGGACAGCGCTTCGGAGTCGAAGCGCCCGCCGGGCAGGATCCGCCGCGCCATGCGCCCCCATTCGGGCAGCCGCCCTTCCACAAGTCGCGCGCCAGCCAGCGGAGCGAAGCTGCGCCGGCTCAGGCGTGCTGCGTAATTCACTATTCCGGGAATTCGACTGAGGATGCCGATCTCTAGCGGCGTCGGCATCCATGGAACGCAAAAGCCATCGAGGACACCTGCTTCGAAATGGGCGAGCGCTGCGTTATGGGAGAAAGGCGAGCCGGTCGGATGTCCGAAGAGGATCATGCGAGGCTGGAGTAGGCCGACAGGTAAGCATCGCAGGCCACTCGCCTCGAGAACCTTTCTTCGGCAACCCGCCGGCAGGCCGCCCGGTCGATCTCCGGCAATCGCCGCACCGCGTCGACGCCGGCTTCGACGGAGGTCACGAGGAATCCGTTTTCGCCGTTTCGCACGATCTCCGGCAATGCGCCGCGCGGACAGGAGATCACAGGCGTCCCGCAAGCCAGCGCCTCGGCGAACACGATCCCGAACGGCTCGTCCCATTCGATCGGCACCAGCAGGGCGGCGGCGTTTCCGAGGAGTTCGTTCTTCTGCGCCTCTCCGACCTCGCCGACGTAACTGACGCCGCGCTGACCGAGATGCGGCTCTATTTCGCGAGTCCAGTATTCACGCCCTGAAGCGGTGTCTACGCGGTTCCCTGCAATGAC
>JANXRZ010000027.1 GCA_025352885.1 Pseudomonadota bacterium | reverse complement strand
GCCCGGCCCCGTTTGAGGCCGGGTTTCCAGGAAATCAGCGGCCAATCTGGCGACTGACTGAGGTTTCCTGGCGATTAAGAATGCGCTGGTTGGCGCGCGTGATGTGGCCGCCATGGCGCGCGGCCATGCGACGCTCCTCGTTCAGGATGTGTCGATCCTCGCGGTGGAGCTGACGCGCCTGGCCACGGCTTGATCTCACCCTCGCGAAGTTCCTGGTTGATGCGACGATCCTGGTTGTTCAAGCGGTTGTTCACCTCTGCGCGCCGCGGGTGATTTTCCTGCCAAGGCGTATCGGCGAAAGCTGTGCCCGCCGATCCAGCAAGAAGGGTACCCGAGCTCCGGACGGTCATCGACGCCAGATTGGCCGCTGATTTCCTGGAAACCCGGCCTCAAACGGGGCCGGGCGTTCAGCGTTAAACAGTGGGCCCGGGCCCGCCAACTACGCTGCGGCTGAGCATGCAGTCTGCTGCTAAATACAAATCGCTTAGGATTTGCGTGACAACATGACTGCAGTTTCGGCTCGATAACAGATCTCCTGCGCGACGCTAGGGGCCTCCAAACAGATATTCGGCAGGGATCAAAATCAATCGATGGCCGTTAAAGTGCGGCGCAATTCATTACGTTAGCTGGGTGTGCCATGTCTTTTCTAAAAGCATTTTTCACATTGGTACTTCGTGGTCTGGGATCGATCGCAGGCATCAGCGAAAAGCTCCCACGCACCCGCAAACGATAGCCCCCCTTCTGTTAATCTAGATCGGTTAGCTCCGGGAGTAATCTACCAAGGGAAAACCCTGCGTTACTAGCCATCTCTGCCTTTCCCTAGCTGACCCTGAGGCGAAGGTGCCGCTGCGTGGCGAATCTCTTGGACGTCGTCGGGGGCCGTGGCTTATCGCCCTAGCATCCTCCTTTAAGCAAGCATAAGAGCGATGCGCTCGAAGAACCAAAGCATTGCTATGCCTCCGATCGCGTAACCAGGAATTGCTTCTGTCCAGCGTGGCAACGCGACTATCCGGCGATGCACCAGATGGAAAATACCGAGCAAAGCGGCGACGAAGGCGATTTGCCCGATTTCCACGCCAATGTTGAAGAACAGGAGGGCGAGCGGGATTTCCGATGATGGCAGGCCGAGATTGGAAAGTGCGCCGGCAAAGCCGAAGCCGTGTAGCAGACCGAAAGCGCAGGCCACTCCCCAGGGCCGACGGACCGTCGTACCGTGCACTGTTTTACGTAGCCCTTCCGCCGCCACGAGCACGATGCTGAGCGCGATACAGGCCTCGACGGGAGCCGGCGGCACGTTGACGAAGCCAAGTGTAGCGAGCGCCAGCGTCAGGCTGTGCGCCAGCGTGAACGCGGTAATGGTTTTCAGCATCATCCACGGCCCCCGCACGAGCAGCAGAAGGCTGGCGACGAACAGCAGATGGTCGATGCCGAACAGGATGTGCTCGACGCCGAGAAGCGTATAACGGCGCGCGGCATCGCTAAACGAACCGGAGGCGGCTCGCAGCAACGCCATATCGACTGGAATGACGCCCCCTTGCACGACGAAAACCCGCGACGCCGTCGTGCCATCTGCCCATATCACCTTGAGAAAAATCGCCTCGCGTTGCCAGGGCAGGATCAACGTATCGTCGAGTGACAGTGGTGAGGAGCGACAATCGAACGTGAAGGTCAACTGCGCGCTTCCCGGGAGGATGTCGACTGGGCCACAGCGCTCCGGCAAACGCGGCGACCGGAACAAGTAAGCGTAGTCGGATTGAACGCGGACATCGAGTACGTAGTGACCGATGGGCCCTTCCGTCAGGAGGGCTTCGCTCGCGCCCAGGTCGTGCCCGTTCGCGTGCGCAGGAAGGAGTACCGCCAACAGAAGCAAGAGACGCAGAATCGTCGTCATGGCTTGTCCGACGCAGGCCGAACGACCACGTAATCGCGAGCAAAGCCGTTGAGCGCGCGAGTAACCGCTTCGGACTGCAGGGCAAGCTCCCAATCCGCTTCCACATAGGTTGCTACTTGCTCGAAGGTCGGACTCTCGGGCGGATGGCGCTCGCTGATGCGGACAAAGTGCAAGCCACGCGCGGAACGAAAGGGTCCGTGCCAACGGTCGTCGGTGATCGCGAGGATGCTCAAGGTGGCCTCGCGCCCAAACAGGCCATTGAGGTTGTCGGCACTTGCACGTCTTATGGTGGATCCCAATGACATGTCGAAGTCGCTTACCTCGACTGCGTTGCCACCGGCATTCAGTCGTTCGATCAGCCCGTCGGGTGCCGCCCTGCCATTTGCGAGCAAGACTTGCGCCAGGCTGATCGCCGCAGGCTGCTCGTAACGCGCCCGGTTCTCCGCGAAAAAGCGCCGCAGATCCATTTCGCC
>JANXRZ010000016.1 GCA_025352885.1 Pseudomonadota bacterium | reverse complement strand
AAATCTCCTTCAGCTTCAGCGCGCCCTCCATCGCGATCGGGTAATGCGCCCCGCGGCCAAGGAACAATGCGTGGTCGCGCGTGGCGAATTTCTCCGCCCACGCCTTCACTTCCGGCTCGAGCTGCAACACCTTTTGCATGGCCACGGGCAGATGACGTAGCGCATGGAGGACGTCCAGCTCGCGCGACTTTTCCAGCTTGCCGCGCGTCTTGGCCAGCACCAGCGTCAGGAGCACAAGCGCGGCGAGCTGCGTCGTGAAAGCTTTGGTCGACGCCACCCCGATTTCCGGTCCGGCGCGCGTGAGGAAGCGCAACTCCGACTCGCGCACGAGCGTGCTCTCGGGCGAGTTGCAGATCGACAGGCAATAGCGATGGCCGATCGACTTGGCGTGCTTGAGGGCTGCGATCGTGTCGGCCGTTTCGCCCGACTGGGAGATCGTGACCACCAGGCAGCGCGGATTCGGCACCGAATCGCGGTAGCGGTATTCGCTCGCGATTTCCACGTCGCAGCGAATCCCCGCAAGGGATTCGATCCAGTAGCGCGCAACCAGTCCCGAATTGAGGCTGGTGCCGCACGCGAGGATGAGGATGGAGTCCACATCCTTGAAAATGGCGCCTGCGCCCGCCCCGAAAAGCTCAGGCGCGATCGACTGGGCCCCGGTCACCATTTCGAGCGTGTTCGCCACTGCGATCGGCTGCTCGAAGATTTCCTTCTGCATGTAATGGCGGTAATCGCCGAGCTCCACCGCGGCGGCCGAAAGGCTGCTGACACTTACCGGCCGCTCGACCAGGTCGCCCGCCTTGTTGCGGATCGAGGTTTTGTCGCGCCGAATCTCGGCGACGTCGCCTTCCTCTAGGTAGATCACGTTTTGCGTCACCTGCACGAGCGCGGCCGCGTCCGAAGCGGCGAAATTTTCGCCTTTGCCCAGTCCGAGCAGGAGCGGCGCGCCCATTCGGGCGACGACCAGCACGCCCGGCTCGTCTTCCGACAGCACGGCAATTGCGTAGGCCCCAACCAGCCTCGAAACCGCTTGTCCCACCGCGTGAAAAAGGTCCGCGCCGCCGGTCAGGTTCGACTTGATCAGGTGCGCGATGACTTCGGTGTCGGTGTCCGAGACGAACCTGAATCCTTTGGCCACCAGCTCAGCGCGCATCTCCTCATGGTTTTCGATGATGCCGTTATGCACCACCGAAACACCGGACGACACGTGCGGATGCGCGTTTTTTTCGGAAGGCCCGCCATGCGTCGCCCAGCGCGTGTGCGCGATCCCGGTATGCCCGTCCAAATGCTGCTCGTTGGAGAGCCGCTCGAGCTCGACCACGCGCCCGGTCGAGCGTAGGCGCTTGAGTGGCGAGTGCGGCGAGCCGCGCTTCGCGCCCGCCAGGACCGTCACGCCCGCCGAGTCGTACCCGCGGTATTCCAGGCGCTTGAGGCCTTCAAGCAGGATGGGAACGATGTTGCGATCCGCAACGGCCCCGACGATGCCGCACATGGGCTTATCCTTTTTTGGCCGGCGGTTTCCAGGCCGGAATCGAAACCTGCTTGGCCCGGGCGACCGTCAGCTGGCCTTGCGGCGTGTTCTTGCTGATGGTCGAGCCGGCCCCGATGTACGAACCCTTGGCGATCCTGACTGGCGCAACCAGCGTCGCATTCGACCCGACGAATACATCGTCTTCGATCACCGTGCGCTGCTTGTTCACGCCATCGTAATTGCACGTGATCGTGCCTGCGCCGATGTTGACGCCGCTGCCAAGTTCGCTGTCGCCCACGTAGGCGAGGTGGTTGGCCTTGGAGCCCGTCCCGATCTTCGTGTTCTTCACCTCGACGAAGTTTCCGATGTGCACCTCTTCAGCCAGCGCCGCACCCGGCCTGAGCCGCGCATAAGGTCCAACACGGCAACGCGCCCCGACCGTAGCTTGGTCGAGGAGCGAATACGGGTTGATCTCGGTGTCGTCGCCAATGCTCACGTTTTTAAGCACGCAATTGGGGCCTATGGTGACGCGGTTCCCAAGCTTCACCGTGCCTTCGAACACGCAATTCACGTCGATCGACACGTCCCGCCCAAAAATCAGGTTGCCGCGAACATCGAACCGTGCCGGGTCCGCCAGCGTCAGGCCCGCTTCCATGAGCGCAGCGGCGTTCGCGCGCTGATGGACGCGCTCGAGCTCGGCGAGCTGCCGCTTGGAATTCACGCCTTCGACTTCCCAAGTGTTGGCCGGCTGCACGGTCCTCACTTCGAGCCCGTCGGCAACCGCAAGTGCGATTATGTCCGTCAGGTAATACTCTTTCTGGGCGTTGGTGTTCTTGATCCGCCCGAGCCAACCGGCAAGCCGCGCAGCGCTGGTCGCAAGCAGGCCCGTGTTCCATTCCTTGATCGCGCGCTCCTCAGGAATGGCGTCTTTATGCTCGACGATCCTGAGGACGCGGCTTGTCGTCTTGTCCCGGACGATTCTGCCGTATGCGGACGCGTCGTCCGCATACGCGGTCATGACTGCGAGCGTTGTGGGGGCCGCTTCGATCAGCCGGCGCAGGGACGCCGCCTCGATGAGCGGCACATCGCCGTAGAGGACCAGCACATCGGCCGCTTTGTCGACGTGGGGCATTGCCTGAAGGACAGCATGCCCAGTGCCGAGTTGTTCCCTTTGCTCGGCCCACGCCAGGTCGACGTCCCCTGCAAATGCGGCCCGCACCACCTCACCGCCGTGACCATGAACAATGACGATCTTTGCTGCGCCGAGGTCGCGCGCGGTATCGACTACCCGGCCCAGAAGCGATCGTCCGCCCAACATGTGGAGGACCTTCGGGCGGTCCGAATGCATGCGCTTGCCTTGGCCCGCGGCCAGGACGATCACGTTGAGAGGCATGCACCGATTCTATCATCGGCCTCTTGTCGCCAACCTTGCGCAACTCCGCAGAACTCATTGAAAAGGTGCCATAAAGCGCCCTTGCTGTGCGTCGGCTGCTGCCGTTAAACTGAATCGCCGGAGCCTGACAAAATTAAAAACGGAGGAGCGATGAAAGTGAACCAGAACGCGGTCGGACCACGCGTGGCCGCAGTCATGGCCGCGGTCATTGCCGGTGCGGTTGCATCAGTCGCCTGCGTTTCGAGCGCCTTCGCGCAGCAGGAGTGCAAGAACCGGGGCGACCTCGACCCGCAGTACTGCGACGAGGATCGCGACCTCACCGCGGACACGCCCAAGGACCCAAAGAAACTCAAGACGCCCAACACGCTCGTGTTCACCTACACGCCCGTGGAAGATCCGGCGGTCTACGAGAAAGTGTTCAAACCTTTTACCGACCACCTCGGAAGCTGCACGGGCAAGCGGGTGGTGTTCTACCAAGTGCAGTCGAATGCCGCCGAAATCGAGGCGATGCGCTCGGGGCGCCTGCATGTCGGCGGATTCTCGACCGGGCCGACGGCCTTTGCAGTAAACCTGGCCGGCGCCGTGCCCTTTGCGATCAAAGGCTACGAGAAGGAATTCCAGGGCTACAACCTCATTGTCGTGGTGAAGAAAGACAGCCCCTTCCAGAAGCTTTCCGACCTCAAAGGCAAGAAAGTCGCGCACACGGCGCCGTCTTCCAATTCCGGGCACATGGCGCCGATGGCGCTCTTCCCGCTTGAGGGCCTCGCGCCCGGCAAGGACTACACAATCCTGTTTTCGGGCAAGCACGACCAGTCGATCCTCGGGGTAAATTCCGGTGATTACGATGCCGCAGCGGTTGCTTCGGATGTCTTTCACCGAATGGGCGTCCGCGGCCAGATCAAGGAGGAGAACTTCCGGGTGATCTACCGCAGCGCGAAGTTCCCGACTTCCTCGTTTGCTTATGCGCACGACCTGGAGCCCGTATTGCGCGACAAGATGCTCAAGTGCTTCTACGACTACCGCTTCACCGAGGACATGAAGAAGGCGTTCGACGGCGCCGATCGGTTCTTCCCGATCAACTACAAGACGCACTGGGAGGTCGTGCGCAAAGTAGCCGAAGGCAGCGGCGACGCTTTCAATCGCACGGCCTATGAGAAGGAAACCGCACGCGAAGAAGCGGCGCGCAAGAAGGCCGCCGAAGACAAGGCGAAGAAGTAGTGCGCCTGGGTCGCCTCGCGGTATCGATGCTGGCGATGGTCGCGTTCGCCGCCCAAGGCCAGGATGCGTGCAGGCACCGGGGTGAGCTCGATACGCCGTTCTGCGACGAAGACGGCGACCTGCTCGCCGACACGCCGAAAGACCCAAAGCGCCAGAAGAACCCGGACACGCTGTTCTTCACCAACTCGCCGCTCGAAGACCCGGCGGCCTACAAAAAGCTCATGGAGCCGTTCGTCGACCATCTCGCAAAATGCACCAGCCGGAAAGTGCGGTTCTACGACGTGTACTCCAGCGCCGCGGCCATCGAGGCCATGCGCTCGGGTCGCATGCACCTGGGCACTATGTCCTCGGGCGACACGGCCTTCGCCGTAAATGTCGCCGGAGCAATCCCGCTTGGCATCCGCGGCGACGCAAGCGGGCCGCAGGGGTACCAGCTCTGGATGATCGTAAAGGCAGACAGCCCCTTCCAGAAATTGTCCGATCTCAAAGGCAAGCGCGTCGCGCACACCACGCCCTCCTCCAACTCGGGCAATCTCGCACCGCGCTCGCTGTTCCCGGCCGAGGGCCTCGTGCCGGACAAGGATTACAAGGTCCTCTTTTCGGGCAAGCACGAGAACTCGGTTTCCGGTGTCGCGGCCGGCGACTTCGATGCCGCGCCCATTGCGCACGACATTCTCGTGCGCATGGCCGAGCGGGGCCTGGTGAAGATGGCCGATTTCAGGATCATCTGGAAAAGCCGCAACTTCCCGCCCGGGGGCCTCTCGATGGCGCACGACCTTGCGCCGCCCCTGCAACAGAAGCTGCGCGAATGCACGCTCAGCTACCGTTACTCACCCGAGATGATCAAGGGGTTCCAGGGCGCAGACCGCTGGTGGCCGATCGATTACAAGAAGGACTGGGAGATCGTGCGCAAGGTTGCCCAAGACAGCGGGCAGGCCTTCACCGCGTCCGGATTCGAGAAGGAAAAGGCACGCGCGGAAACGACGGGCAAAAAATGACTGCGCCGGCGCTCTCTATCCGCAACCTCGACAAGGCGTACACGCGCGGCAAGCCGGTCCTGCGGGGCATCACGCTCGACATCGCGGCAACAGGCATCACGGCGCTGATCGGACCCTCGGGCACCGGCAAGTCGACGCTCATCCGCTGCATCAACCGGCTGGTCGAGCCTACGGCCGGTGAAATCCTTTTCCAGGAGCAGGATCTCGCGAAGCTCGACCGTCGTGCTCTGCGTCACGCGCGCCGCCAGATCGGCATGGTGTTCCAGGAATACAACTTGGTCGAGCGGCTCACGGTCATGGAAAACCTGCTGTGCGGGCGCCTCGGCTACATCGCGCCTTGGAAGGCCTGGCTGCGACGCTATCCGCCGGCCGACATCGAGCGGGCTTTCGAACTGCTCGACATCGTGGGCCTCGCCGGATTCGCCAACCAGCGCGCGGACAGCCTTTCGGGCGGCCAGCGCCAGCGCGTCGGCATTGCGCGGGCGATCATGCAACAACCCAAGCTGCTGCTCGCCGATGAGCCGACCTCCTCGCTCGATCCCAAAACCTCGGTCGAGATCATGGAACTCATCGGTAAGGTCTGCAGGGACAGCGGCATCCCGGCAATGATCAACATGCACGATGTCGAACTCGCCAAGCGGTTTGCCGACCGCATAATAGGACTGTCCGGCGGCGCAGTCGTGTATGACGGCAACGCTGCGGGACTGGGCGATGCGATGCTCAAAACCATCTACGGCGGCGAAGGCTGGCTGCACTGAAGGGACCATGGCCAGCCAATACACCGAAATGGTTTTTCGCCTGCTCGCAGCCGTCCTGGTCGGCGGGTTGATCGGCTTGGAGCGCAGCTACCACGGCCGCCCGGCCGGGTTCCGCACTCACACTCTGGTCTGCACGGCGTCGAGCCTGCTCATGCTCGTGACGGTTTATGAAGCGCTTTGGTTCGTGCCTCAAGTGTCGGTTCGCGTCGCCCTCGACCCGACCCGCATGGCGCAGGGCATCATGACCGGCATCGGCTTTCTTGGCGCGGGGGTGATCGTCAAAGAGGGCATGTCCGTACGCGGCCTGACAACGGCGGCCTCAATCTGGATCACCGCGGCGATCGGCATCCTAATGGGGATCGGCTTCTATTTCCCGGCGGCCGTCGCCACCGCGCTCACGCTCGGAACGCTTTCGTTGTTCCGCTGGATCGAGTCGCAGATGCCGAACCAGTCCTTCAGCCACTTCTCGGTGCGGTTCCTCCGGGAGCAGGCCATGCCGGAGACCGACCTGCGAGACCTGATGAAGAGACACGGATTCAAAGTAGTGAGCCTGATCTACCGCATGTCCGGTGAACGCCGCTATTTCGAATACCGCGGCGTCCTCAGCACCGTGGACGAGACGAACGTGCGAAAGCTCTCCGAGACCTTGCGCGACAGCGGCTCGATCCTCGAATTCCGGCTTGCCTCCACCGGCGATTGAGGCAAGCGCGTTGAAGACTGCGGCGCGGGCGTTCGCGCCGAACCCGTTGACTGCGCTGGCCTGGCTGGGGCTCGCGGCTTACATCGTGTACGCCTGCTCCAGACTCGACTTCACCTGGACGCGTTTCATGAGCGGCCTGGACAATGGCGCGCGGTTTGTCGGTCGCATGCTGCCGCCGCACATCACCCAGCCCGATACGCTGCTGAAGGGCCTCACCGAAAGCCTGGAGATCGCGATCCTCGCCTCGTTCCTCGGGATCATCGTCTCGCTGCCGATAGGATTGATCGCCGCGCGTAACCTGATGCCGGCATGGGCGTCGTGGCCCGCGCGCGCAGTCATCGCGCTTTGCCGGTCGTTTCATCCCGTGATCGTCGCGATCCTCTTCGTGAAGGCGGTCGGCTTCGGGGCGCTCGCGGGCATCCTTGCGCTGGTCGTGGCGTCTGTGGGCTTCATTGGAAAGCTCTTCGCCGAGGCGATTGAGGAAATTTCGTTGAAGCAGGTCGAAGCCGTGCGCGCAAGCGGCGCACCTTTCATGAGCCTGCTCAGCTACGGCGTGCTCCCGCAGGTGTTTTCCCGCTTCGTCGGCTTTGCGACTTACCAGCTCGACTCGAACCTGCGGAACTCGACCATGGTCGGTATCGTCGGTGCAGGCGGGATTGGCGGAACGCTGTTCGCTGCATTTCAAAGGTTCGATTACGACTTCGTATGCGCGATCCTCCTGTGCATCATCGGCATGATCATGGTCGGCGAAGTGCTGGCGACGTGGGTCCGGGGCGTGTTCCTCGAGCGCGGCAAGGTCGACGAGGAATGAGCAGCACGATGACCCCCTTAGTTGCGAGCGGGGCCCCCAGAACCTGGCGTCGCTTCACGGCGGCCCAGCGCGCGGCGCGCTTTTCCGTCTACTTGGTAATCGTTGCAGCCATCATCGCCTCCGCGCGCACCGTGGAAGTCATCCCGGAGTTCCTGTACGACGCGCCCGAGCAAATGCAGGACCTGTTCCGCCGCATGTGGCCGATCGCGTTCTACCACTACCAGGGCGGGGTCCACGACGCGCTCATGGATACGCTGCACATCGCAACGCTCGGCACCATCCTCGCCGTCGGCATGGCGGTGCCCGTCGGGCTGATGGCAGCGCACAACGTCTTGCCCAACCGCGCGGTCAATTACACCGCCAAGCTCGTGCTGGTCTCGAGCCGCTCGGTCAATTCGCTTGTCTGGGCGCTTTTGTTCGTATCCATCTTCGGGCCGGGCGCCCTCGCGGGCACGCTCGCGATTGCGTTCCGCTCCATCGGCTTCGTGGGCAAATTGCTGGGGGAAGCACTCGAAGAAACGAACGCGGGCCCGGTGGAAGCGCTCAAGGCCGCCGGGGCGCCGTGGCTGTCCGTCCTCGCGAAAGGCTACTGGCCGCAGGTCGAGCCGGCGTTCTGGTCGGTCGTGCTGTTCCGCTGGGACATCAACGTTCGCGAATCGGCCGTCCTCGGCCTGGTCGGCGCGGGGGGCATCGGCATGGCACTCGATACCGCCCTCAACCTTTTTCAGTGGGATCGCGTGGCGATGGTCCTGTTTTCCATCTTCTGCGTCGTGGTGATCGCCGAGGTGGTGGTTACCCGGATCAGGAAGCGCGTGCTCTAGTGGCGATGACTCCCGACGTTGCTGCGGCGTTTGCAAGTGTTGCGCTTGCAAATGTCACGCGTGAATACCCTCGCAAACTGGATCACCTGCTGGTTGCGCCGCTCACCGAGTTCAACGAGCGCGTCCTGCATCCGGCGTTTTACGGGAGCTATGACTGGCACTCGGCCGTGCACATGCATTGGCTGCTGGTGCGCGTTTTGCGGCTTCATCCCGGCCTCCCCGAGGCCGCCGCGATCCAGGCCGTGCTTGATGAGCACTTCGCGCCGGGCTGCATCGCCGCGGAGCATCGCTATTTCCACGACCCGGGCCACCGGACGTTCGAGCGGCCTTACGGGTGGGCCTGGCTCCTGGAGCTGCAGGCGGAGGTGCTACGGCTTGCCGAGCACACTCCCGATGCTCAGCGGTGGGCGACCGCGCTCGGCCCATTCGCGGATCATCTCGCGGGGCGCATGAGCGAATTCATTACGCTGGCGCCGTATCCAAACCGTATCGGCATGCACCCGAGCACCGCCTTCGGCTGCGTGCTTGCGCTCGACTATGCGCGCACGGCCGGCGACAAGGATCTTAGCGCCGCGATCGAGGCGGCCGCTCAAAAATGGTACGGCCTCGACCGGGACGCGCCTCTCGAATACGAGCCATCGCTCGCCGATTTCCTGTCACCGACGCTGGTCGAGGCGCAGCTCATGCGCGAAGTCCTGGCGCCGGACGCGTTCCGGCACTGGCTCTCGATCTTCCTTCCGCACGGGCTGGGACCGCTGGCAACGCTTCCGGTCGTCACCGACCGCGCTGATGCGCAGCTCGTCCACCTCGATGGGTTGTCGCTCTCGCGCGCCTGGGCGCTCAGGCGGATTGCCGCTGCGTTGGGGAACGACGATCCGAATCACGGCCTGTTCAAGGCAGTCGCCGATCTCCATCTTGCCGCCGGACTGCCGCAGGTCGCAGGCGGCGATTATGTCGGCGAGCACTGGCTCGCTTCGTTCGCGGCGCTGGCGCTGGGAGACGTGCCCTAGCGATTGCAGGCATTGCTGCCAATTTTGGCCCGAACCCCGCGCCGTTACTGGCTGGGCGGGCAAATTGCTGCCATCGAGCTTTATGAAGCGACGAACTCCGGCCTGCGATCGAACCACGGCCGCGCGGCCTCAAGTTGTGCAGCGAGGCGAAAAAGCGTCCCCTCGTCCCCGAACCGCGCGACGAGTTGCGTGGCGATCGGCAGGCCCGCCGCGCTCACACCAAGCGGCAGCACCATCGCAGGTTGCCCGGTGAGGTTGAACCAGACGGTGAACGGCGAGAAGGCGAAGACGCGGCGCCAATACTCGTTTTCGTCCTCGAGCATCATGTCCATCCAGCCGAGTTTCGCCGCGCCGTCGGCCAAGCCCGGCGTGAGCAGGACATCGTAGTCAGCGTGGAAGGCGCCCATCTGGCGGCCGAGGCGATGCGCCGTGTTCACCGCCCGTGCGTAGTCCGCACCGCTGACTTTCTGGCCGCGCTCATACAACGCCCGCGTGACGGTCTCGATCTCGCCCGGGGCAGGCGTCTTCTTGTTCGGATGGCTGCCGAGATTCACGACGGTGGCGGCCGCAATGAGCGTGAGGAAGGTCGGCACCATGGCTTCGCCGTCGACATGCGGATCGGCTTGCTCGACGTGATGGCCTAGCGTTGCGCAGAGCTTCGCAACCGACTCGAGTTCCCGCAGGCTTTCGTCGCTGACCACCGCACCATTGGGCGCCTTGCGCGTGAACGCGATTCGCAGGCGGCCCGGGTCGGTGCCCACTTCCTGCAGATACGGGCGAGGCGGCGGCGGGGCGGCATACGGGTCGCCCTCGCCCGGACCGCTGGTCGCGTCCAGCAAGGCCGCGCAATCGCGCACGCTCAGCGTGACCGCGTGTTCCGCCGCCAGACCGGCGAGCGCCTCACCTGCGAACGGGGCGAGCGTATTGCGGCCGCGCGTAGGCTTGAGGCCGACAAGCCCGCAACAGGCGGCGGGGGCGCGGATCGAACCAAATCCGTCGGTGCCATGCGCCATGGGCACGATGCGCGCGCCCGTGGCGGCCGCCGCGCCGCCGCTCGAGCCGCCAGAGACACGGGTGAGGTCCCACGGATTCTTTGTCGGCCCCGTCAGCTGCGGCTCACAGGTCAGGCTCAAACCCATCTCGCATGTATTCGTGCGACCGAAAAACACGAGGCCCGCACGCTTGAGGCGCGTGACGTGCTCACTGTCCGCGGTTGCGGGCGCGGTGTCGGCAAAAAAGCGCGACGTGCGCGTCATGCGCATGCCCTTCACCGAGGCGGTCAGGTCCTTGAGCAGGAACGGCACGCCCTCGAACGGGCCAGCGGGCATGCCTTCTGCGATCGTGCGGCGCGCATAGTCCTCGAGCGGCATCGAGATCGCGTTTAGGACGGGATTGCGGGCGACGGCGCGCGCGATCGCGGCCTCGAGCAAGTCGGTAGGTGTGACCTTACGGGCCTTGACCAGCCCCGCCAGGCCTAATGCGTCGTAGCGCTCGTACTCGGCGAACCCGCTCATCGCGATTCCCTAAAACGCGAAATCGCCGAGGAAAATACGCTTCACTTCGTCCGATTTCAGCAAGTCTGCCGACGGGCCGTCGAGGATCGTGCGGCCCGATTCGAGGATGAACCCGTGATCGGCCAGGCGCAGCGCCAGCTCGACGTTCTGCTCGATGAAAATGATGCCGATGCCCTGCTCGTCGCGAATGCGCTGCATGAGCTTGCCGATCTCTTCGACCATCATCGGCGCGAGGCCCAGGAACGGCTCGTCGACCATGAGCAGCTTGGGGCGCGCCATGATGCCGCGTGCGATCGCGACCATCTGCTGTTCGCCGCCCGAGAGCGTGTTGGCCAGTTGGGAGCGCCTGGCCTTGAGGATAGGGAACAGGGCCTCGACTTTTGCGAGTGTTTCCTCGCGCATCGGCCGGGCCCGCGGGTTGTGCGCCCCGAGCAGCACGTTGTCGAGCACCGTGAGGAAAGGGAACAGGCGGCGGCGCTCGAGCACGTGGGCAATGCCCTCCCCGACCGTCTGGTGCGCGGGGAGATGGTCGATGCGCTTGCCTTCGAAGGTGATGCTGCCCGAGGCGGCCTTGTTCAGCCCGGAGATCGTATTCATGAGCGTCGACTTGCCGGCGCCGTTCGGGCCGAGCAAGGCCACGATCTGGCCGGGCTGGACTTGCAGCTCGGCCTGCCAGAGCACCTGAAAGTCGCCGTACGCGACGTCGAGCTTTTCGACCGCGAGCTGCGCTGTCATTTCACGTACGCCTGCCCGAGGTACGCCTCGACCACTTTCGGGTCACGCGCGACGGCCTCGGGCGCGCCATCCGCGATGACTTCGCCCATGTAGAGCGCGACGATCCTCTGCGCAATTGCAGTGATCACGCGCATGTTGTGCTCGATGACGAGCAGCGTGAGGCCGCGTGCGTGCAAGTCTTTCACCAGCTGCACAAGCCCGGGGATCGTGCGCTGGTCCACGCCGCCAGTGACCTCGTCCAGCAGCAGCACGCGGGGCTCGGTCGCCAGCGCCCGCGCGAGTTCCAGGCGTTTGCGCTGGCCGGTCGAGAGCGTCCGCGCGTGCGAGTCCGCCTTTTCAGAAAGGCCCACGCGCGATAGCCATTCGCTCGCCTGTTCGCGGGCGTGCTTCACGTCCTTGGTGCGAGTGAGCGCCCCCACCATCACGTTTTCGAGCACGGTCATGCCGGAAAACGGCCGCAGCTTCTGGAAGGTGCGGGCGATGCCTTTACGGCAGATGACGTCCGGCGAGAGCCCAGTGACCCGCTCGCCGTCGAGATGAATTTCGCCCTCGTCCGGCCGGTAGAACCCGCTCACGCATTCGAACAGCGTGGATTTGCCGGCACCGTTCGGGCCGATGATGCCGACGAGCTCGCCGGGCGCCACCTCGAAGGAGATGCCCTTATTCGCAGTGACGCCGCCAAAGCGTTTGGTAACGCCCGAGACCGACAACAGGCTCATGAGAGCGCGCCTCGCTTACGCTGGAACCACTCGCTGATCGAGCCCACGAGGCCGCGGGGTGCGAAGCGCACCATGACGATCAGCGCGATGCCGTACAGGATGAGATACGTCCCGATGAACTGGGCGCCGACGCCGCCAAACTGCGCGCGAAGCGACGTCTCCAAAGTCGTCACCAGAGCCGCGCCGATGAACGGGCCGAGCGCAGTCCCGAGGCCGCCGATGATCGCCGCCAGCGCAAACTTTACCGAGACATCCACCGAGAACACGTAAGCCGGGTCGACGAAGCCAATGTACTGCGCCCAGAAGCCGCCGCAGACCGAGGTGAATGCGGCGCTGACCGCGATAGCCGCGACTTTAAGGCGCCGCGCGGGGACACCAAGCGAACGCGCAGCGTCCTCGTCCTCGCGCACCGCCGCCAGCTGGAAGCCGCGGCGTGAGCGTTCGAGGTAAACCTGCACGAGGAACACGAGCACCGCGAGCGCCAGCACGATCCAGACCCAGATGCTCTTGTCCGCAATGCCGAGACTCCAGAAGCCGGGGCGGAAAGGCACCGAGATGCCTTCCGAACCCGACGTGAACGCCTTCAGGCGGCTGAACGCGATCAGGAGGACTTGCGAAAGCGCGATCGTGGCGATCACGAAATAGGGGCCGCGCAGCCGGTTGGAGAGAAAGCCAATGATCACCCCGGTGACGATCGCAATCGCCGCACCGATCAGCAGGCCGATCCACGGCGAAATGCCCCATGTCGTCCCGGAAAGGGCCGCTGCATAGGCCCCCAACCCGAAGAAAGCAGAGTGCCCGAGCGAAATCTGGCCCGCGTAGCCGCCCGCGATGTTCCAGGCGGCCGCGGCCGCGCCCCAAACGAGGATCAGGACCAGGCCGTCGAGCAGGAAGGCATTCTTGACGACGAGCGGCGCAAGTCCTGCGATCGCAAAGAAAACGATGGCGGGAAGGTAGCGCCTCACGTGCCGAGTCCCTCGGCACCGCGTTGCCCGAACAAGCCGGCCGGCCGGATGACCAGGACAAGAATGAAGAGCACGAGATAGAGGACTTCCTTCCACGCGGTGCCGATGGTGTAGGAAGCGATGACTTCCACCGCGGCGATCACCAGTGCGGCGATCAGCGCGCCGACCATGTCACCCAATCCGCCGAGCACTACGGCGATATAAGCGATCAGCACGAATTGCAGCCCGACGGTTGGGTAGACGGGATAGATGGGTGCAAGCAGGACGCCCGCCACGCCGACGCACACGATGCCGACCGCCCAGGTGAGCGCGTAGATGCGCCCGGTATCGATCCCCATGAGCGTGGCGGCCTGCGGATCCTGCGCCGTGGCCCGCATTACTTTGCCGGTGTACGACCAGCGCATGAAGCCAAAGAGCACGGCCGTCGCGAGGACTGCGATGACGAATGCCGCGGTCTGCGCGAGGTTGAACACAGCGCCGCCCATGCGCAGCACGGTAGTGTAGTAATCGGTTCGGACGAACTGCGCGTCAGCGGTAAACAACACCAGCGCGAGGTTCTGCAGCGCGATCGAAAGGCCGACCGTGGTGAACACCTGCACGTTGTGCGACGCATGGATCACCGGCTTCATTACCGAGCGGTAGCTCACCCACCCGAGGGCGAAGAAAAGCGGCAGCGACACCACAAGAGTGAGATACGGGTCGAAATGCAGCAGCGTGAACGCCCAGAACGCGACATACATCCCGATCATGAGGAATTCGCCGTGCGCGAAATTCACGACGCGCATCACGCCGAAAATCAGCGTGAGGCCTACCGCGATGAGCGCATAAAGCCCACCGAGCAGGATGGTGGAAACGATCAGTTGCGGCAGAACGTCCAAGTCAGGCGGGACCGCGGCGTTTCGGGATCAAAGCGAAGCGCCGCGTCAATCCTCGAGCGTTACTTGCGCTGGTCCCAGGGCCCCAGCGGCATCCACTTGGCGCGGTTGGTGGTGAATTCCTCCGGCCAGACGGTGACCAGCGTCCCGTTCTGCCACTGGAGCATGTAGTGCTGCACGCGGTCAGGGGAGTTCTGGCCGGTCGGCTCGAACTTGACGCCCCATCCGTTCACCGCCGAGCCCACGGGCAGGTCGAGCTTCATGGCGGCAGCGTAGAACGGGTCGAGGCTGTCGGTCTTGGCCGCGTCGAGCACGAGTTTGAGTACCCACAGGCCGCCGGCGGCGAGTTGGTGGCCGCTGGCCGGGATGTCGGAACCAGTCTTGGCCTTGAGGGCCTCGCGGAAAGCGCGCTCGATCTTCTGCCCGTCGGGCTTGAACTTGTCGATCACGATGCCAGGCCCGGGTTCGGCCAGCACGAAGGGGCCGTTGGCGTCGTTGCCGAAGGCTTTTCCGAAGCCGAGGTTGCCGTAGCCCGTCGCGCCTGCGTGAATGACCGCCTTGACTTGGAAATTCTGCTCCCGCGCCTGGCGCCAGAAGAGGATGGCGTCCTGGTCGCGCGCGATGTGGTGAAGGATGTCCGGGTTCGCGGCCTTGAGCTTAAGGATGACCGGCGTGAGGTCGTTGGTGGTGAAGGTGTAGTACTCGGGCCCGACTTCCTGCATGCCGAACTCTTTCTTCGCGCGCTCGCGTGCAGCCTCCGTCACGCTCTGGCCGTAAGAGGAATCCTCGGCGAGGAAGGCGATCTTCAGCTCACTTGGCTTTTTGCCGAGCTTGGCCGCGAGGTACTTGGCGGTGAACTCCATGTTGTACCAGCCGAAGCCCGTGCCATCGATCTCGGTGCGGAAGGCCGTCTTGAGGCCGCGCTTGGCGAAGCGCGGATCGACGCACGATGTCTCCCAGTAAATGACGTTCTGGCGGGCCGCGGCTTCGCTTGCCGCGCCGCAAAGGATCGAGGAGAACGTGCCGGTGATGATCTTCACGCCTTCGCGCGTGGCGAGGCGGGCGGCTTCGGAAGCGGCGGCCGTCGGGTCGGTCGCGTCACCGGTGACGAGCACCAGCTTCTTGCCCATCACCCCGCCGAATTTCGTATTGATAAGATCGCGCATCACCTCGTAGCCTTCGAGGTGCAGCTTGCCCTGCGTGGCGAGATTGCCGGTGAGCGGCTCGAGCACCCCGAGCTTGTATTCGCCCTGCAGAGCCTGCGCGAGGACTGTGCCGCTGAACGCGGAAGCAACGACCGCGGCGGCAACTGCAGCGATAACCGGTACTTTCTTCATGGACAGGCCCTCCCAGGGCGACAGTGAGAATTCCGCCTGCGCTGTTGGCTGTCGGCGGCGCGATATCATCGAGAATAGCGACTAACAATGAACTGGGCAACCGATGCTGCCCGTCCCCTCACCTCCACCCCGAACCCGCGACGACCCATGATCCGCATTCCAGGAAACCGCTCCCTCCACTCACCCGGCCCGACCCACGTTCCCGCCGAAGTCCTCAACGCAATGCACCGGCAGCCGCTCGATCACGGCGACCCGCGCCTCGGGGAGACGATCGACGCGATCGACGCAGGCCTGAAGCGCCTGCTTCAAGCGAAGGACTGCGAGGTCTTCCAGTTCGCCGCCAACGGCCATGGCGCATGGGAAGCGGCGATCGTGAACCTGGTCGCGCCGGAGCGGGCCGTGCTGGTGCCCGGCACCGGGCATTTTTCCGAACAGTGGGCGGTGCAGGCCGAAGGGTGCGGACGCAAGGCCCACCGCACGCCGTTTCGCGAAGGCTATCCCGCCGACCCCAACGATATCGAGAAGGCGCTCCGCGCCGACACCAAACGTGAAATCGCCGCAGTGTTCGCGGTGCACACCGATACGGCCAGCAGCTCCACCAACGACCTGCGCGCGATCCGCGCGGCGATCAATGCCAGCGGGCACCCGGCGCTGTTCGTGGTCGACGTGGTGGCCTCGCTCGCCGCAGCGCCCTTTTCCATGCAGGAAGTTGGCGCGAACGTTGCGGTGGGCGCATCCCAGAAAGGCCTGATGTCACCGCCCGGGCTCGGCTTCGTGGCCACCGACAAACAGGCACGCGAGGTGGCCGCGGCCAACCCTGCGCCGCGCCATTATTGGGACTGGAAGCGGCGGCAGGCTTCGTACAGCTACAACAAGTTCTGCGGCACGCCGCCCCAGAACCTGCTATTCGGCGTCGAGGCGGCGCTGGACCTGCTCTTCAGGGAAGGCATGGAGAATGTCTTCGCCCGCCATGCGCTCCTTGCACGCGCAGTCCAAGCCGCGGTCCAGGCCTGGAGCCGCGAAGGCGCAGTTCGATTCTTTTGCCGGGTGCCGGAAGCACGCTCTGTCTCGGTCACAACGATCGAGATGACCCAAGGGCACGATCCGGAAGCGATGCGTGAAATCGCGCGCGAGCGGTTCCAGGTGGCCATAGCCGGCGCACTCGGCGCGCAGACCGGCAAAGCGTTTCGCATCGGGCATCTTGGCGATCTAAACGCGCCGATGATCCTCGGCGCATTGGCAGGCGTGGAAGCGGCCATGACGGTGCAAGGCATCCCGTTCGGGCGGGACGGGGTGCAGCAGGCGGTAGCCTGCATCGCGAAGGGATAGCTATTCCGGCTTGATGCCGATCTTCGGCACGGCCTCTTTCCACTTCGACACTTCGGTCTGGATGAAGCGGCCGAAGTCCTCGGGCGTGTCGCCGACGGGCTGAATGCTGCGCGCCTCCAGAGCCGCGCGCATCTCCGGCGTGCGCAGGGCCGCCGCGACTTCATCGTGCACGCGGTCGACGATGGCCCTGGGCACTTTCGCGGGCGCCATGAGGCCGACCCACGCGCCGCCGATCACCGAGCCATAGCCGGATTCCGCCATGGCCGGGATGGTGTTCGCGTTTGGGAGCCGTTGTGCGCCGGTCACGGCGATCGCCTTGAGCTTGCCGCCTCTCACATGCGCGAGCACGGCACCAGGCGAATCGAACGTGTACTGGATCTGCCCTCCGATGAGGTCGGCGATCGAAGGTCCGCTGCCCTTGTAAGGCACGTGCAGCGAGTCGATCCCGGCCACTGCCTTGAACAACTCGCCGGTCAGATGATTCGCCGTGTTGTTGCCGAAAGACGAGTAGCTCACCTTGCGCGGGTTCGCTTTAACGTAGGCCACGAGTTCCGGCACGGTGTTCGGCGGAAAACCTGCGTAGGCCACAAGCACATGCGGCCACTTTCCCATCATCGTGATGGGTTGCAGGTCTTTTTCGGGATCGTAGGCCAGCGCCTTGACGGTGACCGGCGCGATGGAAACTTCGGAGGACGCCGCGAAGAGCAGCGTGTAGCCATCCGGATCGGCGCGAACCACGGACAACGTCCCTATCGTCCCGCCGGCGCCCGCCCGGTTTTCCACGAGTACAGGCTGGCCGAAGGCTTTTGCAAGCGGATCGACGAGCAGGCGCGCGCCGATGTCGGCCCCACCGCCCGGTGGATAGGCCACGATGAGCTTAACGGGTTTAGACGGCCACGGCGCCTGCGCAGCTACGCCGGTTGATCCGAGCGCGATGAGTGCCGCGCACGCAATTGAGTTACAGCGTTGCATCACTGCTCCTTAGTCCACTCGCGCGCCGGAGCGCCGGACCAGCACGGCCCAATGTTCCTTGTCGCGCACGACGAATTGCTCGAGATGCGCATGGCGAGTTCGGGGCGCATGCCGGCCAACCACAACTTAATTTCCAGATTTGGCATATCAGTTGGCTTGTGAGCTGCCCAATAATTGAATCTACGTAAATTAAAGTTCAACAAAGTGCCTGGCTTGTCTCGTCCGCGATCGCCTTCCTGACGGCGGGACGCTCGCCTACCCGGCGTCGATGGTCGAGCACGCGCGGGAGCTTCGCGAGATCCACGCCATCGGCTTCGAGCCACTGCGCAAGCGTAAAGAGGTACGCGTCGCAGATCGAGAATGCGCTTCCTAAGACCCAAGGGCCGGCCAGCATGTCGCGTTCGATGAGGCCGAAGCATTCGCCCACCGAGGTAGGGACCTTCCTCTGCATAGCCTTGATCGCCGCCTCGTCGTCGACCCATCGATGACCCCGCATTCGGTGTGCATGGGCCACATGCACGGTCGAACACAGGTAGCTGTTGATGGCCTGCGCGCGCGCAAATTCATAAGCGTCATCCAGTGGCGCCAGCCGGGCCGCCGGATAAGTCTGGGCGACGAAGGCGAGCAAGGCGGGCGTTTCGGTCAGCACCCCCTTGTCGGTCACCAGCGAGGGCACGCGCGCCTTCGGGTTGATTGCAAGGTATCCCACCTTCTTCTGGTCTTCCGACTGGAAGCTCATGCGCACGGTCTCATAGGCCGCACCGGCTTCCTCCAGCGCGATGTGAGTGGCGAGGGCGCAGGTATGCGGCGCGTAATAGAGCTTGAGCATTTAGAGTTCCTTCCGAAGGACGGTTGTGAGCGTGGCGAGCATCGCATCGATCTCGGCCGGCGTCACGTTCAGGGCCGGCATGAAGCGCAAGGACGCCGGCCGGGGCGAATTGATCAGCAAATGCTGCGCGAGGGCCTCGTCTACCACCTTGCTGCCGACCGGCTTGCCGAGTTCGAGCGCCACCAGCAAGCCCTGGCCGCGCACTTCACCGAGCGAGAGTTCCTTCGAGAGCGCACGCAGCCGGGTCATGAGGTAGTAACCGTTCTCGGTCACCTGCGCAAGGAATGCCGGCCGGGACACTTCGCCCACCACCGCCAGGCCCACCGCCGTCATGAGCGGATTGCCATTGAAGGTTCCGCCCTGGTCACCGGGCTCGAAACACGCGACGCTCTCCTTGGCCACCAAAGCGCCGAGCGGCACGCCGCCGCCGATGCCCTTGGCCAGCGTCATGATGTCCGGTTGAACGCCGGACTGCTGCCAGCCGAACATCGTCCCGGTCCGGCCGATGCCGGTCTGGATCTCGTCCAGGATCAGCAGCAGGCCGCGCTCTTCAGTCAGCCTGCGCAGGTCTTGCAGGAAGGCTGGCGTGAACGGCACGACGCCCGATTCACCTTGGATCGGCTCGAGCATGACGCCAACCGTTTTCGGCCCGATCGCCGCGCGAACGGCCTCGATGTCGTTCAGAGGCAGCTTGCGAAAGCCGGGCAGCTTCGGCGCGTACAGCTTGTCCCACTGCGGCTTGCCGGAAGCAGCCATGGTCGCGAGGGTCCGGCCATGGAAGGCGTTCTCGAAAGTCAGGAGTTCGTAGGCGCCGTCCTTTTTGAGCGAGCCCCATTTGCGCGCCAGCTTGATGGCGCCTTCATTCGCCTCCGCACCGCTGTTCGTGAAGAAAACCTTTCCCATCCCGGAGAGGCGGGCGATGAGTCCGGCGAGCTTGCGCATGGGCTCGTTGTAGTACGCGGGGCTGACGTTGATGACCTTGGCCGCCTGCTCGGCGAGCGCATCGCGGATGATCTTCGGCGAATGGCCGAGCGCATTCACGGCCCAGCCCTGGATGAAGTCGAGGTACTTCGTGCCCTGCGCGTCATACAGCCAGGACCCTTCGCCGCGAACGAAGACGACTTCGGGCCGCGTGGTAATGAACATCAGTGCATCGGTGCTTTGCATTGTTCTTCCTTTGCTAAAAGAAAAAGCCCCGGACCTCGCGGTCTGGGGCTTCTCGGTAACGGGAGTGCTGTTTCGTTACTCAGCTCGCAGGGCCGCGTGTCGTCGTCGCGATGCGCGTCGCGCGTTGCGATCAAGGTATGCCAAGCGTGTAAAGATGGAGGCCATGGCGAGCAGTTTATCGCGGAAGGTCAGACGCGCCCATCAGGAATTCGTCAACGGCCCTCGCGCACTGGCGGCCTTCGCGAATCGCCCAGACGACCAACGACTGCCCGCGCCGCATGTCACCGGCGGCAAACACCTTGGGCACGCTGGTCGCGTAGCACCCGGCGCCGTCGGTCGTCGCCTTTGCGTTCCCCCGGGCATCTTTTTCCACGCCGAACGCATCCAGCATCGATTGCACCGGCGACACGAACCCCATTGCCAGGAGCACGAGGTCAGCCGGCATCGCGAATTCGGAGCCCGGGACTTCCTGCATCTTGCCGTCCTTCCACTCGACGCGCGCGGCGACCAACTTCTTCACCTTGCCGCCCTCGCCTTCGAGCCGCTTGGTCGCCACGGCCCAGTCACGGCCGGCGCCTTCCTCGTGCGAAGACGAAGTACGCAAGCGTTGCGGCCAGTACGGCCACACAGGGTTCTTGTC
The DNA here is from genome assembly GCA_025352885.1 of Pseudomonadota bacterium. GTDB lineage: Bacteria > Pseudomonadota > Gammaproteobacteria > Burkholderiales > SG8-39 > SZAS-79. Next base: position 43,480 of record JANXRZ010000016.1, on the reverse strand, counting down.
TACGTCCGGGGGCATCGGCAGCAACTCGAACTGCGTGATCGAAGCGGCGCCATGGCGGTTCGAGGTGCCGACGCAGTCGGAACCCGTGTCGCCGCCCCCGATGATGACGACGTGCTTGCCGGTCGCCCACAGGTCCTCGACCTTGCTGTCGCCGGCGACGCGCCGGTTCTGCAGCGGCAGGAAATCCATCGCGAAATGCACGCCGGCCAGTTCGCGCCCCGGCACCGGCAGGTCGCGCGCCTGCTCGGCGCCGCCGGTAAGCACCACTGCGTCGAACTCGTCCGAGATCGTGGCCGGGTCGAGCACCTTGGCCGCTGGATTGCCGGCGCCGACGCCGGCCGGACCAACCGCATGATTGGTCCGGAATTCGACGCCCTCTGCCTTCATCTGCTCAATGCGGCGATCGATCAGCCCTTTTTCCATCTTGAAATCCGGGATGCCATAGCGCAGCAGTCCGCCGATGCGATCGTTCTTTTCGAAGAGGACCACGGAATGCCCGGCGCGTGCCAATTGCTGGGCGGCGGCCATGCCTGCAGGACCAGAACCCACCACCGCGACGCGCTTGCCCGTGCGAGCGGCAGGCACAACCGGCTTGACCCAGACTTCTTCCCACGCCTTGTCGATAATCGCGTGCTCGATCGACTTGATGCCGACCGGGTCGCTGTTGATGCGCAGCGTGCACGCCTCTTCGCACGGCGCGGGACACACGCGACCGGTGAACTCGGGGAAGTTATTCGTCGAGTCGAGCGTCTGGAACGCGCGCAGCCAATCTGACCGGTAAACGAGGTCGTTAAAGTCGGGAATGATGTTGTTGACGGGGCAGCCGCTCATGCAGAACGGGATGCCGCAATCCATGCAGCGGGCGCCCTGCACCTTGCCTTCCTCTTCGGAAAGGCGAAGTACGAACTCGCGATAGTGCTGCTTCCTCGCCTCCGGCGCCTCTGCGGCTTCGTGCAGGCGCTGGTACTCCAGGAATCCGGTGACCTTGCCCATTACGCCGCCGCCTTGCTGGAGCTGGCCGCGAGCTCACCGAGCGCACGGCGATATTCCTTCGGGAATACCTTGATGAAGCGTCCGCGGGACTCGGCCCAGGTATCGAGGAGTGAACGGGCCTGTTTGCTGCCGGTGTAGCGGGCGTGGTTTTCGATCAAGCGCTTCAGGGCGGCTTCGTCGGACACGCCCAAGTGCCAGAGCCCGCGATCGAGCTTCGCCTGCTGCTCGGACTCGGTGAGCACCGGCTCGAGGTCCACCATCGACGTATTGCAGCGCTGCTTGAACGAACCGTCCACGTCGAGCACATACGCGATTCCCCCTGACATGCCGGCTGCGAAATTCCGCCCGGTCGTGCCAAGCACGGCGACCGTGCCGCCGGTCATGTATTCACAGCCATGATCGCCCACGCCCTCCACCACCGCCGTCGCGCCGGAATTGCGCACGGCGAAGCGTTCCCCGGCGACGCCGCGGAAGTACGCTTCGCCTGCCAGCGCCCCGTACAGGGCGACGTTTCCGGTGATGATGTTTTCGGTCGGCTCACCACGGAACTTGGGGGAAGGCTGCACGGCAATGCGTCCGCCCGACAATCCTTTTCCGCAGTAGTCGTTGGTGTCGCCGATCAAATCGATTGCGATGCCCTTGGCGAGGAACGCCCCGATGCTCTGACCGGCGGAGCCTGCAAACCGGATCTGGATCGTCTCCTCCGGCAGTCCGTCGTGCCCATACCTGCGCGCGATTTCCCCGGACAACATGGTGCCGACCGTCCGGTTGATGTTGCGGATCGGCATGTCGATGGACACTTTCTCGCCGCGTTCGAGCGCGGCCTTCGAGAGCTCGATCAACCGGTGGTCCAGCGCGCGGTCCAGCCCGTGATCCTGCTTCTCGACGTTGTAGCGCGCCACTTCGGCCGGCATGTCGGGCTGGTGGAAGATCGCGCTGAAATCGAGGCCGCGCGCCTTCCAGTGCTCAATGCCCTTGCGCGTGTTCAGCAGGTCGGAGCGCCCGATGAGCTCGTTGATCGTGCGCGCGCCGAGCTCGGCCATGATTTGCCTGGCTTCTTCGGCGACGAAGAAAAAGAAATTGATCACGTGCTCGGGCTTGCCCTGGAACTTGCGGCGCAGCACCGGATCCTGCGTGGCCACGCCTACAGGGCAGGTGTTGAGGTGGCACTTCCTCATCATGATGCAGCCTTCGGCCACGAGCGGCGCCGTGGCGAAGCCGAACTCGTCCGCGCCCAGCAGCGCGCCGATGACCACGTCGCGTCCGGTCTTCATCTGGCCGTCGACCTGCACGGCAATCCGTCCACGCAGGCGATTCAGCACGAGAGTCTGCTGCGTTTCCGCCAGCCCCAATTCCCACGGCGTGCCGGCATGCTTGATCGAAGACCAAGGCGAAGCACCCGAGCCGCCGTCATGTCCGGAGATCGTCACGTGATCGGCCTTGGCTTTGGCCACGCCCGCGGCAACCGTCCCGACGCCGTCCTCCGACACGAGCTTCACGCTGATCGAAGCGCGCGTGTTCGCGTTCTTCAGGTCGTGGATGAGCTGCGCGAGATCCTCGATCGAATAGATGTCGTGATGCGGCGGCGGGCTGATGAGCTCGACGCCAGGCGTTGAATAGCGCAGCAGCGCGATGTATTCCGAGACCTTCTTGCCCGGGAGCTGTCCACCCTCGCCGGGCTTTGCACCCTGCGCCATCTTGATCTGGATCTGCTCGGCTGACGCGAGGTACTCGGCGGTCACGCCAAAGCGGCCGGAGGCAACCTGCTTGATCTTCGACTTGAGCGAGTCGCCTTCCTTGAGCACGATGTCGCTTTCGATGCGGTTCCTGCCCAGGCGCGAGGCGAGCGTCTCGCCCGCCTTGACCGGCGCATAGCGGTTGCGGTCCTCGCCGCCTTCGCCGGTGTTGGACTTGCCCCCGATGCGGTTCATCGCGATCGCGAGAGTGGTGTGCGCCTCGGTCGAGATCGAGCCGAGCGACATCGCGCCGGTGGCGAAGCGTTTCACGATCTCGGTTGCGGGCTCGACTTCCTCGAGGGGCACCGATTTCGCCGGGTCGACCTTGAACTCGAACAAGCCGCGAAACGTCATGTGCCGACGCGACTGATCGTTGATGATCTCGGCATATTCTTTGTAGGTCTGGAAGGAGTTGTTGCGCGTGGAGTGCTGGAGCTTGGCCACCGCATCCGGCGTCCACATGTGCTCTTCGCCCCGGACGCGGAAAGCGTATTCGCCGCCGGCATCGAGCGAATTGAGCAGGACCGGGTCGTTGCCGAACGCGGCCTTGTGCACGCGGATGGCCTCTTCGGCGACTTCGAAAAGGCCGATCCCCTCGACGTTGGTCGTCGTCCCGGTGAAGTACTTGTCCACCAAAGCCCGCGACAACCCGACGGCCTCGAAAATCTGCGCGCCGGTATAAGACATGTACGTCGAGATGCCCATTTTCGACATCACCTTGCGCAGGCCCTTGCCGATCGCCTTGACGTAGTTCTTGATCGCTTTGTAGCCCGCTTTCGGATCGTCCGACGCTTCTTGCAGCGAGAGCAGCGTTTCCATTGCGAGGTAGGGATGCACGGCCTCGGCACCATAGCCGCCCAGCAGCGCGAAGTGGTGCACCTCGCGGGCCGAACCGGTTTCGACCACGAGACCCGCGCTGGTGCGCAAGCCCTTGTTCGTGAGGTGTTGGTGAATCGCAGAGAGGGCGAGCAGCGCAGGGATCGCAACGTGCTCGCGATCGACTTGGCGATCCGAGATGACGATGATCGAATACCCCGAGCGCACCGCGTCCTCGGCCTGGGCCGCGAGTGAGGCAAGCCGCGCCTCGATGGCTTCCTTGCCCCAGTCCGCCGGATAGCAGATATCCAGCTCGAACGAGCGGAACTTGCCCTCCGTATACCGCTCGATGTGGCGGATCTTCTCCATCTCGTAGAAGTCGAGCACCGGCCGCGAAACTTCGAGCCGGATCGGCGGGTTCATTTCGTCGATGCCGAGGAGGTTCGGCTTGGGCCCGATGAACGACACGAGCGAGGTGACGAGCTCCTCCCGGATCGGATCGATCAGGGGATACGTGACTTGCGCGAAGAGCTGCTTGAAGTAGTGGTAGAGCGTCTTGGACTTGTTGGAGAGCACCGCCATCGGCGAATCGTTGCCCATGGAGCCGATCGGCTCCTCGCCGTTGGCCGCCATCGGCGCCATGATGAACTTGAGGTCTTCCTGCGTGTAGTTGAAGGCCTGCTGGCGATCGAGCAGCGGAACAGGCGAGCGCTCGGGCTGCTGTTTGTCCGTTTCGACGTCATCGAGCCGGATGCGGATGCGCTCGATCCATTCCCGGTACGGCTTGGCCGCTGAGAGCGTGTCCTTCAGCTCCTTGTCATCGATGATGCGGCCCTTCTCCAGGTCGACGAGAAACATCTTGCCCGGCTGCAGGCGCCACTTCTTGACGATTTTCTCTTCGGGAATCGGCAGGCAGCCGCACTCCGACCCCATGATGACGAGGTCGTCATCGGTGACGATGTAACGCGCGGGGCGCAGGCCGTTGCGGTCGAGCGTGGCGCCGATCTGCCGGCCGTCGGTGAAGGCGATCGCCGCCGGCCCGTCCCACGGCTCCATCATCGCCGCGTGATATTCGTAGAAGGCGCGCCGGCTCGGGTCCATGAGCGTGTGGCCTTCCCATGCTTCGGGGATCATCATCATCACCGAATGCGCGACCGAGTAACCGGACATGAGCAGCAGTTCGAGCGCGTTGTCGAACGAGGCGGAATCCGACTGGCCGTCATAAATCAGCGGCCAGACCTTGGCCAGGTCGTTGCCAAGAATCGGCGAGGAGATGGCGCCCTGCCGCGCGCGCAGCCAGTTGACGTTGCCGCGCAGCGTGTTGATCTCGCCGTTGTGCGCGATCAGCCGGAACGGGTGCGCGAGATCCCATGTGGGGAACGTATTGGTGGAAAAGCGCTGGTGGACGAGTGCGAGCGCCGAGACGAGGCGATCGTCCTGCAGGTCCTTGTAGTACGCGCCGACCTGGCCTGCGAGCAGCATTCCCTTGTAGACCACCGTGCGCGCCGACATGGACGGCACATAGAATTCCTTGCCGTGAATGAGCTTCAGCGCCTGGATGGCATGACCTGAAGACTTGCGGATGATGTAGAGCTTGCGCTCAAGGGCATCGGTGACCGTTACTCCCGCACCGCGGCCGATGAAGACCTGGCGGATCCTGGGTTCGATCTTCTTGACCGACTCACCCAGCCCCGCGTTGTCGCAGGGCACGTCGCGCCATCCGAGGAGCACTTGGCCCTCGTCCTTGATCGCGCGTTCGATCTCGTATTCGCAGGCAAGTCGCGAGGCCGGTTCCTGCGGCAGGAAGACCATGCCCACCCCGTACTCGCCGAGCGGCGGCAGCACGACGTCCTGCTGCGCCATCTCCTGGCGGAAGAACTGGTCGGGAATCTGGATGAGAATGCCGGCGCCATCTCCTGCGAGCGGATCGGCACCGACCGCACCGCGATGCGTGAGGTTTTTGAGGATCGTAAGGCCCTGTTCGACGATCGCATGGCTCTTGGCGCCCTTGATGTTGGCTACGAACCCTACGCCGCAGGCGTCATGTTCGTTGCCCGGGCGATACAGGCCTTGTGCTGCAGGGGGGTAAGCGTTTGCCACGGAAACCTCAAGGGCTGGACGGGTCCCGCGCTCGTTTGCGGCCCCGCACAAAATGATGGGCGAACTGGCGAATATACCCCCGGAAGCCTGAGGGTTCAAGGGCTTAGGCCGGTGACGAGGTCCGGCTCAGGCGGCCGTGCAGGCTGTAAGCGTTTGCCGCACGAGTGCCTCGGGCACATCCGAGCGCAACACTGCGGTCCCCGGCTTTTCCAGCAGCACATAGCGGATCCGGCCACGCGCCGCTTTCTTGTCGATGGCCATGAGATCGAGATAACGGTTCGCGGTGAGGGTTGCCGGTCCAGACGTCGGGAGGCCGGCGGCGGCAACAAGGCGCCGGATGCGCTCCGCTTCGTCGCGCGACAGCATTCCCGTGCGGGCCGAGAGGTCTGCGGCCATCACCATGCCCGCTGCAACGGCCTCGCCGTGCACCCACTGCCCGTACCCCAACCCCGATTCGATGGCATGGCCAAAGGTATGCCCGAAATTCAGGATGGCGCGCAGTCCGGTTTCGCGCTCGTCCGCAGCGACGACTTCAGCCTTGATCTGGCAGCTTCGCACGACCGCGTGTTCAAGGGCCGCCGCATCACGTGCGAGCAGTTTTGCGAGGTTCGCTTCGAGCCACGCGAAGAACTCCGGATCCCGGATGATTCCATGCTTGATGACCTCTGCAAGGCCCGCGCGCAATTCGCGCTCAGGCAAGGTCGCAAGCGTGGACACATCGGCCAGCACGGCCACCGGCTGGTGAAACGAGCCGATCATGTTCTTGCCCTGGGGATGGTTCACCGCCGTTTTCCCGCCGACAGACGAGTCCACCTGGGCGAGCAGGGTGGTGGGCACCTGGATGAACGGCACGCCCCGCTGGTAAACCGCCGCGGCGAAACCGGCGAGGTCGCCGATGACTCCGCCGCCGAGCGCGACGATTGTCGTGTCGCGGTCGCAGTGCGCCGCAAGCAGCGCGTCGAACACCAGGTTCAGCGTCTGCAGCGTCTTCGCTTCCTCGCCGTCCGGCAGCACGATCTCGATTGCGTCAGCACCGGCCGAGCGCAACGCTGAGGCGACTTTCGTTAGGTAATGCGGTGCAACGACAGTGTTGGTCACGAGCGCCGCCTTGCGCCCGGCGACGTGGGACACGTAACGGGCCGGGTCGCCGATGAGCCCGCTGCCCACCTCGATGTCGTAGGATCGCTCGCCGAGCGCTACGCCGATACGTGCCATTGATTCGCCAGTGAGGTGAGGATCTGTTTGACGAGTATCTGGACGCCCTGGCGTCCTGTGTCCATTACGAGGTCCGCCGTCTCGCGGTAGAGCGGATCGCGCTCGGTAAACAATTCTTCGATGCGTTTCTGCGGATTCGGCGTCGCAAGCAACGGCCGGTTCTTGTCGTGACGGGTCCTCATGTAGAGGTCATGCGGCTGCGCGCGCAGGTAAATGACCACTCCGCGAGTTGAGAGCCGCTGCCGGTTTTCCGGGCGCAACACTGCGCCCCCCCCTGTTGCCAACACGATGCCGGTGCGTAACGTGAGGTCATCGAGGACGGTCACTTCGCGAGAGCGAAATCCTTCCTCGCCTTCGATTTCGAAAATGACCGGGACCTTTACGCCGCACCGGGCCTCGAGCTCGTGGTCCGCGTCGATGAAGGTTCGTCCGAGCCGCGAGGCGATCAACCGGGCCACGGTCGTCTTGCCCGCGCCCATCATGCCTACGAGGAAAATGTTGCCGCCATCCTTCACGGCGTCATTGTAACCGCGCGCCCCAAAAACAGAGGCCGGGCGAGCCCGGCCTCAAGCACCTAACCAACTGGACGGAAAGGCTTACCGCACCGTGAGGCGCTCGCTCACGACGCGCGGCGTAATGAAGATCAGCAGCTCGGTCTTACGCGTCGAGCGCTGGTTGTTGCGGAAGAAGAACCCGATGTAGGGCAGCTCGCCGAAGAACGGCACGCGCGTCAGGTCCTGGCGCTCCGTTTCTTCATAGATCCCGCCGATCACCACCGTGCCGCCGTTTTCTACGAGGGCAGACGTCTTCACGTGCTTGGTGCTGATCTGCACCCCGGCCGTAGTAGTCGCACCCGGCTCGTCCTTGTTCACGTCGAGTTCCATGATGACGTTGCCTTCGGGCGTGATCTGCGGCTTCACCTTGAGGGCCAGGTTGGCTTTGCGGAACGAGACCGCGGTCGCACCTGAAGACGAGGCCTGCTGGTAGGGGATTTCCGTGCCCTGCTCGATGATGGCCTCGACCCCGTCTGAGGTGAGCACCCGCGGGCTGGACACCGTCTTGCCCTTACCGTCGGCTTCCATCGCGGTGATCTCGGCGCTGATGATGCGGGTGAACGCATTGTTGAACAGGAGCAGCGAAAAGGTGCCCGGGTTGAAGCCGTTCAGGCCGGTGGCCGGCAGGTTCACCTGCTGGGTAGCAGCGGACAAGGGCGTGCTGGACGTTGTCAAGGTACTGCTGGCAAGCCCTGAGCCGATATTCGCATTCAACTGCCGCGAGGGTGAGCCTCCGGAGGGAATCTGGCCGGCACTGTTGTACCCCAGCCTCGCGCCGAGGTTCTTCGAAAAGCTGTCGTCCGCAATCACGATGCGCGCCTCGATCACCACCTGGCGGACCGCCACGTCGATCTTGGCGATGAGCTTCCTCACTTCTTCAAGGCGGCTCGGCACATCCTGGACGAACAGCGTGTTCGTTCTCGGGTCGACCACAACGCTGCCGCGCTTGGAGAGAATCGGCTGCGCCTTGTCGCCCAGCAGCTTCTGGATGTCGACGGCCTTCTGATAGTTCATCTGGAAGGATTCCGTGCGGGTAGCCTCGAGTTCGCCGATTTGCTGCTGCGCCTCGAGCGCGAGCTTCTCGCGCGTGGCCAGCTCGTCGCGGGGAGCCACCCAGATCACGTTGCCGTTCTTACGCATGTCCAGCCCACGGGTCTGCAGGATCAGGTCCATCGCCTGGTCCCACGGGACGTCCTTGAGGCGCAGGGTGATGTTGCCCGTAACGGTGTCGCTCGTGATGATGTTCAGGTCGGTGAAATCGGCGATGACGTTCAGCACCGCGCGCACTTCGACGTTCTGGAAATTGAGCGAGAGCTTTTCGCCCGTGTAGCGGTTGCGCTGGGAGGCGGCCGTCGCGCTGAGCGGCTTTACCTCGATCACGAACTGGGTGTCGGTCTGGTAGGCGTTGTGCTCCCACTGCCCGCGCGGCTCGATCACCATGCGCACGTTCTCGCCTTGCGCGAACGTATTGATCGTCTGCACCGGCGTGGCGAAGTCGACCACGTCCAGGCGCTTGCGCAGATTGTCGGGCAGGGCCGTCTTCACGAATTCGACGACGATGTTCTGGCCCTGCTGCCGGATGTCGATGCCCGTACTCGTGTCGGCGAGATCGACGACGATGCGTCCTTCGCCGGCGCGCCCGCGCCTGAAGTCAATATCGCGGATCGCGTGCTTGGAGTCGGCCTTGCCTTCGGCAAAGTGCGCCACGCCGGCCGCAGCCGTGGGCGGCAGCCCGGTGAGGGTGACGATCAGGCTGTTCCCGTCAATGACCGCCTCGTGGGAAACGGACCGGCGCAGGTTCAGCACCAGGCGCGTTTTGTCACCGCCTTGCACCAGGTTCATGCTGCGCAGCTCGCCTTCGCCGATGTCCTGCGCATTGCGCCCGAGATTGTTGGTCGTTCCTGCAAAGTCGAATGCAATCCGCGCGGGACTGGCCACCGTGAAGCTCGGCGGAATGTCCTTGAGCGGCTGCTTGGTCTGGATGCGGACGGTGATCTTGCCGCCCTGCTGGGTCACGTTGAAGGATTCGATGCTGTTCGTCTGTGCGAAGGCGGCGTTTAGGCCGACCAGCCATATAACGGCCGCGAAAAACGCGCCAAGTGCGCGCGTGCCAAGAGTTCGGTTGTTCATCGTTGTGCCTCCACCAGTTGCAGCGAGCTGACGCGTTCGACCCAGTCTCCGCCGCCGTCCTGCACGAGCTCTTTCAGCTTGATCTCGTTTTCGTCGATGCCCGTGATCACGCCGAAGTTAAGCCCCATGTAATTGCCTTTCTTGACGCGAAACAGGTTCGGCCCCGCGCGGACCAATCCGAACGTCGTTTTTTCCTGGCTGAGCGTGCCCACCATGCGCAGGGACTCGAGCGGGAAGGCTTCGAGCGGCTCCTTGGGCCGGTTGATGTCGGGCTTGATTCCGCCGGCGCCAGCCATTGCCGCACCCGAAGCCACCACATCGATGCGCGAAGACTTGAAGGGGTCCACTTCATCGAATGCCTTGTAGGGCACCGGTTCGTAAGGCTTGACCTGCGGCAGCGGGTCGACCTTGCCGCGCAAATCCTTCGTCAGCAGGGCCAGCTCCTGCTTCAGGTCACCATATTGCTCGCCCCCGCACGCTGCGATGGCGAGTACGGCGGCCCCTGCGATGACCAGTCTTGTTATACGCAACCTCATTTCTTGGGAGCCTTGGCAGCGTTGGCCGACTTGCGCTGTGCCGAGACTTCCTCGTCGTCAAGATAGCGGAAGGTGCGTGCCGTTGCGTCCATCTGGAGCTGGCCCTCCCTCAAGGCGGTGATCGAGATATCGTTCAGCGTCACGATCCGCGACAGCTGCCCGAGATCGCTCGCGAAAGCGCCCATGTCGTGATAGTTGCCGGACACGCGGACCTGGATCGGCAGCTCTGCGTAGAACTCCCGCGTCGACTCAGAAGGTGCGGGCTTGAACAACTCGAATTGCAGGCCGCGGCCGAGGCCCGCCTGGTTGATGTCGACGAGCAGCGCGTCCATCTGCGCACGGTTCGGCAATTGCTTGAGCAGGGCGCCGAACGACTGGTCGATTTCGCGCAGCTGCTGCTTGTGCAGGTCGAGGTTGATCGACTGCTTTTTCTTGTTGAGGTAGTCCTCTTTCAGCTTGGTTTCCTGGACTTTGCCGTTCTCGATTTCCTCGAGCTGGCCCTGCCAATCGAGGAAGTAGGCGGCGACAAGGATGCCCACGAGGATGCCGATCAACGCGACCAGCTTCGGCAGAGCCGGCCAGGTGCCGGGGTCCTTGGGGTCGAGGTACTTGAATTCCTCGACCAGGGTGTTCATGTTGAGAGCCATGCCTTAACCTTTCTTAGCCGCGGTGGTGGCCGGACCGGCCGGGCCGGCTGGCCCTGCGGGACCGGCTGGGCCCGCCGGACCGCCCGGAGCAGTGGCGGCCGCAGGGGCGCCAGGGGCGCCACGGGCGGCCTTCCCGGCGTCGCCGGTGCTTTGGGCGCGCTTGAGCGAAAGGTCCAGGGTGAATTCGGACACCCGCTTGTTGTTGACGACAGCCGCCTTGATCTCGTTCAGCTTGGGCGCTTCGAGCCAGGCGGACGATTCGATGTTGCGCATGAGCGTTGAGACGCGCGCATTGGACTGCGCGTAGCCGGCCAGACTTACCCGCGCGCCTTTTTGAGCGATGCTTCTCAGGTAGATGCCCTCAGGCAACTGGCGCACCAGCTGGTCGAGCAAATACACGGTCTGGGCCCGGTCGGCCTGCAGGGTTTCGATCACCTGCTTTCTGGACAGAAGCGCGGCGATCTCGTCCTTCAGCTTCTTGATTTCCTCGATGTCCTTGTCGAGCTTCTCGGTTTCCTTCTTGAGGAAATCGTTGCGCGCGACCTGCTCGCTCACCTTGGTCGCGTAATATCCGTGCACGAGCAGAACCAGCGCGGCGCCGAGCACCGCGGTCATCGCTGCAACGACCAAAAAATGCTTGCGCGAGGCCTTGCGACGCTCTTCGCGGTGCGGGAGGAGGTTTATTCGGCTCATTCGCGGCTCACGGGTCGAACCTGCGCATGGCCAACCCGCACGCGACGATAAGGGAAGGCGCGTCGAGCACGAGTTTCTTGAGTTGGATGCGCGGCGAAGTCTCCATGGTGGCAAACGGGTTCGCCACGACAGTGTTCACCTGCGTGCGCGTATTCACGACTTCTTCCAGCCCCGGGATCACCGCCGAGCCGCCGGCCAGGAGGATATGGTCGACGTTGCTGAACTGCGTGGAGGTAAAGAAGAATTGCAGCGCGCGCTGCACTTCCATCGACAGGTTTTCCATGAAGGGGCGCAGCACTTCGGACTCGAAGTCATCCGGCAGGCCGCCTGAGCGCTTGGCGTTTTCAGCCTCTTCAGTGCTCATGCCGTAACGATTCTGGATATCGGCGGTGAGCTGGTTGCCGCCGAACGGCTGCTCCCGCGTGTAGACCGATTGGTCGTTGCGCAGGACGCTCACGCTCATCACGTTGGCTCCGACGTCGACGACCGCGATGTTCTGGTCCTTGCCGGCGCCCGGCAGCGCTTTGCACACGAGTATCAGCGCGGACTGTTGCGCAAACGATTCCACGTCCATGACCGAAGCCTTGAGCCCGGCCGCCTCGGCCACGGCAATCCTGTCTTCGACCTTTTCTTTGCGCGTCGCAGCGATCAGCACTTCTTCTTCCGCCGGGCCGGACGGCGCCGGACCGACCACCTGGAAGTCGAGGTTGACCTCTTCGAGCGCGAAAGGGATGTATTGGTTGGCTTCGGATTCGACCTGAATCTCGAGCTCCTGCTCGCGCAGGCCGGCCTGGACGATGATCTTCTTGGTAATGACCGCGCCCGACGGAACCGCCATGGCGACATGCTTTGTACGTGTAGCAAGGCGCTTCCAGCCGCGCTTGACCGCTTCGGTGACGGCTTCGAGGTTGTTGATGTTGCCGTCGGCCACCGCATCGCGCGGCAGGGGTTCGATCGCGTATCGCTCGACTCGGAAGGCGCCTTTGCCGGCGTCGACGATTTCCAGCATCTTCACCGACGATGAACTGATGTCCAACCCGAACAAGGGCGGAGCCTTCGGCTTGAAGATGTCGAGTTGCAAAGGGAAATATCCTTCCGGGATGGCCGTTTAGGCGCATTACGTATAATTTACATGAAATGCTAGCAACAAGCCCTAACCCTGTAAAGTAAATTCTTCACGGTTTGGCTGAGCTTATAATGCCGTTCGTACGCACCGTGCGCAATCGCCTTTCAGAACCGACCGATCACCTTGATGTGGCTCCGTTTTCTGGCTTTTCCGCTGGCCCTGCTGGCGGGCATCGCCGCCATAGGCGCTTGTGCGGTCGGCCTGGTGATCGTTCTGGCCTGGCCGAACCTGCCGTCCCTCGAAGTCCTGACCGACTACCAGCCCAAGATTCCCCTTCGGGTCTATTCCGCCGAAGGGGTCCTGATCGGGGAGTTCGGCGAGGAGAGGCGCGCCATCGTGAAGATCGGCGAAGTCCCGACGACCCTCAAGCGCGCCATTCTAGCGGCGGAAGACGACCGCTTCTACGAGCACCCGGGGATCGACTACCAAGGCGTGCTCCGGGCCGCCATATCCAACCTGACCTCGGGGGGCCGGCGCCAAGGCGCCAGCACCATCACGATGCAGGTCGCCCGCAATTTCTTCCTTTCATCCGAAAAAACGCTTACGCGCAAATTATACGAGGCGCTGCTGGCGTTCAAGATCGAGCACAGCCTGAAGAAGGACGAGATCCTCGAACTTTACGTAAACCAGATTTTCCTCGGCCAGCGCGCCTATGGGTTTGCGGCGGCCTCGCAGATCTATTTCGGGAAGCCGCTCGAGACCCTGACGGTAGCCGAGTCGGCGATGTTGGCCGGCCTGCCTAAAGCCCCGTCCACCTTCAACCCTGTAGTAAATCCCGAGCGCGCAAAGCAGCGCCAGCTCTACGTATTGCGCCGGATGCGGGAACTCGGGCACCTGAGCGAAGAGCAGTACGCCGAGGCGGTGAAGGCCCCCATGAGCATCAAGCGCGACTCAAACGAATTCTCGCTGCATGCGGAGCACGTCGCGGAAATGGTCCGGCAAGCCGTGCAGGAGCAGTATCCCGACGACGTGTATACGCGTGGATTCCGGGTGTATACGACCATCCGTAAAGCCGATCAGGAAACCGCCTACGCATCCTTGCGCAGGGGCGTGCTCGAGTACGACCGGCGGCATGGCTATCGCGGCCCGGAAGCCTTCGTCGAGCTGGCCGACAACGCGAACGAGGAAGACTACGACGAAGCGCTCTCCGAACATGGCGACAACGACGACATGCTCGCCGCCGTGGTCGTCGCCGCCGGGCCAAAGGAAGTGCGCGCCGTCACCCGCTCGGGGGAAACGGTATCCATCGCGGGAGACGGCCTGAAGTTCGTCGCCCGATCGCTGGATGACAAGGCGCTGCCGCAAAAGAAAGTGCGCCGCGGCTCGATCATCCGGGTCCAGCGCGACGACAAGAAGGTGTGGCAGATAGTCCAGCTCCCGGAAGCCGAGTCGGCTTTCATATCGGTCGACCCGAACGATGGGGCGATCCGAGCGCTGGTCGGCGGGTTCGACTTTTATCGCAACAAGTTCAACCACGTGACGCAGGCCTGGCGCCAGCCGGGCTCTTCGTTCAAGCCCTTCATTTATTCTGCCTCGCTTGAAAAAGGCTTCACGCCGGCCACCGTCATCCCGGACGAGCCGATCGTCGTCGAGGCCGACGTGACTGGCAGCCAGCGCTGGGAACCGAAAAACTACGACGGCAAGTACGAAGGCCCGATGCGCATGCGTACGGCGCTCGCCAAGTCGAAGAACATGGTGTCGATCCGCATCCTCAAGGCGATCGGCACGAAGTACGCGCAGGACTACGTCACGCGTTTCGGCTTCGACGCGGAGAAGCACCCGCCTTACCTGACGATGGCGCTCGGTGCCGGATCGGTCACGCTGTGGCAGATGGCGCGCGCGTACTCGGTGTTTGCGAATACCGGCTACCTGATCCAGCCCTTCTTCATCCAGAAGATCGTCGATGATCGTGGCAACAACCTGGGCGTGGCCAACCCGCAGCACGCCGGTGATGAATCCCTTCGCGTGCTCGATGCGCGCAACGCTTTCATCATGGACAGCATGCTGCAGGACGTGACCCGCGTCGGCACGGCCGCGCGCGCGGCGAAACTCGGGCGCAAGGACCTGGCCGGCAAGACGGGAACGACGAACGACTTCCTCGATGCGTGGTTCTGCGGCTACTCGCCTGCGCTCGTCGGCATTGCCTGGATCGGCTTCGACCAGCCGCGCACCCTGGGCCGCAATGAAACCGGCGGCGCCGTCGCCTTGCCCATCTGGATCGGCTACATGGAGAAGGCGCTCAAGGGCATTCCGGAGGTCCACAGGACCGCACCCGAAGGTGTCGTAGCCCTCAAAGTCGATTCCGAGGGTAGCGGCGGACGCCAGGAGTTCTTCTACAAGGAGTCGCTCCCGCCGCCACCGCCTGAGCGCGCTCCACTTCCCCCGGCACCTTCACCGAACGATCCGCCAGCTTTCAGGCCGCCGCCTTCAGTGGGGCGGCTCGACGAGATGTTCTGGCCGACCGCGCCGACCCGGCGCCCGGAACGCGAAGCTTCGACGCAAGGTTAGTGCGGCGCGAGAATGACTTCGGTCCCGCTTTGGGCGCCGACGAGACGAGAGAGCGCCGCATAGAGTTCGCCGCCATCACGCGTATCCACCCATCGGCCGTCGTCGTAGCGAAAATGGAATCCGCCTGAGCGGGCGGCGACCCAGATCTCGCGCGTGGGCGCCTGGCGGTTGATGATCATCTTGCTGCCATCCTCGAACCCGAGCTCGAGTACGCCGCCCGGCTTCATCTGCAGATCGATGTCGAGGTCCACCTCGGCAGCGACAGCCTCGACCGCAGCTTCGATGCCGGTCAGCGTTTCGGTTGCGAGCCGGTCGAATTCCGAATCGGTCATTGCAAGTGCGCCCTCATTTGTCGACCTCCTCATGCTAACATCATGATTTTACGCCCACTCATGCGCTTTCCGCGTTTCCCAGCCGCGGCCCTAGCGGCCACCGTTTGCGTTTCGCTTCTCGGCGCCTGTGGCCAGAAGGGCCCGCTCTACCTGCGCGACAACCCGCCGGCCGGCGTAAAAATCCCCAAGCCGCCCACGCCCAAGCCCGTTCCTTATCCTGATGACCCTGCGGCCGAGCGGGACTGAGAGTTCAATGGGCTTCAGCTACCCGGGCTTCACCTACCGGAACGACCGCCTGCATGTCGAAGGACTTGCGCTGGAAGACATCGCAGCGCGGCACGGAACGCCGTGCTACGTGTATTCGCGCGAGGCAATCGAGTCGGCGTACCGCGAATACGAGAGGGCGCTTGCGGGACGGCCCGCGCTGATCGCGTATTCGGTCAAGGCCAATTCCAACCTTGCCGTCCTCAACGTGATGAGCCGTTTGGGCGCCGGATTCGACATCGTTTCCGGCGGCGAACTGAGCCGCGTGCTTGCGGCCGGCGGCGACCCTCGCAAGGTTGTTTTTTCAGGCGTTGGCAAGACCGAGGACGAAATCGCCGCCGCGCTCGAGGCCGGGATCCTGAGCATCAACCTGGAGTCGCCCGAGGAGTTGGAACGCGTCGACGGCGTGGCCGGTCGACTCGGCAAGGTCGCTCCGATCGCTTTCAGGGTGAATCCCGACGTCGACGCGCGGACCCACCCGTACATCTCCACCGGCCTCAAGAAAAACAAGTTCGGGGTGGCCTACGCGGATGCCGAGCGCCTGTACCGCGATGCGGCGCACCGGCCGCATGTCCGCACGGTGGGCGTCGGCTGTCATATCGGATCCCAATTGACGGGCGCCGGCCCTTTCGTCGCCGCGGCCGAGCGCATGCTCGCCTTGGTCCAGCGACTGGATAAAGCCGGGATTGCGCTCGAGCACATCGATCTGGGCGGCGGCGTCGGCATCCGTTACAAAGATGAAACATTAGAGCCGGTGGCCGCGTTCCTCGATGGGGCACTCGGCATGCTTGCCGGCCGCAAGGAAACGCTCATCGTCGACCCGGGCCGCTCGCTTGTGGGCAATGCCGGCGTGCTGCTCTGCCGCGTCGAGTACGTGAAGCATGGCGAGGCAAAGAATTTTCTCGTGGTCGATGCGGCCATGAACGATCTCATCCGCCCGGCCCTTTACAATGCGTGGCACGAGATCCTTCCAGCGCGGAAGGATAGCGGCCCGGGGGCTGTTTATGACGTGGTCGGGCCGGTTTGCGAAACCGGCGATTTCCTCGGCCACGAGCGCCGGTTGGCGGCATCGGCGGGCGATTTGCTTGCAGTGATGTCGGCCGGCGCCTACGCAATGACGATGAGCTCGAATTACAACTCGAGACCTCGGGCGCCCGAGGTGCTGGTGGACGGCTCGGAGATGCACTTGGTGCGAGAGCGCGAGACCGTGGCCGAGCTTTTTGCTAAGGAACGCGTTTTGCTCTAAATTTTTTGCCTTTTTTGTGCAGTCCTTTCCAAGAGACCCAATGCCAGCGCGCTTCCTATCCAAACGACTTTTCCTGTCGATCCTCCTGGTAGCGGTTCTCGCAGCCGGAGGCGCCGCCGCCTTTCTCGCGAAGGACTCCAAACCCAAAGAAGGCGCCAAGGGCGCGGGCAAGGGTCCGCCGGTGGTCCCGGTCATGGTCGTGCCGGTCAGCGAAGAAACGCTCGCGGTTCGGGTGCAGGCGATCGGCAACGTGGAGGCGTATGCAACCGTTGCGGTCAAGTCGCGCATCGACGGCCAGATCCTCAATGTCAACTTCCAGGAAGGCAAGGAAGTCCGCAAGGGCGACATCCTCTTCAGGATCGATGCGCGGCCCTTCGAGTCCGCGCTCAAGCAGGCCGAGGCGCAGTCGTCGCGCGATTCGGCCAGCCGCGACCAGGCGGCCTCGCAGGAGCGGCGATACCAGGAGCTGCTCGACAAGAATTTCGTATCGAAGGACGCCTATGCGCAGTTCCGCACGAACGCGGCCACCGCCGATGCGACGCTCAAGGGCACGCAGGCCGCCGTCGAAAACGCGCGCCTCAACCTGGACTACACGGTGATCCGCTCCCCGATCGACGGATACGTCGGACGCGCATTGCTGCAGGCGGGAAACATGGTGAAGGCAAACGACACCGTGCCGCTCGTCGTGATCAATCAGGTCAAGCCGGTGTACGTGAACTTCGCTATTCCCGAGCAGCGGCTGCCTGTGGTGCGCGACCTCCTGAAGAAGAATCCGCTGGCGGTCGAAGTTTCCGCGCCGGGAACCGATAAGCCGCTCGAAACCGGCCGCATCGCCTTCCTCGACAATGCCGTCGACCAGACCACCGGCACGATCAAGATCCGCGCCATTTTCGACAACGCGTCAGTCGGGCTTTGGCCGGGACAGTTCGTCACCGTCAAGGTCAAGCTCTACGACCAGGAAAATGCGATCGTGATCCCGTCGCGCGCGCTGCAGACCGGTCCGAACGGGCAGTTCGTGTATGTCGTCAAGCCCGACATGACCGCCGAAGTGCGTAAAGTCGTCGTGAGCCGCTCCGAGGGTGAGCAGTCGGTGCTCGCCGAAGGCAGCGTGGCGAAAGGCGAGAAAGTCGTCGTTCGCGGCGCGCTGCGGCTGACGCCGGGAATCAAGGTCACCATCCAGGATGCGGCGGCCGCGACATGAACCTGTCTGAAATCTTCGTTCGCCGGCCCGTGATGACGGTGCTGGTGATGTTCGGCATCCTCACCTTCGGCATTGTGGGTTTCCGGCTGCTGCCGGTGAGCCAGCTGCCGAGCGTGGATTACCCGACCATCCAGGTGACCGCAGAGCTTCCCGGCGCCGCGCCCGAAACCATGGCCTCGGCGGTGGCGACCGTGCTCGAGAAGCAGTTCTCCACGATTGCCGGCATCGATTCGATGACCTCGATCAGCGGGCAGGGCACGACCTCGGTGACCATCCAGTTCGCGCTCGACCGCGACATCGACGCCGCTGCGCAGGACGTGAACTCCGCCATTGCTGCCACCGCAAGACTGCTTCCCCCGGCGATGCCCACGCCGCCGTCTTTCCGCAAGGTCAATCCCGCCGACTTCCCGGTGTTCTTCCTCGCGCTCACCTCCGAGACGATGCCGATTTCGACGGTCAACGAATACGCCGAAACGTATCTCGCGCAGCGCATCTCGACGATCAGCGGCGTGGCCCAGGTCCAGGTGTTCGGCCAACAGAAATACGCGGTCCGGGTGCAGGTGGACCCCAGCGCGCTAGCCGCGCGCGGCGTGAGCATGAACGAGGTGCAGCAGGCGGTAGCCAGCTCGAACGTGAACCAGCCGACCGGCACCTTGTACGGCAAGGACCGGATGTTCGCCGTGCAGGCCACCGGGCAGCTCTTCGACGCGAAGGCGTTCCAGTCGGTCATCGTCACCTATCGCAATGGCTCGCCGGTGCGGCTGGGCGAAGTCGCCAAAGTCATCGACAGCGTGCAGACCGACAAGGTGGCCGCGTGGTTCAAGGACAAGCGGGGCATCGTCCTCGCGATCCAGCGCCAGCCGGGCACCAACACGATCGAAGTGGTCGACGCGATCAAGAAGCTTCTGCCAACCTTCCGCGCCGAAGTCCCGCCTGCGATCGGCATCGAGATTCTTTATGACCGCACGGTGATGATCCGCGCCTCAGTGGAGGAGGTCGAATTCACGCTGCTGCTCGCGCTTGCGCTGGTGGTCCTCGTGATCTTCGTGTTCCTGCGCAACATCCCGGCGACCATCATCCCGAGCGTTGCGTTGCCCATGTCGATCGTCGGGACCTTTGCGGTGATGTACGCGTTCGGCTACAGCATCGACAACATTTCGCTGCTTGCGTTGACGCTGTGCGTGGGGTTCGTCGTCGACGATGCGATCGTGATGCTGGAAAACATCAGCCGCCACATCGAGATGGGCAAGACCGTCATGCAGGCGACGCTCGACGGCTCCAAAGAGATCGCCTTCACGATCCTGTCGATGACGCTGTCGCTCGCGGCCGTGTTCATCCCCGTGTTCTTCATGGGCGGCATCCTCGGCCGCCTGCTTCACGAGTTCGCGGTCGTGATCATCGTGGCGGTGCTCATTTCGGGCTTCATCTCGCTGTCGCTCACGCCGATGATGTGCAGCCGGATCCTCAAGCCCCACGACCCGAACCGCAAGCACGGCCGCATGTACATGGCGTTCGAGCACGGCTTCGACGCTTTCCGCGACCTGTATGGCGCCACCCTGCGCTGGAGCATCCGGCATCACCGCCTGACGATGCTGGTTTTTGCCGCCGTTGTCGTGGCCACCGGCGTGCTGTTCTCGAATGCGCCCAAAGGGTTCCTGCCAAGCGAGGACTCGGGCCAGCTCTTCGTGTTCACCGAGGGGCCGCAGGACATTTCGTTCGAAGGCATGGTGGTGCTTCAACGGCAGGTTGCCGAGATCGTGCGCAAGGATCCGAACGTCGAAGCGATCATGTCCTTCGTGGGCGCGAGCAACAACAATCCCTCGGTCAACAACGGCCGCATTACGATTGCGCTCAAGCCCTACGACAAGCGGAAGCCGGCCGACGAAGTGGTGCGCGAACTGCGGCCCAAGCTTGCCAAGGTGATCGGCATCAAGACGTTCGTCCAGAATGTGCCCTCGATCCGGATCGGCGGCTCGCTCACCAAGAGCCCGTACCAGTACGTGATCCAGGGGCCCAACACCGAGCAGCTCTACCAGTGGGCGCCGCGCATCGAAGCCAAGCTGCGCACACTGCCCGGAATCGTCGACGTGTCCTCCGACCTGCAGATCGCGAGGCCGCAGGTCAACGTCGAGATCGATCGCGAAAAAGCCGCCTCGCTCGGCGTCTCGCCGCAGCAAATCGAGACTACCCTCAATTACGCGTTCGGCGCCTCGCAGGTGTCGACGATCTATACGGCGACCAACCAGTACTGGGTCATCCTCGAACTGGAGCCGCGCTACCAGACCGACCCGTCGGCGCTGCCGCTGCTGTACGTGCGCTCGACCAGCGGCGCGCTCGTCCCCCTCGACGCAGTTGCGCGCCTGTCCTACAGCACCGGCCCGCTCACGATCACGCACCTGGGCCAGCTGCCTTCTGTGACCTTCGCCTTCGACCTGCGTCCGGGTGTTTCGCTGTCGCAGGCAATCGACGAGGTGAGTCAGGCGATGTCCACCATGCAGGTGCCGGCCACGATCAACACGTCGTTCCAGGGCACGGCGCAGGCGTTCCAAAGCTCCCTCAAGGGCATGGGCGTGCTCCTGCTGCTGTCGGTGTTCGTGATCTACCTCGTGCTCGGCATCCTCTACGAGAGCTTCATCCACCCGCTCACGATCCTGTCCGGGCTGCCCACCGCGGGCCTCGGCGCCCTGGTCACGCTCATGGCGTTCGGCATCGAACTCAACATGTATGCGTTCGTGGGCATCATCATGCTGGTAGGCATCGTGAAGAAGAACGCAATCATGATGATCGACTTCGCGGTCGAGGCGCAGCGCAATGAAAAGAAGGCGCCGGCCGATGCGATCTACGAAGCCGGCATCATCCGGTTCCGCCCGATCATGATGACCAGCGCCGCCGCGTTGATGGGCAGCCTGCCGATTGCGATGGGCTTTGGCGCGGGCGGTGCCGCGCGCATGCCCCTTGGCCTCTCGGTAGTCGGCGGACTGCTGCTGTCCCAGGTGCTCACGCTGTACATCACGCCGGTGGTCTACATCTACTTCGAACACCTGCAGCAGTGGTTCGACGAGCGGCATGCGCGCAAGGCCGCAGCTTCTGCGCCGGTCGACGAGGACGCCACGCTCGTCATGCGACCGGGCGGTGCGCCCTTCCCCGCCGGCCCGCACGGGCCGCACGAGTAGATATAGCGGATCTGTAATGCGCATTGGCTGAAAAGCCGCACCGTTATTGGTTCTTTAGCATCGAAAGTGGTGAATTTTGGTGCCGGATCGTCCCGAATGAAGCGTCAGGCCCTTCTTCGCCAGTACAGCCGGAGGCCCAGAAGCACTGAAATCACGATCGCGAAGATCACCGGCTCAGTGAGGTCGCGCTTCACCAGCCACCAGAAATGCACAACCCCGAGAATCGCGATGGCATAGACCAGCCGGTGCAATCGTTGCCAATTCCGGCCAAGCCTTCGGACCATGGCATTCGTGGACGTGAAAGCAAGCGGCAGCAGCAGGACGAAAGCGGCAAAGCCCACGGTCACGAACGGCCGCTTGATCACGTCCTTGACGATTTCAGCAACATCGAACCAGTGGTCGAACCAGATGAACGTGAGGAAGTGGACGCTTGCGTAGAAGAAGGCAAACAAGCCGAGCATGCGCCGCAGCCTCAGCAGCCAGTTTGCGCCCGAGAGCCTGCGAAACGGGGTCACCGCCAGCGTGGCCATGAGCAGGAAGAGGGTCCACCATCCTGTCGAGCGCGTAATCGTCTCGATCGGATTTGCGCCAAGCGCGTTGGTCACGCCCCCGTACACGAGGCGTGTGAGTGGCACGAGGCAGAGCACGAACACGCCGGCCTTGATCCAGGCGAGCTGGCCCGAGCGCGGCTGCCAGGGCATCAGTAGAACTTTTTCAGGACCATGCCCGTATACAGTTTCGCAACCTGGTCGGCGTAGCCGTTGAACATCAATGTCTTGCGCTTGGGCTGGAAGAAGCCGTCCTCGCCAATCCGTCGCTCGGTGGCCTGGCTCCAGCGGGGGTGATCCACGCTCGGGTTCACGTTCGAATAAAAGCCGTATTCCTGGGCGGCCGCGATATTCCAGGACGTCTTCGGAATTTGTTCGAGGAACGTGATGCGGTTGATCGACTTGATGCTCTTGAAGCCATATTTCCAGGGCACCACGAGGCGCACCGGTGCGCCGTTCTGGCTCGGCAGCACCTCGCCGTAAAGGCCGAAGCCCAGGATCGTCAGAGGGTGCATCGCTTCATCCATGCGCAGGCCCTCGACATACGGCCATTCGAGCACCGGCAGGCGCAAGCCGATCATCGTGTCCGGCTGCGTGGCGGTGGAGAAGCCGATGAATTTGGCTTTGGACGTCGGTTCAGCGCGCTTGATCAATTCCGACAAGGGGAAGCCGACCCACGGGATGACCATCGACCAGCCTTCCACGCAGCGCATGCGATACACGCGCTCTTCCATGGGAGCCAATTTCAGCAAATCCTCGATGTCGATCGGCTTTTTGTTCTTCACTTCGCCATCGATGGCCACGGACCAGGGCCGCGTCTTAAGCTTATGCGCATTCTCGGCAGGCTGCGACTTGTCCGTGCCGAATTCATAGTAGTTGTTGTAGGTGACGACATCCTTGTATGGCGTGCGCTTGTCGGCGGCTGAAAGGGGCGAAGGCTTGCCCGGCAATTTTGCAAGCTTGCCGGGTTCGATAATCGGCGAAGCCGTCTGGGCAAGCGCCCGTGCCGCCGGAAGCATGGTGCCGGCCAGTCCGAGTGCCGCGGCCTGGCGCAGGAACTCGCGGCGGCGCGCGTACCACTCCCGTGGCGTGATTTCAGAGGGCAGGACGTCGGACGGCTTTTTGATCAGCATGCAAAAAACTCCGTGTGGTCGCGATGGTGCGTTGGTCGTTGGTCGTGCGAAGCGGCTGGGGCTTACGGGAAAATGATACCCCGCGACTATGTAGGCGCACTGGGTGGAAACCGGACTAGGGATTGAGTTGCTTGTAGACCGAGTTGGCCGCGGCCAGCAACTCTTCGCGATTCAGGTCGGCGGAGGACAGCGCGTAACCGACGTTGCGATCGATCCAGTAAAAAACGCCCACGCTGCCTTCGAGCGCATAACGGAAAGCCGTTTCACGATTGTTCGACGCTTCGGTGCGCACATAGAGCGTCAATCGGCGCCCGTTCTGGGTCTGGTACATGAACTGGGCCACGGGCGACGCACCCATCGCGACTTGCGTAGCACTGCCGCCGCTGCGAGCTTCGCCGGGCAGCAAGCGCCCACCGACCAGGGAATAGCCGATCGCCTCGAGCTTCGGCGCGCGCACATTCGTGCCCAGGCGCTTGGAGAGCCAGGCCTCGAGATGCGCTTCCTGGTCTGCACCGACCTCGACCGGATGCCTCACCTCGGGAGAGTAGGTCGCATGCGCAACGGCAGCGTTCTTTGCAATGCCGGCCGCGCCAACACCAGGTGAACGTTGTGCGTGCAGTTGCCAGCCGGCCAGCGCGCCCACAAGCAAACCGATCAGCGTAAAGCCAGCCGCCAGCGCCGGCGTGCGCCAGCGTGCGCTTCGCCTAAGGACGCGGCGAAGGCGCCCCGGGACCGGCTCGTCCAGCACGGGATTGAACAGTGCGCGCAATTCTTCGTTCTGCCTACGATAGGCCGCGATCCGATGGGCTTCCTCCGGCCGGGCTTGCAGCCATGTTTCGACCTCCAGTCGCCGCGCCTCGGGCAATTGGAGGTCGACGAACGCGAGCAGATCGGCTTCGGTAACCGGTTGGGTCTGCCGGTCGCTCACTTGACCACCTGCAGTTTGGCGCCCACGGCCACGCCATGCATGAGGGCGCGAAGCTTTTCCCGCGCGCGCGACAGCCGCGACATCACCGTGCCGATGGGAATGCCGAGCGTGCCGGCGACTTCTGCGTAGCTCATGTCTTCGAGCGCGATGAGCAGAAGGACCTCGCGCTGCTCGGCCGGGAGGAGGGCGAGCGAGCGCTCCAGGTCGCGGATCTCGAGGGACGCGCCCTGCACGGCGGCGACTGCCATTTCGGCCCCTTCATCGTCGAGCGTCGCATGCTCACGCGACGCGCGCACCTGGTTCACATGCACGTTGTGCATCACCGTGAAAAGCCACGCGCGAAGATCCGATCCGGGGCGCCAGAGATGGAATTTGTTCCAGGCACGCTCAAGCGTGTCCTGCACGAGGTCGTCGGCGCGGGCGCGATCGCCGGCGAGCGCCCGGGCATAGCGGCGAAGCCGCGGAATTAGTTCAACGATGCGCTCGCCATCATCCATGCCGTCGATTATCGCTTAGGGGAACTGCGGGTGACTGCGAGAGCCAATGCCAGACAAACAACGGCCGGGGGGCCGCTATTCCAGCGCCGAAAATGAAAAGCCCCGCCGGCGTGACCGGCAGGGCTCTTGTCAGCTTTGCGGGGTTAGCGCTTGACGCGGAAATCGTCGTGGCAGGCCTTGCACGCCTGGCCGACATCGCCGAACGCGGCCTTCACCGCATTCTGGTCGCCCGAGCGCGCGGCTGCTGCCAGCTTCGCGGTTTCCGTCTCGAGCTTCTGGGATTCGGACCGGAACTTGTCGCTTTGCTTGTAGATTTCGGGCTTCGCGTCGGTTTCCTTCAGGTCGGCCGTGCTTGCCTGGAATCCATCCCACGGCATTTTCGCGAGGACCTCGAGGTACCCGGCGTTGCGCGTCACGATGGCAGCGTCGTACGGCACCTTTCCCTGCACCATCGCGCCGATCGGTCCGAAATATTTGCCTTGCAGCGCCATCGCAGCCTGGCGCTGCTTGACGAGTGTTTCCGGCTTCACTTGGGCGCTGGCCTGGAACGACCAGACCGCACCGGTTGCAATCGCAAGCCCGGCCAACAGTACTTTGATCTTCATTCGCTACTCCTCAGAGGGGACGTTTTACAAGCAGACACACTGCAACCAGCGCAAGCGCGAATAGCACGAGTGCCCGCCACGGACTTACAAAACGTGTGGCCGGCACATCGGCCGTGCTACCGATCATCCTGACGCCCGTGAACATCGCGGTCACCAGGTTTTCTTTCTTGATGAAGACGTGAAAAAGCACGGCAGCGACATGCAGCCCAGCGAGCACCAGCAGCACGTTGAAGTTCCACGAATGGATCGTGGACAGGCGGTCGGATAGTGACTTGCTCACGAACGACATCAACGGTCCTTCGGTGGCGATGTCGTCATTGGCGAAGAGGCCCGTGCCCGTTTGTACAAGCAGCGAGAGCAACATCACAAGGACCATCCAGCCGCCAATGGGGTTGTGACCGGCGACATCGGCAGGTGACTTGGACAGGAGGCGTTTGGCGAACGCG
Organism: Pseudomonadota bacterium; assembly: GCA_025352885.1. GTDB lineage: Bacteria > Pseudomonadota > Gammaproteobacteria > Burkholderiales > SG8-39 > SZAS-79. Next base: position 18,053 of record JANXRZ010000016.1, on the reverse strand, counting down.
ATGCTCTTGGCCGGTCCCGTGAGAAAGCTCCCGAAGCGGGCATAAGTGCTGCCGGCAAAACCCCAGACGATCCGGAACGCCACCAGCGCGAGAACAAGGTAGCCCGCGTACATGTGGTACTCCATTGCGTTTCCGCCGGTCTTCCCGCTCCAGAAGAGAAAACCGAGCAGGACGACCAGCGCCCAATGGAAGACGCGAACGGGCAGGTCCCAGATCCTGACGGGGCGGAGGGTTTCACTCATGGCTGTACCGCTTAAACAGCAAGAGCGGCCCGCTTATTCCGCGGGCTCTAGCGCAGTCCGGCCGCGTATTCGGAAACAGCCTTGATCTCGCGGTCGGTCATGCGCGCAGTCGCGCCGCGCATCATGCCGTTCGGGTCGTTCGCGCGCTGGCCGGCCTGGAAGGACTTGAGCTGCGCTTCGATGTACTCGGCGTACTGGCCGGCGATGCGCGGATATTGAGCCGGAATGCCCGAGCCGTCCGGTCCATGGCATCCGGCGCAAGCCGGCACGCCGCTGGAAGCATTGCCGCCGCGCCAGAGCTTCTGGCCAGCCGCAGCCAGGGCCTTATCCTTGGCTACCGCAGGCTTGAGCTTCTGCCCGGAATAATAGGCAGCGAGGCTCTGCATGTCCTCGGCCGAAAGGTTGGCCACCATGCCGTTCATGACCGGGTTCTCGCGCTCGGGCTTCTTGCCGTCCTTCGGCTTGAAATTGACGAGCTGCTTATTGAGGTACTCCGGGAACTGGCCCGCGATCTTGGGATTGGCGGGCGCAACGCTGTTGCCGTCCGCCCCGTGGCAAGCGACGCATACCTGGCCTGCAATAGCCTGCCCCTTCGCAGGATCGATCTTGGCAGGCTGTTTCGGCGCGGCGTCCGCGGCAAAGCCCGAGCCCGCCACGACCATCAGGGCCACGCTGCCCACCAGCGCCAGCAATCGCTTCATCTTTTCTCCCTCGATCCCGCTGCAAACCCGTTATTCTATAACACCTTCCGTGATTCCCATGCCTGCGCCCAAGCCGCTGTCCCCTGCCTTCTCCGATGTGCAGTTCCTGATCTCCGCAAGCCAGCTCGAGGGCTTGCCGCAGGATGAGCTCCCCGAGATTGCGTTCGTTGGACGATCCAATGTCGGCAAGTCCAGCGCGCTGAACGTGCTCGCAAATCGCAGGCGGCTTGCCTTTGTCAGCAAAACACCGGGCCGCACGCAACTCATCAATTTTTTCTCGCTTGGCCCCAACGCGCGGCTGGTCGACCTCCCCGGGTATGGCTACGCAAAGGTTCCGCATGGAGTCCGGGACGACTGGGGCAAGCTGGTAGCGGGGTATCTGCAGACTAGGCGATCGCTCCTCGCGGTGGTTTCCCTCATGGACGCGCGGCGGCCCCTCACGCCGCTCGACGTGCAGCTTCTGGGGTGGCTGGCGCCGCTGGAGCGAAAGGTCCTCGTGCTGCTTACAAAGGCAGACAAGCTCACCAAGAGCGAACAGGGCCGCACCCTGATCGCCGCGCAGAAGGGGTTGAAAGAACTCGGCCTCCCTGGCGATGTCCTGTTCTTCTCGAGCCAGACCCGCCAGGGCGTTGAGCAAACCCGCGAGCTCATCGACAACTGGCTCGCGGCAGAAATAAAAGGCCCCCGGTAAAGGGGAGTAAACCGGGGGCAAAAATGCCTTAACTTGGAATTAAGGCTCCCGCTCAGGGAGGAGAAGCGGGAGACGACTCACATCGTCTGTAGATAAGATCGGGTCCAAACATAAAAGTTCCGGAAAATTTAAATCACCGGAATCAGTACACTTCACTGCCGTTAGTCCTACAAGGCGCCCCATCATTCCCACACAAACCTTACGGTTTTCACCATGAACATCTACGGCGGTTTCCCTGCAGTGCGCATGCGCCGCATGCGGCGGGACGATTTCTCGCGGCGGCTCATGCGCGAGAACGTTCTCACGACGAACGACCTCATTTATCCGGTTTTCGTCCTGGACGGGAAAGCGCGCACTGAGTCTGTTGTCTCCATGCCGGGTGTCGAGCGCATGACGCTCGACCGCCTGCTGCCCGTTGCCGAGGAGTGCATGACGCTGGGGGTACCGGTCATGGCCCTCTTCCCGGTGATCGACCAGAAACTGAAATCGCTTGACGGCCGCGAAGCGCATAACCCCAAGGGGCTCGTGCCGCGCGTTGTGCGCGAGTTGAAAAAGAACTTCCCCGACCTCGGGATCATGACCGACGTCGCGCTCGATCCCTACACCTCCCATGGTCAGGACGGCGTAGTCGACAAGAAGGGCTACATCATCAACGACGTGACTCTCGCGGTGCTGGAGAAACAGGCCCTCGCGCAGTCCGAAGCGGGCGTCGACATCGTCGCACCCTCGGACATGATGGACGGGCGCATCGGCCGCATCCGCACGGCGCTTGAAAAGGCCGGCCGCATCCATACCAAGATCATGGCGTACTCCGCCAAGTACGCATCGGGTTTCTATGGGCCCTTCCGTGACGCAGTCGGCTCGGCCTCGAACCTCGGCAAGGGCGACAAGAAGACCTACCAGATGGACCCGGCGAACTCCGACGAGGCGCTATGGGAAGCGGGCCTGGACCTCGCAGAGGGCGCCGACATGGTGATGGTCAAGCCGGGCATGCCTTACCTCGACATCCTCCGCCGCGTCAAAGAAGAATTCCGAGCGCCGACGTTCGTCTACCAGGTCTCAGGCGAGTACGCGATGCTTCGGGCCGCCATCGCCAACGGCTGGCTGGCGGAGAACGTCATCATGGAATCGCTGATCGCATTCAAGCGCGCAGGCGCCGATGGGATCCTCACCTATTTCGCACTTGAGGCCGCGCGCGAACTGAAGAAAGCCTGATCAGCCGCCAGCCCGCTGCAGCACCGCGAGGAACTTGTCGGCCTTCTGGTAGCCGATCACCCGCAGGCCGCGAATCTCGGCGCCGCGCTCATCGAAGAAGATGATGCCCGGCGGCCCGAAGAGGGAGAAGCGCTTGAGCAAGGCCTTGTGCTCCTCAGTGTTCCCGGTCACGTCCGCCTGCAGGAGCAGCAGCCCCTTCATTTTCGCCTTCACCTTCTCGTCGGTGAACGTGAAGGCCTCCATCTCTTTGCAGGACACGCACCAGTCCGCATAGAAGTCGAGCATCACCGGCCGGCCGGGCGCGCGAAGCTTCTCGTTCAACTGCTCGATGGAACTTACCCGTTCGAAGGTGAGGCCGTGAGGCGCCGGTTTCGGCATGAGGAAGGGCGAGGCCACCGGCCAGATGATCCAAACCGCCACCGCGAGCAGCAACACGCCGAAGAATTTCTTGACGGTCACCATCCAAGGCCCGGATCGCGGCAGGAATGCGCCTTCGGATACGCCCACCACAACGAGCGGGACCCCCATGCCCAGCGCCATGGCAAACAACGCCCCGCCGCCGAGCACTACGTCACGCGTCTGGCTGATGTACAGCAGCGCGCCTGCGAGTGGCGCCGCGACGCAGGGACTGACGATGACGGCCGAGAGCACTCCCATGCCCGCTACGGATGCAACATGCCCGCCGCGCAGTTTCTGGTGGGTGCTCGAGAGCCGCTGGTGCAGGAAGGAGGGCAGTTGCACGTCGTGCACCCCGAACATCGAGAGGGCGAGCCAGACGAAAACCAGCGCAAAGGCCGACAACACCCAGGGGTTCTGCAAAGCCGCCGCGATCAGGGTCCCCGAATACGCCGCCGCGACGCCTGCGATCGCGTAGGTCACCGCCATCCCGAGCACGTACGCTGACGAGAGAATCAAGGCGCGCACCTTGTTGAGGTCGCGCCCTTCGCCGGCGATGATGCCCGAGAGGATCGGGATCATCGGCAGCATGCAGGGCGTGAAGGCGAGCAGCAATCCGAAGCCGAGGAAACTCGCGAGCACCAGCCAGAAGCTGCCGGACTCGAACAGCGCGACGATGTCGAAATCGCTCGCCGACGTCGAGAACCGTGGATTGGGCTGGACCGAGTCGGGCCCCTGGCTGAGCGATGGCACGCCGGGCACCGAAGACCCCGCCGCGCCCAGCTTCACGCTCGCCCGGGTCAGCAAAGGTACGTAGCAAACGCCCACGTCCGCGCACCCTTGCGAGGTCACGGCCACTTTCAGCGTATCGCCGCCGCTGCCGGATTTTTCGACCGGCACGCGCACGACGACCGCCTTACGATACGTCTCGACCTCGCCGAAGAATTCGTCCTTCTTGCGCAAGCCGGCTGGGAACTCCGGCTTGCCCAGCTTGAAAGCGGCGCCAAATCCTGGCTCGGCCTCGAACTGGAATCGCTCTCGGTAGAGGTAATACCCGTCGGCGATGTCGAACCGGACTTCGACCGTCCTGTCGTCGAGCGCACGCGTGGACATGCGGAAGGCTTTTTCGGGTTCGAGCAAATCGGCTTCGGAGACGGCGTGCGCCAGTCCGGAAAAGACGCCCAGCACGAGCGCGAGGAACCGCAGCACGCTCATGAGCGAGTCTCGGTGGCGACCCAATCGAGATACGCGGGCAAGCCGCGCTCGACACTGAGCGCGATGATCTCGGGCAGCTCATACGGATGCCGCGCGCGAATTGCGGCTTCGAGATCGGCATACCGCTCGGAGGTCGTCTTGATCAGCATCGGGTGTTCCTCATCATGCTGCACGGCGTCGTTCCAGCGATAAACCGAACGGCACGGGGCGAGGATGTTGACACATGCGGCCACTTTCGAGGCAACCAGGGAATCGGCAAGCTTCTCGGCCGACGCACGGTCCGGAAGGTTCGTGAGGACGACCAGCGCGCTCACGCGACCCGCCTGGCGGGCGGCACGCCCTCGAACACCGTTGGAAACGCGAGCTTCACGCCGAGAACTTCTTTCATTTTCCGGTTCGACAGGCGGCGGCTTTCGCCCATGAAGGACAGGAGCGGCGCGGGGATCCTTCCAGCTGCTTCGCTGCGCGAGATCCGCGGCGGCCTGGGCAGTCCAAGCCGATCGGCGAGCAGGTCGAACCAGTCGCCCATCTTGAGGTGAGTGTCGTCACAGGCGTTATAGACCCCGGCGGGCGCAGTCGGTTCAAGCGAAGCCCGGGCGATCCGCGCGAGATCGTCCGCGTGGATATGGTTGGTGTACACGTCGTCAGGCTCGGCCAGCACGGGCGTGCCCTGCCTCAGCCGCTCGATAGGCAGGCGCTCGGCGGCGTAAATCCCCGGGGCCCTGAGGACGACGATCGCCACCTCGTGCCGCTCGCCCCATGCCTGCAGCATGCGTTCGGCGTCCACGCGGCGCGCCGCTCGATCCGATTGTGGATTCACTGCGCGCGCCTCTTCGACCAGTGCGCCACCGCAATCGCCGTACACGCCGCTCGTGCTGATGTAGACAAGGCGGCTTGGTAGAATGCCCCCCGCTTCGAGCGCGGCCAGCAGGTTGGCCGTGCGCGGGTCGCCGGATCCCGTGCCGGGAGGCGGGGCGCAATGCAGGACCGCATCGGCCCAACCCGCGACTGAGTGAAGCGCGTCAGGCCGGTCGAGATTCACGCCGGTGTCACGCGAAACAGCGCGCACCGCGACCCCTTTGGGCAGCATGGCAGCGGTACGATGGGCAATGTCGCCGAAACCTACCATCAACAGGCGCTTCATCCCGCCATTTTACGCACCATGCACACCGTAACCCTTTCCCCCGGCGGGCAGACGTTCCAGGTCGAAGACGACGAATCCGTCCTCACCGCGGCTTTGCGCTCCGGACTCGTGATCCCGTACGGCTGCAAGAACGGCGCCTGTGGTTCCTGCAAAGGCAAGATCATTTCAGGGTCCGTGGACTACGGCGTCTACCAGGAAAAAGCGCTGCCTGCGGCCGAGCGGGAACAGGGCAAGGCACTCTTCTGCCAGGCCAAGCCGCTGACCGATTGCGTGCTCGAAGCGCGCCTCGTCGGCAAGGCCGGCGATATCCAGGTGAAGACGCTGCCTTGCCGCATCCACAAGCTGGCCAAGGTCACGCATGACGTGATGGTCCTGCACCTCAAGTTGCCTGCAAGCGAGCGGCTGCAGTTCCTCGCCGGCCAGTACCTCGAATTCCTCCTGCGCGACGGCACGCGCCGCAGCTTCTCGATGGGCAACGCGCCGCACGACGATGAGCTGGTCGAGATCCATGTGCGCCACGTGCCCGGCGGGCAGTTCACCGACCACGTGTTCGGGAAGATGAAGGAGAAGGACATCCTGCGGTTCGAGGCGCCGTTAGGCACGTTCTTCCTGCGCGAAGACTCCGAGAAGCCGATCGTGTTCGTCGCTTCGGGCACGGGCTTCGCGCCGATCAAGTCGATCATCGAGCACGCGCTCCATAAGCAAATTACCCGGCCGATGACGCTTTTCTGGGGCGGGCGCCGGCCGCACGACCTCTACCTCCACGAGCTCGCGCAAAAGTGGGCGACCCACTACGCGGCGTTCTTCGACTATGTGCCGGTCATTTCCGACGCCCTTCCCGAAGACGGCTGGAAGGGCCGCACCGGGTTCGTTCACCGGGCGGTCATGGACGATTTCCCCGACCTGTCCGGCTACCAGGTCTATGCCTGCGGCGTGCCGATCATGGTCGATTCGGCCCGCGCCGACTTCCTCTCCAAATGCAAGCTGCCCGAAGACGAGTTCTACGCGGACAGCTTCACGACCGCGGCGGACCTCGCCAAGCCCTGAGCTAGCGAAAGATCCGCCGGAGTTCGTTGAAGATCCCGCGCACGATGTCCTCGGGACCCCGTGACTCCGGCTGGCGCTCGGGCTTCGGCCGGGGGCGCGGCCGAGGAATGTCGAACTCCACATTCGGGTCGACGATTCGGTTGCGTAACGCCACCTGGAAGAAGTCGCCAACCATCGGCAACGCGCTACGCGCACCCTGCCCCCACGTGCCCATCGTCACTTCGTTGTCGTTGTAGCCGACGCGAGCGCCGGCCACGAGTTCCGGGTGCATGAGGATGAACCAGCCATCGGTGTTCTCCTGCGTCGTGCCGGTCTTGCCCGCGACATCGGCGACGATCCCATAGCGCTGGCGGATCGCAGTGCCGGTGCCTTCATCGACCACGCCGCGCATCATGTTGACGAGGTCGAGCGCCTGGCCGCGCGGCATCGCCGGCTGCTGGTCGCGATACGTCCTGAACTCCTCGAGCACCTTCCCGTGGCGGTCCTCCACCCCCGTGACCACGATCGGCTCGATGAAGCGGCCTTCGTTCGCGATCGTGGCGTAGGCGGAAACCATTTCACGCAAGGTGACCGGGCTCGTCCCGAGCGCGAGCGACATGACCGGGTCGAGCTTGCTTTGCCGAACGCCCATGGTTCGCGCGAGCTGGGCGACGTTGGCAGGTCCCACCTTCTGCATGAGTTGCGCCGTGATCGTGTTCTTGGAAAACGCCAGGCCGTCGCGCAAGGTCATTGGCTGGCCCGAGGGCGGCGTGCCGTCGGTCGGCGACCACACTTCGCCACCGGGCAGGCGAATCGACACCGGCTGGTCGATCAGCGTGGATTCGGGGCTCAGGCCCTGCATCAAGGCCGCACCATAGACGAAGGGCTTGAACGTGGACCCGGGCTGGCGGCGCGCCTGCCCGACATGGTCGAACTGCTCCTGCGCGAAGTCCCGGCTGCCGACCCACGCGCGGATGGCACCGTTGCGCGGATCGAGCGCCATGAAGCCCGCTTGCAGGACGGGGCGCGCCTCAGCCGCCTTGCGCCGCCCGTCGGCCAGCGTTTGCAGCTGCGTCATTTGCCGCGTCACCGCCTGGTTGGCCGCCCGCTGCAGCTTGGAGTCGAGGGTCGTGCGCACGACCAGCCCGTCTGCATAGATGTCGTAGTCGCGCCCGTCGGCCCACCCAATGAGCCATTTGCGGACCTGCTGCGCAATATGGGGCGCGGCGCCCGGCGGCTCGACCTGGCGCTCGAAGTCCAGTTTCAAAGGGCGGCGTTGCAATGCTTGGGCCTGCGCGGGCTTCAGCTTGCCGCGCCGGACCATCTGGTCGAGCACGAGGTTGCGCCGCTGCAAGGCCCGCTCCGGATGGAGCACCGGGTTGTAGGCGCTCGTGCCCTTGAGCATGCCGACCAGCGTCGCGCCTTCGAGCACGTCCAGCTGCTCAGCGGATTTGTCGAAGTAGGTCCGCGCAGCCATCTCGATGCCGAACGCGTTGAAGAGGAACGGCACCGTATTCAGGTAGGTCTCGAGGATCTCCGGCTTGGTGTACACGGCCTCGATCTTCAACGCCGTGATCGCTTCCTTCAGCTTTCGGTTGATCGTGGGCGCGCGGCCGATTTCCTCGGGGTACAGATTGCGCGCGAGTTGCTGCGTAATGGTCGAGCCGCCCTGCAAATTGCCCGTCAGGGTGCTCAGCAACGCCGCACCGGTGCGGCGCAGGTCGATGCCGTGGTGGTAGTAGAACCGGTGGTCTTCGGTTGCGACCAGTGCCTCGACGACGCTCGGGGCCATCTTGTCCAACGGGACCCAGCGCCGGTTCAGGCGGCGGAATTCGGCGAGGACGACGCCATCGACCGACATCAGCACGGAAGGGTTTTCGGATTTGGCCTTGCGCAGGTCCTTAATGGCCGGCGTGAAGGGAACCAGTGCCAGTACATAGGCGAGGGCCAGCCCCGGGATGACGAGGGCCGCGCGAACAGGGTGGCGTCTTACGGCGGTGAGGGCACGGCGCGAGCTCTGCGCCGCGAAGGCGGTCGCCTTATCGAGAGTGGCGCGCAAATTCATGACATTTCATTTCGTAGATCCAATCGCAGGGCGGCTCTCAGGCCAATTTGTGTACTTATGCCAGTACATTTTGCTACGCCGCTTCTTCACCCAGGTACGCATCGCGCACACGCGGATCCTCGAGCAGCTGGCGCGCTTCGCCGCTCAGCGTGATCGCGCCGGACTCCATGACGTACCCCCGGCTCGCGGCTTCGAGCGCGAGACGCGCGTTCTGCTCGACCAGGAGCACGGTCACGCCCTCCGATGCGATGCGGCGCACGACCTCGAAGATCTTCGTCACCATCATCGGGGCAAGGCCCATGCTCGGCTCGTCGAGCACGAGCAGGCGAGGCTTGCTCATGAGGGCGCGCCCGAGCGCAAGCATCTGCTGCTCGCCGCCCGAAAGCGTGCCGGCCGACTGCGCCTTGCGCTCGGCCAGGCGCGGGAAGAGCGCAAGCATCCGCTCGAGGTCCCGACGCACTTCGCCCGAGTCGATACGCGCGAAGGCACCCATGGCGAGATTCTCCCCGACCGTCAGCTGGCCGAAGATGCCCCGGCCTTCGGGCACGAGCACGAGGCCTTCCTTCACTAGGCGAAAAGAGGGCAGGCCGGTCACGAGTTTCCCGGCATAGCTTACCGACCCGGCAGCGGCCGGCAACAACCCGCACAGGGCCTTGAGCGTGCTGGTTTTCCCGGCCCCGTTTGCGCCGATCAGGCAAACGAGTTCGCCTTCGTCGACATGGAAATCCACGCCCTTCACCGCGCGGATACCGCCGTAGCGCACTTCCAGCCCCTGCACGTCCAGGAGTCTCATGCGGGCGCCCCCAGGTAAGCCTCGATCACCTTGGGGTCGCGCTGCACTTCGGCCGGTACGCCCTCGGCGATCTTTGCGCCGTAGTCGAGCACCAGCACGCGGTCGCAAACCTTCATGACGAGCTTCATGTCGTGCTCGATCAGGAGCAGCGTCGTCCCATCGGCTCGGATGCGCTCGAGGAGCTTGCGCAATGCGACGGTTTCCGAGGCGTTCATGCCGGCGGCCGGTTCGTCGAGCGCCAGCAGGATCGGGTCCGTAGCAAGGGCGCGGGCGATCTCGAGCCTGCGCTGGTCGCCGTACGGCAGGCTGCCCGAAGCGTCGTTCGCCCGCGCGGCGATGCCGACATAGTCGAGCAGTTCGAGCGCCCGCTTTTCGATCGCGGCTTCCTCCGCGAGCGTGCCTCGTCCACGCACGATGGCGCCGACCACACCTGCATGGGTGCGCACATGCCGCCCGATCATGACGTTCTCGAGCGCGGACAAGTTCGCAAACAGACGGATGTTCTGGAACGTCCGGGCGATGCCCGCCTTCGCCACCTCGTGCGACTTCAGGCCCGTGATATCGGTGCCGCCCAACGTGAAGCGGCCCTTGTCGGGCAGGTAGAGTCCCGTGAGCACGTTGAAGAGCGTCGTCTTGCCGGCCCCGTTCGGGCCGATGAGACCGTAGATTTCACCTTCCGCGATTTTGAACGTCACGTCCTGCAGCGCCTGCACGCCGCCGAAACGCTTGCTGATTCGAGCCCCTTCCACAAGGGTGGCCATCAGGCTTTGCGCTCCGCGAGTTCCCGCTTGCGCACGGCTGAAGGCAGGAGACCCGCCGGACGGAACAGCATCACGAGCACCAAGGCGAAGCCGAAGATAAGCATACGCAGGACTTCCGGCTCGACCAGCATTTTTCCGAACGCAGCCCTTTGCAGGGGCTCGACGGTATAGCGCAAGACCTCTGGCACGAAAGAAAGCAGCAGAGCGCCGAGGATCACGCCCCAGATGTTCCCCATGCCGCCGAGGACCACCATCGAGACCACCATGACGGATTCGACGAATACGAAACTTTCCGGGGAGACGAAGCCCTGGATCGCAGCGAACATGCCGCCGGCCACGCCGCCGAAGGACGCGCCCATTGCGAAGGCCAGGAGCTTGATCTTCGTCGTGTCGATGCCCATCGCCCTCGCCGCGGTCTCGTCTTCGCGCACCGCCTCCCAGGCCCGGCCGATGCGCGAGTTCTGCAGGCGGATGTTGATCATGATCACCACGACCAGCACAAGGAGCAGGAGCCAGTAGTACTTCATCGGACCGCTGACCGGGATCCCGAGGACCGTTTGGGTTTTCGCGAAACTCACTCCGCCGATCGAGAACGGGTCGATGCCCGTGATGCCTTGCGGGCCGTTCGTGATGTTGACCGGACGGGCGAGATTGTTGAGGAAGATGCGCACGATCTCGCCGAACCCGAGCGTAACGATGGCGAGGTAGTCGCCGCGTAATTTAAGCGTCGGCGCACCGAGCAGCACGCCGAACAGCGCCGCGACCGCCGCGCCGATCGGCAGGATGATCCAGAAAGGCAGGTGCAGCCCGAAGTGCGGCGACGCAAGGAGCGCATACGCGTACGCGCCGACCGCATAGAACGCGACGTAGCCCAGATCGAGCAACCCTGCGAACCCCACGACGATGTTGAGGCCGAGCGCGAGCAGCGTGAAGAGGATGGCCAGATTCGTGATGCGTACCCAGGCCGTGCCGACGTGTGAAAGGGCCACGGGCAGTGCAATCAACGCCAGGGCAATGAGGCCGACGGCCGCCCAGCGCATCACGGGGGATGCGCTCAAGCTCTTCATGCGCGATCGCCCACCCGCTCACCGAGAAGTCCCGACGGTCGAAACACGAGCACCGCGATGAGCACGAGGAAAGCGAAGACGTCCTGGTAGTTGCTGCCGAAGACATCACCGGTCAAGTCGCCGATGTAGCCCGCGCCTAGCGCTTCGACCACGCCGAGCAACAGGCCGCCCAGCATGGCGCCCGGCAGGTTGCCGATCCCGCCGAGCACCGCTGCGGAAAACGCCTTGAGGCCGAGGAGGGTGCCCATCTGGTAATGCGCGATGCCGTAGTAGCTGCCCACCATCACCCCCGCGACCGCGGCAAGCGCGGCGCCGATCACGAAGGTCGCCGCGATCATGCGGTTGATGTCGATGCCCATGAGCCCTGCGACTTGCGCATTCTGGGCGGTTGCGCGCATCGCCGTGCCAAGGCGGGTGCGATACACGAGCAGCGCGAGGCCGGCCATCATCACCACTGACATCGCCATGATGGCGATCTGCACGTTCGTGATGGTTGCGCCGCCGATCGCGTAGGACTGCGTTTTGATCACTTGCGGGAAGGCGAGGTTGTTGCGCGTCCAGACCAGCAGCGCCAGGTGCTGCAGGATGATGGACACGCCGATGGCCGTGATGAGCGGTGCAAGGCGCGGCGCGCGCCGCAGCGGCCGGTAAGCCAGGCGCTCCATCGCATAGCCGAGCGCCATGCACACGGGTATGGCGCAGAGTGTCGCGACCACGACGATGACCATCGGGTGAAGGCCCATGGGCAGGAGCACGCCGATCAGGCTGAATGCGACCATCGCGCCGACCATCACCAGCTCGCCGTGCGCGAAATTGATCAGCTGGATGATGCCGTAGACCATTGTGTAGCCAAGAGCCACGACCGCATAGACGCTGCCGAGCGTGAGGCCGTTGATCAGCTGCTGGATGAAGATGTCCATCGGCGGACAGACTAGCAAAGCCCGCGCCAAATGGGGAAACCGGCGTGCCGGCAAGGCTGGCCGGCGCCAAAATGAAAACGGCACCCGAAGGTGCCGCTTTCATCGGTACGACCGTGTTACTTTTTCATTGCGTCGGCTTTGGGCGCTTCGGCTTTCGGCGCCTCTTTGCCCGGTTCCGCAGCCGGGGCCGCCGGGGCCGGTGCTGCCGCGGCCGGCGCAGGCGGGGCCATCGCCGCGATGAAGTCGGCGATGGGGATCGTCTTGCCGCCCTTGATGACGGCGACGGGCTCGATCTTGCCGCCCTTCATCGTGAAGATCGTCATCTCCGCGTCGCGGCGATCGCCTTTCTCATCGAAGCTGATCGCGCCGGTCGCCCCTTTGTACTCGAGCTTGGTCAGTTCCGGCAGATACTTGGCCGGGTCCGGCGAGTTGGCTTTCTTGATCGCCTCGATCAGCAGGTTCGTCGCGTCGTAGGTAAACGGCGAATAGAGGATCGGGTCGGCGTTGAATTTCTTCTTGTAGTTTTCGAGGAATTTCTTGTCGGCCGCAGCGACCGGGATGCCGGCCTGCGAGCAGAGCAGGCCTTCGGCCGCATCGCCCGCCAGCTTGGTCATCTCGTCGGTGCAGGCGCCGTCGCCGAACGAAAACACCGCCTTGATGCCGAGTTCGCGGCCCTGCTTGATGAGCGGGCCGCCGGTGGCGTCCATGCCGCCGTAAAAAATCGCGTCGGGCTTGCGACCCTTGACCTTGGTCAGGATGGCTTTCCAGTCGGTCGTCTTGTCGGTGCCTTTTTCGCGCGCGAGCACCTTGATGTTGGCGCCCTTGAGCGTCTTCTCGACTTCGTTGGCAAGGCCTTCGCCGTAGGCGGTTGCATCGTCGATGATCGCGACCGTTTTAGGTTTCGCAGTCGCGGCGAGATAGCTGGCGATCGCGGGGCCCTGCTGGTCATCGCGTCCGACGACGCGAAACTGGTTCTTGAATCCCTGTTCGGTGAGCTTGGGGTTTGTCGCCGAACCCGAGATCACCGGGAGGTTCGCCTGGTTGTAGATTGTCGAGGCGGGGATCGAGGTGCCCGAATTCAGGTGGCCGACCACGCCGGCGACTTTGGCGTCGACCAGTTTCTGCGCAACCGTCGTGCCGACCTTGGGATCCGCCTGGTCGTCTTCGCCGACGAGCGTGAACTTGGCGTCCTTTCCGTCGATCTTGATCTTTGCGGCATTGGCCTCTTCAACCGCCAGGCGGGCGCCGTTCTCGTTGTCCTTGCCCAAATGCGCAATGCCGCCGGTCATCGGCCCTACGTGGCCGATCTTGATTTCAATCGAAGGCGGCGGTGGCGGCGGTGCCTGCACGGCGGGGGCCGGCGGCGGTTTCTTCTCTTCGCTGCAGCCTGCAAGGGCCGCCGCGAGGGCTGCGGCGAACACTGTCAGGGTGAATTTGAAATTTTTCATACGGCCTCCCGGGGCATGTCTGGTGACAGGCGGCATGATAGCCGCGCCCCGTCGGCGCCGCCAATAAAAAAGCCGGGCGAGGCCCGGCTTTTTACTGGATGCCCTGCGCCTTGCTTACTTGGTCGCGAGGATCCACTTGACCAGCGCCTTGACGTCGGCGTCCGGTACCTTGTCGTTCGGCGGCATCGGGATCTGGCCCCACACGCCCATGCCGCCCTTCTTCACCTTGTCGACCAGCTTGGCCTCGGCCGTCTTGTCGTTCTTGTACTTGGTGGCGACGTCGTGATAGGACGGCCCGACCAGTTTTTTGTCCAGGGTGTGGCAGGTGAGGCACATGTACTTCTTGGCGAGCTCTTCACTCGCCTGGGCCGGTAGTGCAGCAACAGCCCCGGCTGCAAGGGTGAGGGCGAGAACGGCTACTTTCATGACTGCTCCTTGGACGGTGTTGATGCGCGGTTAGCCCGGCGAGGGGCCACAATTTACCCGAAATCCTATCTTGCGGCGCCGGTCTTGCAGGTGGTCCTGAGGGTTTCGAGATCTGCAATCGGCAACAGGCAAGTAACGCCTTGGCAGACCCATGCGTTGACCGAGGACTCATCGGACGGGTCGCCGGCCGGCTTATCGAGGATCGGCGGCAGTCCCGGCACCCCGGCCGGGATCCCGAGGACGAGGGTGGAAGGCAGGTGCTCCCGGGACAGCGATTGAGCCCAGCTTCCTGCCGCCGCCCGGGCGCCGCGTAAAACGACGGTCGTCGGGGGACTGAGCGATTCCTCGAGCGCGACCATGAGCGAACCGAAGCCCGCCGGGTAGTCGCGTATCGAGGGATAGAACACTTCGAGGGTGCGTTCCGATGCCAGCCGGTAGCGCTCTTCGCCGGTCAGGGCCGCCAGCCTCTGGAGCGCAAAGGCCGCCACCCCGTTCCCGGACGGCGTTGCGTTGTCGTGACCGGGCTTGGGCCGGTGCAGCAGGCGCTCGTGGTCGCGGCCGGTGAAGTAAAAGCCGCCTGCGTCCGCATCCTCGAACTGGTCGAGCAGCGCATCGGCAACTTCCTCGGCGAAGTTCAGGTCGTCGATTGAAAAATCCGCCTGCAGCAATTCAATGAGTGCTTCGATCAGGAACGCGTAGTCGTCGAGGTAAGCGTTCAGGTGGGCGCGCCCATCCTTGTAAGTCGCGAACAGGCGAGCGTCCTTCCACATGGTGCTGCGGATGAACTCCAGTGAGCGCCGTGCCGAAGCGATCCACTCCGGCCTGCCGAGGACGCGCCCGGCGCGGGCCATGCCGCGGATCATGAGCGCGTTCCAGGACACGAGGATCTTTTCGTCGCGGCCCGGGCGCACGCGCTTCTCGCGAGCAGCGAAAACTTTTGCACGCGCAGCGACCAAAGCGTCAGGCGGCGTTTCGTCAGCGCCGGACGCTTGCGCGACGACGAGGTTCCAGTGCTTGTCCTCGAAATTCGGCGCGGCGTCGAGGCCGTAGTAATGGGCAAACGCAGCGAATTCGTCCGGCGTGAGGATCGACTGGAGTTCTTCCCGGTCCCACACGTAGAACTTGCCTTCGACGCCTTCGGAATCGGCGTCGAGGCTGGAAAAGTAACCGCCCTCGGGCGATTGCATCTCGCGCAGCACCCATCCGGCCGTTTCGGCGGCGACGCGCGCAAAGAGCGGTTTCCGCGTGGCCGTGTACGCATCTGCGAGGAGGAACAGCAACGGGCCGTTGTCGTACAGCATCTTCTCGAAGTGCGGGATCGTCCAGGTCGCATCGGTGCTGTAGCGGCAGAATCCGCCGCCCAGTTGGTCGTAGACGCCGCCGAGCGCCATTTTCTCGAGCGTCAGGTCCGCCATCCCGAGCGCCTGCCCGTCGCCGTCATGCGCGTACCGCCTGAGACACAGCTCGATGTCGGTCGGGTGCGGAAACTTCGGGGCGGCGCCCCAGCCGCCGGACTCCGCATCGAACGTGTCGCGCAGGTTGGCCATGGCCTCCATGATCGGCTGCGCGTCGAAGTCAGAGGCATGCGCTGGGCGGCCCGAGCGATTGCCGGGCTGCATGCGCGAGAACGCGAGGCGCACCTGCTCGCCCTGCGCTTCGACTTCGGCACGCCGTTCTTTCCAGATTGCGGCCACCCGCTCCAGGAGTTCGGTAAATCCCGGCAGGCCGTAGCGTGACGCTTTCGGGAAATAGGTGCCGCTGAAGAACGGGGTTCCGTCAGGCGCGAGGAACATCGTGAGCGGCCAGCCGCCGGTCTGCTGGGTCAGCATCTGGTGCGCCGTCTGGTAGATCTGGTCGATGTCGGGTCGCTCTTCGCGGTCAACTTTGATGTTGATGAATAATTCATTCATTACTGCTGCGATACCTTCGTCTTCAAACGATTCATGCGCCATCACGTGGCACCAATGACAGGCGGAATACCCAACCGAGAGCAGGATCGGTTTGCCGGATTGGCGGGACAATTGCAGCGCCTCTGGTCCCCATTCCTGCCAGTGCACCGGGTTGTCGGCATGCTGTTGCAGGTAAGGCGACGTACTTTGTGCTAATTTGTTGGTCATATTCTTTCGCCTCAGGAGTTATTCATGCCACTAGCTGTCATTGCCATCATTGTTGTCTTGTTGAAAATTCTCGATATTCCACCGGTCGGCAATTGGAATTGGATATGGGTGCTGGTGCCGTTTGGATTACTCATGCTTTGGTGGAATGTCATCACGCCGATGATTGGCTGGGACAAAAAAATGGCCGAGAAAAAAATGGCGGCTGACATGAAAGAAGCGGAAGAAACCAAGCGCAAGAACCGCGGTTTTTAGCGCGCAATTCAGCGCTTGGTTGCCAATGCCGTCTCGATCGCCAGTCCGATCGCCTGTAAACGCTTGTCGCCGTTCGTCTCACCGACCACCATCAGGCCGACGGGTGCGTCACCAAGGCGGTGACAGGGTAATGACCAGCAGGGCCGATTCAGTACATTGAACGGGGCGCAGTTGCGTAACAGCAAGCCATTCATTTTTAAAAAAATCTCGTCCGACGATTCCATTTCTGCAATCGTCGGTGCGACGATTGGTGCGGTGGGTGCCAGCAACGCATCGAAGCGCGCGGTGGTCAAGTTGGCCGATGTGATCAACGATTGCCGCAACTGCAACAAATCAACGTAATCGGCGGCGTTGATATTGGCGCCCAACAGCAACCGCCTGGCAACACGCGGGTCGAATTCCTGCATGTGCAAGGCCAATCGTTCCCGGTGCAATGCATACGCTTCGACTGCCGAGAAATTGGCTTTTTTGCTGCCGTCGTGTTCGCGTTGTAACGCAGGGAAATCGAATTCCTCAATGACGGCACCGGCTGTCGAAAGGCAATTGAGCGCACGCCCAAACGCATCCGCCACTTCGGGTGCCAAGCCGTCGAGTAGGATGGTTTTGGCAACGCCAAGCCGCATACCCTTCAACGGCAATGCTGTTGGTGTTTCAGCAGTCGCACCCGCCATGATCGCGTCTAGCCATGCGCAGCATGTGACGGAATTGCCAAGCGGCCCGATCGAATCGCGGGTGAATGAAAGTGGAAATGCGCCGGCCAGGGGTACGCGGGCCTGGGTTGGTTTGAACCCGGTGATGCCGCACAGCGCTGAAGGAATGCGCACCGAGCCGCCGGTGTCGGAGCCGATTGTGGCCGCTGCCATGTCGTCGGTCACGCTCACCGCGCCGCCGGACGTCGAACCACCGGGAATGCGTTGGGTGGCGCGATCCCAGCAATTGAGCGGTGTGCCGTAGTGCGCGTTCATGCCGTGTGCGCCATAGGCAAACTCGGTCATATTGGTGCGACCAACGATGATCGCACCGGCGGCGCGCAAACGTTGAATTGCGGGCGCATCGGCAGTGGCGGGTGGCGCATTGGCGAGTATTTTGGAACCAGCACGCGTGATCTCGCCCTGAATATCAAAAAGGTCTTTCACTGAAATCGGAATACCCGCAATCGGTGAAGCAACTTGCCCCAAGGCGCGCGCAGCATCGCTGGCACGCGCCGCGGTGAGTGCGGTGTCGGCGTAAACTTTGATGAACGCGCGCGATCCTTCACCGGCGGGGTCAGCAATTTTTGCCAGACAGGCACTCACCAGTTTTTCGGCAGTGGTTCTGCCAGTGGCAAGATCGGACGACAGTGCGGGTAGGGTTTTCATTTGGGGGAATAAGTGGCCAGACAGAATGAGTTTGTGAATTATCTCTTGGAACTGCTCGCGCCGTTCGGCAATGTATCGGCAAGGGCCATGTTTGGCGGACATGGTGTTTACAAGGACGGCTTGATCTTCGGCCTTGTTATTGACGATGCTTTCTATCTGAAGGCCGACGATGTAAATCGCCGCGATTTTGATGAACGCGGCCTGCTGCCATTCGTG
>JANXRZ010000289.1 GCA_025352885.1 Pseudomonadota bacterium | reverse complement strand
TCGAGCGCGGCGCGGTGGTGGCCGTGATGGGACCGGAGGGCGCCGAAATTGCGAGGGGCCTCGTCAACTACGCATCCGACGAGGCGCGGCGCATCATGCGCAAGCCCTCGAGTGAGATCGAAGGCATCCTGGGCTATGTGGACGAACCCGAGCTCATCCACCGCGACAACCTCGTACTCGCCGATCGGCTTAACCACTAGGGGCTGAACGGCTAGCGCGTGAAGTTCGAGTGGCTGCTGACGGCACTCGGATGGATGCCCCGGCGCAGCGCATCGATGCCCTCTTCCCTGGTGGCGATGGGCGAACCGGCCGGGCAGAAAAAATCCCGCATGAGCGCCTGGTGCTGACGGCTCACCGTCCGGGGCTCGATCTCTTTCCATTCGCTCGTGCTCATGGTCGACCACGTCTTGTCCGGCCGCGCGATGGCATACACCTTGTGAGCACTGCCTTTGCAGCGCAGCCCGTCGTAGCTGATCGATTCGGCGCCTGAACGGCTGCGGGCCACGAGGGTATAGCGGATCACGCCGTCCGACCCTGCGGTCAGCGACTGGCTGTCGACGAAAAAGCGAAAAGGATTTGCGGCGCTGGCCTCGAACTCGATGAGGTTGTCGCCCTTGGGAAACTCAGGCAGCTTCAGGTCGCGCTCTTTCCAGTCCCGTTCCTCGAGCCTGGTTTCCCAGTCCGATTTCGGCTGTGCCCACGCGGCGGACGCAACGCTCATGCCGAAAAAAGCAAAGAGGAAAGAGGCGATCAGCGTCCCGCGCCTCATGCGAGATCCCCCACGAGCGACGCGCGCACGTCCGGTCCGACCGGCTCCTGCGTTGCCGGGTAGACAGGGTGATCGACGCCGATGGAAAGCGGCACGCCGTACTTGAGCGAAGCGCGCGTCTCATCGTCCACCTGGAACCGCAGGAAATGCACCGCCGCGGTTTTTTCGGCGT
Organism: Pseudomonadota bacterium; assembly: GCA_025352885.1. Classification (GTDB taxonomy): domain Bacteria; phylum Pseudomonadota; class Gammaproteobacteria; order Burkholderiales; family SG8-39; genus SZAS-79. Next base: position 2,316 of record JANXRZ010000289.1, on the reverse strand, counting down.
TTTCGCGCGGCAGGTCCTCGTCGGCAACCGCGAAGATGCGCTTGCAGCCTTCTGCCTGCATCCACACGCGGTCCTCGATGCCCTTCATCTTTGCGAGCATGCGCGCGCGTTCGGCGACATCCGGGTATTCGATCATCATCGTCGCCTTGAAGTTGTCGCCGTCCGGGATGAGCGGGTTGTAGACGTCGAGCTCGTCCTGGATGCCGGCCTCTTCGTAGGTGCGCTCTATCCTCAGCATTTCCTGGATCTGGTAGCGGATCGTCAGTTCGTCCTCGAAGATGAGCGTGACGTGCTCACCCAGGTGGACGATGCGCGTTTTCTTGTGCGCGATGACCTTGCTGCGGAATTCGTTGCGCTGCTTCGCATACGCTTCCAGCGAAAGCAGGCTGTCCCGGACGATGCGTGGCATGGGGGCTATGAAGAGGGGCGGAGCCGAAGTGCGGCCGGCGTCCGCCCGAAAGTGAAGCTAGGAAGTGAAGCCGGTCAGTCTACCAACGCGTCCAGGGCTTTCTGGAAGCGATTGGCATGCGAGCGCTCCGCCTTGCCGAGCGTCTCGAACCAGTCGGCGATTTCCGCGAAGCCTTCGTCACGCGCCTGCTTGGCCATGCCCGGGTACATGTCGGTGTACTCGTGCGTCTCGCCGGCCACCGCGGCCGTAAGGTTGTTGCGCGAGCTTCCGATCGCAAGGCCGGTCGCGGGATCGCCGACGGCTTCCATGTATTCCAGATGTCCGTGCGCATGGCCGGTCTCGCCTTCGGCCGTCGAGCGGAACAGCGCGGCCACGTCGTTCTGGCCTTCCACGTCGGCTTTCGCGGCGAAGTACAGGTAGCGCCGGTTCGCCTGGCTTTCGCCTGCGAACGCCGCCTTGAGGTTGTCGAGCGTCTTGGATCCTTTGAGCTGCATGTGAGCCTCCTGTTGGGTGGTGCAAGGACTGCTTGTTGTGATGAGGGTGTTCGCCAGGTGCCTCACGCGGGCAACGCACTTTGCCAGTCTCGGCCCGCGCGAGCCTTTTATCAAATCCATATTGGCAATCTGCCCGATTGAGCCGCGCTGTGTCAACGCCTGCTCAGCGTGGCACGACCTCATCGCGCCGCTTGCGCGCGCGCTGGTCGATCGAAAGGAAGCGATGCAACTCGGTGAGCGCCTGCTGGTACACGTCACGCTTGAACTCGATCACCGACTCGAGCGGCACCCAGTAGTCGTGCCAGCGCCAGGCGTCGAATTCGGGCTTTTCGTTGGCGCGCAGCTTCACGTCGCAGTCGCGCGCGGTCATGCGCAGGAGGAACCATATTTGCTTCTGGCCGCGATAGGTGCCGCGCCAGTCGCGCCTCACCCACTGGTCGGGGACTTCGTAGCGCAGCCACTGGCGGGTGCGCCCGAGGATGCGCACGTGGTCGGGCTTGAGCCCGGTTTCTTCCTCGAGTTCGCGGAACATCGCCTGCTCCGGCGTCTCGCCGTGGTTGATTCCGCCCTGTGGAAACTGCCACGAGTGCTGGTGCACCCGCTTGCCCCAGAACACTTCGTTCCGGGTGTTGCAAAGGATGATGCCGACGTTGGGGCGGTACCCATCTTTATCGAGCATCCTGACACCGCCATCAGTTAGAATCTTGGGCTGATTTTTTCACACTTCCGCAGCGAATAGAAGCCTCGCGGCCAAGAAAAATCCACTATGCGAACATCGCGTTACCTCATCTCGACGCTGAAGGAAGCGCCCTCCGAAGCCGAGCTCGCCAGCCATCGCCTGATGCTGCGCGCGGGCTTCATCCGGCGCCTGGCGAGCGGGGTCTACACGTGGATGCCGCTGGGCCTGCGGGTAGTCCGTAAGGTGGAAGCAATCGTCCGCGAGGAAATGAACCGCGCAGGCGCAATCGAACTCTCCATGCCGGTCGTCCAGCCGGCCGAGCTCTGGCAGGAATCCGGACGCTGGCAGGAGTACGGACCGGAACTCCTTCGCTTCAAGGACCGGCATGAGCGCGACTTCGTGCTGCAGCCCACGTCCGAAGAGGCCGTCACCGACATGGCGAAAAGCGAATTGCGCAGCTACCGCAAGCTGCCGCTGCACGTGTACCAGATCCAGACCAAGTTTCGCGACGAACGCCGCCCGCGCTTCGGGATCATGCGCGGGCGTGAGTTCGTGATGAAGGACGGCTATTCCTTCCATGCGGACTTCGCCGACCTCGAGCGCGAATACCGCGTCATGTATGACACGTACACGCGCATCTTCGGGCGCCTCGGGCTCGCGTTCCGCGCGGTCGCGGCCGACACGGGCGCAATCGGCGGCACGGGTTCGCATGAATTCCAGGTGCTCGCAGATTC
>JANXRZ010000264.1 GCA_025352885.1 Pseudomonadota bacterium | reverse complement strand
GTCGTTGCGGTTGAAAAGCTCGCTGAACCTTAACGCACCAATAAAAATTCCGACGCAAGGTGCCAAATCCGATTTCAGGATAGTGCGTTGGCCCGCACGGATGGTCAGCCGCTACGCCAAGGCTTTTGCCAAAGACCCCGGCACCGGCCAAACGCAATTCGTGCTCGACCTCACCAAGCCGCTCAAGTTCGAGTGCGGCGGAGGTTGCGCCGTTTCGACCGCGGCAGATTACCTGCGTTTCGCGCAAATGCTGCTGCAAGGCGGCACGCTGGACGGCAAGCGCGTGCTCGGCCGCAAGACCGTCGAATACATGCTCGCCAACCAGTTGCCGCCCGGCACGGTGAACCTGATCGGCAACGCCGACCCGACGCGCGCCGACATGGGCTTTGGATTAGGCGTTGCGGTGCAGACCACGCCCGGCATCGTGCGCACGGCCGGCTCAGTGGGCAGCTTCTCCTGGCCCGGTGCTTACGGCACCAACTGGTTTGCCGACCCCAAAGAGCAACTGGTGGTGGTCTTCATGGCGCAAACGCCCGGGCCGATTCGTTGGCACTATCGCTACGTAGTGAATGCGATCGTCAATCAGGCGATCGTCGAATAGGGTAACGATTTTATGTGCACCCCAAGCCAGTCGGCTTGAACTGTCAGTCATTACTTCAGGGTTTTGTCGAGGAAACCGCTGATGATCTTGACGAGTTCTTCCTCGCGGTTCTCGAAGAAATGCGTCGCGTCCTTGACGATCACCTGGGCCGAGCCCGGGTTGGCGAGGATCTGCTTCCTGCGCTCGTCGGCGCCCCACATGGTTACCGTCCAGTCGTTGCTGCCGGAGACATCGAGCACCGGTATCCTGATGCGGTACATCTCCTCGAGGCCCTGCAGGATACCGACGAACACCCATGCCTTGACGGTGTCGTCATCGGTGCGGATCAGGTACTGGTTGGCCATCGTCGCGCCCAGGCTGTGCGAGACGATGCCGATGTTTTTGAAGCCCCGTGTCTTGAGGAAATCGACCGCCAGCTGGAAGCGCTCGCGCGCGTCCGGGTACAGCGGTACGTAAAGTCCGAGGATCGCGGTGCTGGGCAGCACCGGCAGCTGGATCGACAGCGTGGTGTAGCCTTTTTCGGCGAGCTTCACGCGCAGCATGCCGTAGAGCTCGAAATCGGGGCTCCAGCCGCGGCCATGGGCGATGATCAGCGCGCCGCGTGCTTGCGCCGCTTCCGTGTAGAGCGCAAGAAACCGGTGGCCGTTCTTCTGTGCGAGCCACTGCACCTCGCCCACCATCAGGGTCGACTGGATTTCGTCGGCCCATTTTTTTTCCTTGGTGTAATCCTGGGCAAGCGACGGGAACGAAACAAAAAAGAAACAGGCAAAAACAAAAAGCCCGCCGAAGCAGGCTTTTTGTCGAGGCGAAGATGCGTGCTTACGCAAGTTTGAACGGCATCTTGCGCAAACGCTTGCCGGTGAGCGCGTAGACCGCGTTCGCCACCGTCGGCGAGAGCAGCGCCATGCCCGGTTCGCCGATGCCGCCCGGCTTCTCCTTGCTGTCGACGATGTGCATCTCGATCTTCGGCGTCTCCGGCATGCGCAGCAACTGGTACTGGTGGAAATTGGTCTGCTCGACGCGGCCGTCCTTGAGCGTGATGTCGCCGTAGAGCAGTGCGGTCAGGCCGAACACGATGTTGCTCTCGATCTGCTGCCTGACGATGTTCGGGTTGACCATCATGCCCAGGTCCACCGCCACCACCACGCGATGCACCTTGATCGCGCCGTTCACGACCGACACCTCGGCCACCTGCGCCATGTAGGTATCGTAGCCTTCCATCAGGCCGATGCCGCGCGCCCGGCCCTTGGGCAGCGGCTTGCCCCAACCCGCGTTCTTGGCCGCGAGCTGCAGCACGTTCTTGAAGCGCGGTTGCTTGTCGAGCAGGCCGAGGCGGTACTCGTACGGGTCCTTGCCCGCCGCGACCGCCATCTCGTCGATGAAGGATTCGTTGGCGAACACGTTGAGCGCATGCGATACCGAGCGCAGGTAGCCGACCCTGAGCCCGGTGTCGTGGATCACCGTCGCGACCGACTGGTTCGGGATGTCGTAAGGCATCAGGATCGCTTCGGTCATCAACGGGTCGACCCCGTCCTTGACCAATGGCGGGAACAGCCGCGCCGTCACCGACGGCGAACTCATCTTGAACGAAAGCGCGACCGGCTTGCCGCCGGTGTCCAGGCCACCGGACATTTGCGTCAGGCTGACCGGGCGGTAGAAGTCGTGCGTCATGTCGTCTTCACGCGTCCATACCAGTTTCACCGGCACGCCCGCCACCTTGGAAATCTCCACCGCCTGCGCCATGTAGTCGCAGTCGATGCGCCGGCCGAATCCGCCGCCGAGGAAGGTGGTCTTGACCGTGATCTGCTCGGGCTTCAATCCGGTGATCGCGGCCGCCATGCCCAGCGCCAGCTGCTGGAACTGGATCGAGCCGATCAGCATTGCCGAATCCTTGCGCACGTCGGCGGTGAAATTCATCGGCTCCAATGGCGAGTGCGACAGGAACGGCATCTCGTAGGTGGCTTCGATCTTTTTCGCCGCCCCCGCCATGCCGTTGGCGACATTGCCCTGCGCCTTGATGGTTGCGCCCGGCTTGGCCATTGCTTCGGTAAGACCTGCCAGGATCGACGCCGAGCTCAGCGCCTTGCCGGGGCCTTCATCCCATTTGATGTCGAGGGCATCGCGCGCCTGCTTCGCCTGCCACCAGCTGTCGGCCAGCACGGCGACGCCGTCGGTGATCTGCACCACCTGCTTGACCCCGGGCATCGCCTTGGCCTTGGCCGCGTCGTAGCTCACCACCTTGCCGCCGATTACGGGGCATTGCGCGAGCGAGGCGAAGAGCATGCCCGGCAGCTTGACGTCGATGCCGTAGATCGTCTTGCCATGGATCTTGTCGGCGGTATCCATCCGCTTCAGGGATTTGCCGACGTAGCGGAACTTCGACGGGTCCTTGAGCTTGACATCCTTCGGCGGCGTCAGCTTGGCAGCCGCTTCCGCCAGCGAGCCATAGCTCGCCTTCTTGCCACCCGGGCCGGTGACCCAGCCATTCGCCGCCTTGAGCTTCGATTCGTCAACACCCCACTTCTGCGCGGCGGCGGAAACGAGCATCATGCGCGCCTGCGCACCGGCGATGCGCAGCTTCTCCCAGCCATCGCGCACCGACGTCGAGCCGCCGGTGATCTGGCCGCCCAGCATGCCGTTGATGTACACCTCGCCCGGGGGGGCGAAATCGACCTTGATTTTGGAAAGGTCGACTTCGAGTTCTTCGGCGACCAGCGTCGGCAATGCCATGACCACGCCTTGTCCCATCTCGGAACGCGCGCACAGGATCGTGACGGTGTTGTCGCTGCCGACGCGGATCCAGGCGTTCATCGTGGCTTCGCCGGCGGCCAGCGCCGTGCCGCGGAATGCGTCCGGCAGTGCGACACCGATCACCAGGCTGCCGCCGACGGCGGCGCCGGTCTTCATGAAATGGCGGCGCGAGGGATTCTTGAGCTGGCTCATGATCACGCCCCCTTCGTGCCGGCGGCCTGATGGATCGCCGAGCGGATGCGTGGATAGGTGCCGCAGCGGCAGATGTTGCCCGCCATCGCGCGATCGATGTCGGCGTCGGTCGGGTTCGGCTTCTCGGTGAGGAGCGCCGTCGCGGACATGATCTGGCCGGACTGGCAGTAGCCGCATTGCGGCACGTCGAGGGCGGCCCAGGCGGCCTGTACTTTCTTGCCGGCCGCGGACGCGCCGACGCCTTCAATGGTGGTGACCTTCTTGCCCTGCGCGGCCGACAGCGGCGTGCCGCAGGAGCGCACCGGCTTGCCGTTCAGATGCACGGTGCAGGCGCCGCACAACTGCGCGCCGCAACCGAACTTGGTTCCGGTCATGCCGAGCGTGTCGCGGATCACCCAGAGCAGCGGTGTGTTCGGATCGGCAGAGACCTCGCGGGCCTTGCCGTTGATTTCGAGACCAGCCATGTCTTCTCCTCCAGATTGAAAGCGAACTTCATTATCCCTCTCTGGAGGAGATTGTCTTTTTGCAGCGCAGCAATCCGGGCAACCGGCGGGCTCTAACCCTCGAACAAGTCCTGCAGGACCGACAGTGTCGCGATCAATGTGGCCGGGCGAACCGCGCCCAGGCGCTTGGTCAGACGCAGCCGGTCGAGGGTGCGAATCTGATCCAGCAGGATCAACCCGGTCTTGCCTTCAAAGGTGATCGGGATGCGGAACGGCGCCGGACGGCTGCCGGTGGTCATCGGCGCCACGATCACTGTGCGCAGATGGTCGTTCAGTTCCGGAGGGGAAATCACGACACACGGGCGCGTTTTCTGGATTTCACTTCCGACCGTCGGATCGAGCGCAGCGAGCCAGATGTCGCCGCGCTTCACGGCGCGGCCGCCGGCGCTCACCACTTGAGGTCTTTATCGCCCCGGTTGCCGAATTCGGGCCATGCGAGTTTGTCCTCACCGGCTTTGGCGATGGTGCGGCTTGCCTCGGCCCAGCCCTCGCGCGGCGAACGCTTGACCGGGCGCAGCATGATCACGCCGTTCTCCACATTCACTTCCGCCTCATCCACCAGACCTGCCTGGGCGAGCAGGGGCTTGGGCAGGATGACGCCCCGGGAGTTGCCGAGCTTGCGAATGGCGATGCGCATGGAAGCGATTCCACTGGAAACGGAATTTGATGGTATCACATTGTTATAACTACGAAGGTCACGGGCAAATTGCTGGAGAAGCGCTACAGGAGCGGTTCTGCGCGACGACCATGCCTGAAACCGGCTCTGGCA
>JANXRZ010000097.1 GCA_025352885.1 Pseudomonadota bacterium | reverse complement strand
CGCCGGTCACCACTGCAATCCTCTGCTGCGCCATTGCCTCTCCTCAGTTCGCTTCGCGCCGACCCCGGGGTCCCCCGGCGTCCTGTCCGCGCTATGCCATGTACATGCCGCCATTGATGGCGATATTCGCGCCCGTAATATACCCGGCTTCCTCGGAGCTCAGGAAAGCCACCAGCGAGGCGATTTCTTCCGGCTGAGCCAGGCGCCCGATCGGTATGCCCGCGATGAGCTTTTCGAGCACGTCTTTGCGAATCGACTTCACCATGTCGGTTTCGACATAGCCGGGCGACACGGAATTCACGGTCACGCCCTTGCGGATCACTTCCTGGGCAAGCGCCTTCGCAAACCCGTGAACGCCGGCTTTCGCCGCCGAATAGTTGGTCTGGCCGAACTGGCCTTTCTGACCGTTGACCGAAGACATGTTCACCACGCGGCCCCAACCCCGCTCGGTCATCCCGTCGATCACGTTCTTGGTTACGTTAAAAACGCTGTTCAGGTTCGACTGGATCACGGCCATCCACTCCGCGAGCGACATCTTCTTCAGCATGTTGTCGCGCACGACGCCCGCGTTGTTGACCAGGATGTCGACAGGCCCGACTTCGGCCTCGACCTTGCGCACCATCGCGGCTGTCGATTCAAAATCGGACACATCGCCTTCGGCGCCGTGCACCTCGAACCCGTCCTTGCACATGCTTGCAAGCCACTCGTCCTTCTTTGCGTAACCCGGAAGGCAATTGGCGACGACAACGTTGCCATTTGCCTTCGCAAGCCTCCTGCAGACTGCCGTTCCGATGCCACCCATTCCGCCGGTGATCAGCGCGACGCGACGCGTCATGCCCTTTCCACAGCCAGCGCCACGCCCATGCCGCCGCCGATGCAAAGCGAAGCCAGCCCTTTCTTCGCGTCACGCCTTTGCATTTCGTGCAGCAGCGTCACGAGGATGCGGCAGCCGGACGCGCCGATCGGATGGCCAAGGGCGATGGCCCCGCCGTTCACGTTGACTTTCGATGTGTCCCAGCCCATCTGACGGTTGACGGCGATCGCCTGCGCGGCAAACGCTTCGTTGATCTCCATGAGGTCGAGGTCCTTCGGTTCCCAGCCAGCGCGCGACAAAGCCCGCTTGGACGCCGGCACCGGGCCCATGCCCATGTACTTGGGGTCCACGCCCGCGGAGGCATAAGCCTTGATCTTTGCCAGCGGCTTGAGGCCGAGCTCTTTTGCCTTGCGCGCCGAAGTGAGCAGCACGACGGCCGCGCCGTCATTGATTCCCGATGCGTTGCCGGCCGTGACCGTGCCGTCCTTCTTGAACGCGGGCTTGAGGGCGCCGAGCGACTCCGCCGTTGTGCCGGCGCGCGGGAATTCATCGACATTGAAAAGCGTCGGGCCTTTTCGGCCAGGCACCTCGACGGTCGCGATCTCGGCGCTGAAAGTGCCTTTCCTGATGGCCGCTTCGGCTTTCTGCTGGCTGGCCGCCGCAAACTCGTCCTGCTCCGCGCGGGTCACTGCGTACTCTTCCGCGACGTTCTCGGCCGTCACGCCCATGTGGTACTGGTTATACACATCCCACAGGCCGTCGACGATCATCGTGTCGATCATCTTGGCGTCGCCCATGCGAAAGCCGTCGCGCGAGCCCGGCAGCACGTGATTGGACATGCTCATCGATTCCTGCCCGCCGGCAATGACGAAGTCGGAGTCGCCATTGACGATCGCCTGTGCCCCGAGCATCGCAGCCTGCAGCCCCGAGCCGCAGACCTTGTTGATCGTCATGGCCGGGACCATGAACGGAATGCCCGCCTTGATGGCGGCCTGGCGCGCGGCATTCTGGCCGACGCCCGCAGTGAGCACCTGTCCCAGGATGACGTCCGAAATCTGCTCGGGCTTCACGCCGCTTCTCTCGAGGAGCTGCCGGATAACGATCGCCCCGAGGTCCGAGGCCGGAACCTTGGCCAGCGCGCCGCTGAATTTCCCGATTGCGGTGCGTACTGCACCGACGATGACGACTTCTTCCATGATGACCTCCTGCGAATGCCGGGTTGAACTGCTAAGAGTGGGATCGCTATGAATTGAATTTCTCTTTGACGTACCGCCCGGGCGCGGGCTCGATCGTCTTGAGCCGCCTGCTGCCGAGGGACTTCTTCGCCTTGCGCTCGCCGCCCTTGCGGGCCGAAAGCCATTCCGACCACACCGGCCACCAGCTGCCGGGCTTTTCGGTTGCCTGCGCGAACCAGTCCTGCGGCTCCGAAAGATGCGCCGCTTGCGCCCCCCCGCCGACCCAGTGGCTG
>JANXRZ010000208.1 GCA_025352885.1 Pseudomonadota bacterium | reverse complement strand
CGCCTGCGTTAAAACTCGAATAGAGGCCGCCGAGCGCCGGTCCCCTTTCTGCCAGAACGACCTCATAGGCGGGATACTTGCGGGAAACCAATAATGCGGCAAATAGCCCGGAGAGTCCCCCACCTGCAATCAGGACGGTCTTGTGCTTGCGCGCCATGTCATTTCTTCACGATGACAGTGAACTCGTAGAGTCCATAATCATGAAGCAGTGCAACGTTCCTTGAATAGGTAGTCTTGCACAGGTCAAAGAGGAACCCGGGATCGGCGTAGTAGAGGTCGTCCCGCATCTTTTCCTTGTCGGAGTACCTCGTAAGCACGTTGAACGCGAATCCCTTGCTGGATGACCTGTCGAGCGCCGCGATCGTTCGAAGCACATAGGCGGTCCATTCTTCATTCGGAACGCCCATTTTTACGTTGAAGATGCCGCTCGCCACGGAAAAATCCGCAACCCTCCCGCAATCGGAGGTCAACTCGAATTCGCCCCTCCCAGGATGAAGTTCCTTCGCCTGCTTGATCATCTCATCCGAGATGTCGATCCCGCGGTAGTCGACTTGGATCCGGTCGCTGATGAGGAAGTCGAGGAGATGGCCATAGCCACAGCCGACGTCATTGAGCGAAAAGCGGGTCTCGCCGGCGAATAAACGGCGGAACTGCTCGAAGCGGACAATTTGCGACTCTGTGCTGTTCCATCCCACGCCGAGGTGGTTGGGCCCGAACTTCACGATCTTCTCGTCGAAGTACCCTCGGACCTTTTGGAGGATCAACTTGTTGTCCGGGTCACTCATGCAAAAGTCTTGTTCCGGTCGCGGGCCTTGAATTCATTATTGCGGCGATCTTTCGGCAAGCACATACGCATTCCAAAGAAACGCACGCTCATCGTTCTTCCCGGACATATGCGCGGCCGCCTTTTCACGAAGGACACGGGAATTGAGCCCGGCCGGCAGCGTCTGGGGAAGCTCAAGCGAACCCGAACGAAACCAGGATCCGATCGGCACGCCGAATCCCTTCTTTCGCCGGTGCAGAATGTTGGCCGGCAGCAAAGGTGCGAGAGCGGACTTGAGGAGAGCCTTCGTCCGGCCGCCCCGAAGCTTCCAGTGGGTCGGAAGCTTGCGCACAAAATCGACCACCTCGATATCCAGAAACGGTGCCCTCACTTCGAGGGAGTGGGCCATGCTGGCGCGATCGACCTTTGCAAGGATGTCGTTCTGGAGATACAGCTTCGTATAAAACTCGAGAACGCGGCTTGCGAGGTCTTGGGGGCCGCAACGGTCCCAGGCCTGGATCGCTTCGTCGTAGACCTCCTCGGCTTCCACCGGCTCTCCGACCAAGTCGCCCAAGTCGCCGATTGAAAGAGGGGCCATCCAGACCGGGCACCACAGCGCGGGGCGGTTATCGAGCCCGCGCACGGCGCGTTTCAGCCTGAAGTCGAGACTCATGTTTGCATGGGATACCGGCAACCGGTTGACGAGAAGTGCGATTGCCCTGTGTACCTTGCGGGGAACGAACCGCTGGTAAGCGTCTGCCAGGCGCAGCGCAAGGAACGGGTCGTATCCGGCAAACAGTTCGTCGGCGCCATCGCCTCCCAGCGCAACGGTGACGTGTCGGCGAGCATGCTCGCAAAGGAAAGAGGTCGGCAGCAGGGAACTGTCGCCCATCGGCTCATCAAGGCGGGCGAGGACTGCGGGAAGCGCTTGCCGAGCGGCGGAGTCCGTGTAGACGCGATGATGATGCACGGAGCCGATCAGGTCGGCGACCTGCTGCGCGTAGCGCGATTCGTCAAAGCTCGCTTCCTCAAAGCCGATGCTGAAAGTCTGGAGCCTCTCTTTGCCTGTTTCCCGCGCCGCGAGCACGCTGACGGCGGATGAATCGATTCCTCCGGAGAGGAATGTGCCGATCGGCACGTCGGAGATGAGGCGGCGCCGCACGGCGGCCGCGAGCAACTCGCGAAGCTGCTCGCCCCATTGCTGCTCTGCGGTGGCCGGCTCTGACGTCGTTGGTTCCAGCCGAAATTCCCAGTACCGCCAGGTTCTCAGTCGCCGGCTTGCAAGATCGAATTCGAGGTTGCAGCCGCCTTCTAGCTTGAGGACCCCTTCCAGGTAGGAATGCGGAGCGGGAATGTAGCCATACGCAAAATATTTCTTGAGCGCCATGCGAGAAGGGATGCGGGACACCAAGGGATGGGCGGCCAACGCCGACAACTCAGATGCAAAAGCGAAGACTTCCGGACGGGTCGTGTAATAAAACGGCTTCTTCCCGAACCGGTCACGGCTTGCGAAAAGTCGGCGGCGGCTCCGGTCATAGATTACGAAAGCCCACATGCCGTTAAGGCGTTCGACGAAAGCGTCGCCCCAATGCCGGTAGGCATGGAGCAGGACCTCCGTGTCCGAATGGTCGGTCAGGAAGTGCGCTCCCAGCGCGCGAAGCTGCTCACGCAGTTCGGGGTGATTGTAAATTTCGCCATTGAACACGATCCCGAGTGTCTGGTCCGCCGTCCACATGGGTTGCGTGCCGCCCTCGATGTCGATGATCGACAGGCGCAGGTGACCGAGGAAGACCGCGCTTTGGCCATCGTGATAAACGTTTTCGGCATCGGGACCGCGAGAAGCCTGGGCCGCATTCATGCGCCGAAGGTCGGCCAGCTCGCCAGCACCCGCAAACCCGGCGATGCCGCACACTCCTAGTCCCCGCCCGCGAGGCTTCCGCTCTCGATGTTGCGTGTCGCACCGATTATGTAAGTGTCCTTGCCGCGCGGTTCGTGCCAGCCCCGCGTCACCATCTCGGCTACGAGACCCAGCAAAACGCACATGACACCGGTGATCGCGGACATTACAACCAAGAGCGGCAGGGGCGTTTGGATGAAGGAAATGCCCGCCCAGTATTTCAGGTAAATCGCGCACAGGCCGGCCACGAGGCTCACAAGGAAATTGAGCAGGCCGAAACCGCCGAATACGTAAATAGGTTTTTGTGCATATCGGTCGAGAAACTTGACCACCACCAGATCGAGAACCACTTTGACGATGCGTTCCAGTCCGTAAGAGGAGCTGCCGGAAACGCGCGGGTGGTGGCGGACAGGCACTTCAGTCACCTTTGCGCCGAGCCAGCTGGCGTAGATCGGAATGAACCTGTGCATTTCGCCGTAGAGCCGTACGCCCTTTATGACGTCACGCCGATAGGCCTTGAGCGAGCAGCCGTAATCGTGGAGGTCAACGCCGGAAACCTTGGAAATGAGCCAGTTTGCGATGCGGCTCGGGAATTTGCGCCGAAACGCGTGGTCATGCCGCTCCTTGCGCCATCCCGAGCAGACGTCGAATCCTTCCTGGAGCTTGTCGATGAGGACTGGAATGTCTTGCGGGTCGTTTTGCAGGTCCGCATCCATCGGAACGATGATGTCCCCGCGTGCATGTTCGAATCCGGCCATCATCGCGGCAGTCTGTCCGGCGTTCCTGCGGAAATGAATCACTTTGATCCGCTTGTCGCGCTCCGCAAGCTCGTCGAGGACGCCGGCGCTGCCGTCTGTGCTGCCGTCGTTCACCAACACGACTTCCCAGGGCTGTTGGAGCGACTCCAGGACCGGTATCAGCTGGTCGCAGAGTTGGCGAAGGTTTCCTTCTTCGTTGAAAACCGGGATGGTGACCGAAATGGTCATGCGGCTTCCTGCGAAAGGGCCGCTCGCGGCCTGAGCGTGGTTCTTAAGCCGCCGACGACGAGCACAATCAATCCGATAAGCGCGAGAGCCAGTCCCGGAGCCAGGCCGGGCAGGGCGTAGGTCAGTTCGATGCGATGTCGTCCTTTGGGAATGTCGGCGGCGAGCATCCCCAAGTTGGCGCTAAATAGGGGCTGCTCAGCCCCATCGATGGAAATCGACCAGCCTTTCGAGAAGGGAATCGAAAAGGCAAGGATTCCAGGCACGGGACTTTCCACGATACCCAAGATGCTTCCAGGTGAAAACTTCTCAATGACCATTCCTCGGCGCTTCAGCAACTGGGCTGGCGCGACGTAGTTCTCCTCCATCCAGGTCGTGCTCTGGCGCATCATTTGCGCAGTGTCGAGCATGCTCGGCGCGTCGCCCCGGACGTGATCAACGATTACGGCGTTGATCATGATGATGTCTTTTGCCTCCTTTGACATCTTTCGGAATTGGTCGACAGGAAACTGGCGCTCATAAACGACGCCGAGAGGCAACGCGAGGTCGTTTTCGAGGATCGTCAAGGATCCAACCTCGTGGAGCTTGCGAAACCCGATCCATTCGAGCGGCTGGTTCACGATCATGTATTTGACGCCGGTCAGCGAATATAAGGGAAAGCGACCGTCGAAATTCGGCAGCCAATTCGTGAAATTCTTTATCCGGCTGCGTTTAGGAATGAGATCCAGGTCGGAATAAAACGCCGTTATCCCCGAACTCTGGAACCAGTAGGACTTAACGCCCATGTAGCCTTGCGCCAGTGCGTCGCAAAATGACACGGAATTGTAGGTCTTTTCCACCCGGTAAAAGCCGCTGTCGCGAGCCTTGATGAAAGCCAGGGCCGCTTTGGTCCCATCGTCATAGCCAACTGTCCCCTTGTTAACGACAATGCGGTTGCCATGGAAGGATGGGTAATTGAGCACTACCCCCTCGGCAGCGACAACGACGAGCGAAAGGGTGGCGAATTGCTTCCATTGGATCGAGCGGCCTGCAAAGAGCCCAAGCAGCAGCGAAACGCAAGCAAACGCCGCAATCCGGCCTTCGTGCGCAATCGACGGACGGGGCATGAGTTCGGAGTGTACATACGCAACTACAAGGAATAGGGCGACGAAAGTGGCGACCAGAAGCCCTCGCCTAATGCCGCGATCGGCGACGACTTCCAGGGCCCTTGCAAAAAGCGAGAGCAACAGGACGGTCACCATCAAGTTGTTCACCCTGAAATAATCGAGGCCAAATCCGAAGGTCGCGTAGCGGATCGCGGGCAACGCAACGAAGAGCGCCAGCAAGACCGCGCCCGCGGCCAGGATGCGACGATCCGAGCGGCTGCCCTGTGAGAGTTGTGGAATCAGCATCAAAGCAAGGATTCCGACGTGAAATCCGGGACTTTCCAGATAATTCATCCAGCCGAAATGGCCGTTGCCAACGCCAAGCAGGTTCTTATGGAAGAAGCCGGCCAGTTCTATCTGGATAGTCGTCCAGTCATTGAACGTGATCACTTCGCCCAGGCGGTCGGTGAATGCCGAATGCGGACCTGCCACTCGAGGGCTGTCGAGCAACCCGAATATCAGCGGCAATATCGCGGGAGCCGCTAACAGCAGGCCGATGGCACACTGGGGAACGACCGAACGCAACCAGTTCCGAGCGGTCTGGCCTGGACGATCCGATGCGATCAAGCTGGCGGCGAAGAGGTAACCGACGAAGACGCCGGTGGAAAAAATAAATGTCGTATAGCCGGCGAGCGCGATGCTCAGCGGAATCAGCCACCGGTTCCCGTCTTTTGCCTGGCGGGCGAAGGCCCAAAGGATGACCGCATAGGCGACGAACTCCGCAGAGTGGGCGTCCCATTGCCCGTCCGTCATCACGAATCCGCAAAACGAATAAGCGAGCCCTGCAATGAGTGCAATCTCGCGACGCGAACTTATGGCAAGCCCGAAACCGTAAAACGCAGCACCGCCCGTAAAGATCTTGGCCAGGTAAACCCAGATGCGCAGTCCGAGGACGCCATCCGGTCCTCCTGCGATACCTAAAAGCGTGAAAGGGTTTGGATAAAAAGGCGCGATCGCGCCTAAGCCGACGTTGAAAGTCCAGGCACTGGCCCAGTTTGAAGGCTTGGCCATGTGCATGAGGACCGGCACGAACTGGTGGTAGGTGTCGCTTGCGACGTCGGCAAACGCGAAATATTTTTCGCCGGACAAATAGTCATGAAAAAGGACGATGCACACAACGGCCTGCAGCGCGACGAGCTGGGCCCACCCCCTAAGGCGGTCATTGTTTGCGAAATGCGCGAGGCCCATTCGTATAAGTGGCGTTGCTGCCTTGGTTGTTCTTATGGACGGCGCCCGCGGTTGCCTTGCCGATTCGATCGCGTGCCGCATTAATGAAATCTGCGGCGTTCAGTACAATACCTCCATGCTCGAAATATCGTCATGCAAATCCCCAAGCTGCTGATCGTTTCGGCGACTCGCAGCGCCCCCAGTCCCTTCATGGAAACCGCGCCGCTTGGTCGATCGATGCGGCGATTGTCTTTCGACCGCCGGCTCGAGGCACGACCGGCATTCTCCAACGGCGAGGGGTTGCCCTCAGTTTACAACCGCCAGATCTCCGAGGAAAACCGGGGAAAGTTCCTCCTTTTCGTGCATGACGACGTCTGGATCGACGACTGCTTCCTGTACGACCGCGTGAACGAGGCGCTCGAATCGTTCGACATCATAGGACTGGCCGGCACTACGAGGCGGTTGCCCGGCCAGCCCGCGTGGGGGTTTTCGCGCGAAGATCCTTTCGTCCCCGAAGACCGTCGCTACCTCAGCGGGGTCGTCGCAGACGGCGACCGGCCATGGGGAAAGCCTGCCGTCTATGGGCCGACAGGCCTTGCATGCGTCATGCTCGACGGCGTGTTCCTGGCGGCGCGCTGCAAGACTCTGTTGGACGTCGGTGTGCGGTTCGACGAGCGTTTTTCCTTCGATTTCTACGACATCGATTTTTGCAGGACCGCTGAAAAGGCAGGGTTGCGCATGGGCACCTGGCCAATTGCCGTGACCCATACGAGCAAGGGCAAATTCGGTTCGCCCGCTTGGCGGGAGGGTCTTCGACTCTATAGGGATAAATGGGCGGAATGAAAAGAGGGTGGCATTGAGCGAGATGCAATCTCCGAAACTGATGATCGTTTCGGCCACCAGGGTCTCGCCTCCAGCGTTCGAAGCCTCCACGCTTCTTGGTCGGTCCATGCGGCGGCTTGCTTCCGATGAGCGGCTCGAAGTTCACGTTGCCGCGGACAATGTCGCCGGACTGCCCAGCGTCTACAACCGGGAAATCTGCGAGGCAAATCGCTCGAAGATCCTCCTCTTCGTGCATGACGACGTCTGGCTGGACGATTGCTTCGTGTACGAGCGCCTGATCGAGGCTCTGGGAAAGTTCGACCTCGTCGGCCTTGCAGGCAATACCCGCCGCGTCCCGCTGCAGCCCAGCTGGAATTTCATTGCCGAAAACCCTTTCACTTGGGATGACCGGAAAAATCTGAGCGGCGTCGTCGGTCACGGCGCCAGCCCGGGCGGTGAGTTGAGCCGGTATGGACCGCCTGGCCGCAGTTGTCGGCTGCTGGACGGCGTGTTCCTGGCAGCTCGCTGCGGCGTGCTCCTTGACGCGGGACTGCGCTTCGATGAGCGCTTCACGTTCGACTTGTACGATGCCGATTTCTGCAGGAGTGCGGAAATGGCGAAGCTTCGGATCGGAACCTGGCCGATCGCGGTGACCCACGATAGCGCGGGCAAATTCGGCTCGGCTGCCTGGCAGGCGAGCCTCGCGCTGTATCGCCAAAAATGGCGTGACTGACCGTCCGCTTCGCCGCTAAGTCCTGCGACGGGCTTTCGGATGCGGGCCTTTGCGCGTGCGGTGCATGAAAGTGCCGGACTTGCCGCCGCGCTTTTCAAGCAGGCGGACTTCCTGGATGACCATGCCCCGGTCTACGGCTTTGCACATGTCGTAGATGGTCAGCAGCCCTGCGCTCACCGCTGCGAGCGCCTCCATCTCCACTCCGGTGCGGCCCCGGCATTCGACCGTTGCGCGAACGGCGATGGCCGATGCCTCGGTTTCAGGCTGGAATTCGATCGAGATACGCGTGATCTGGATAGGGTGTGCAAGCGGAATGAGATCGGAAGCGCGCTTGGCCCCTTGGATCGCCGCAATACGGGCAACGCCTAGCACATCGCCTTTGCTCGCATCGCCGTCGAGCACCATGCCCAGCGTGGCCGGTTGCATCTCGATCCGGCCGCCTGCGATGGCCACGCGATGCGTTTCGTCCTTTGCGCCGACATCCACCATGTGAGCCTGGCCGCGCCGGTCGAAGTGAGTCAGCGTGCCCGGTCCTTTGACCGGGGATGCGGCGCTCTTTCTCGTTTTTGGCGGCTTCATTGCGCAAGTCTTCCGGTTGGGCGAGCCGCTCGCCAGTCAGCGGCGCTCGCGAAGGATGCCCGGCCGAACCGGGCGGGTCCGAACGGGGCGGGTCCGAACGGGGCGGGTCCGAACGGGGCGGGTCGCAAGGTATCATATCTTCATGCGTCTTCTCCTGTGCCTTGCAGCGACGCTTCTCCTCGCGACCGCCCCAGCGCGAGGGCAGGTATTGCTTCCCGACCTCGGGGATTCCTCGTCGAGCACGCTGTCGCCCCAGATGGAACGCAAGCTCGGCGAATCGGTCATGCGGGACATCCGCCAAAGTGAACCGACCTACGTCGAAGATCCGGAAGTCGACGACTACTTGAATTCCCTGGGCTACAAGTTGCTGTCGGCGATTCCCGGTGCGCGCCTCGACTTCGAATTCTTTGCGGTACGCGAGCCGACCATCAATGCATTCGCGCTGCCCGGAGGATTCATCGGCATGCATACGGGGCTCATCACCTCCGCCGACACCGAGTCGGAAGTGGCTTCGGTGCTTGCGCATGAAATCACGCACGTCACACAACGACACATCGCCCGCTTGTTTGGCGCGCAAAAGCAGATGCAGCTGCCGGCCATGATTGCGATGGCGGCGGCGTTGCTGGCGGCGCGTTCTCGGCCTGACCTTGCGTCGGGTGCTGCGATGGCCGCCCAGGGCGCGGCGATGCAGGGGCAGTTGAGCTATTCCCGGGATTTCGAGCGCGAAGCCGACCGCATCGGGTTCCAGACCTTGCAATCGGCCGGCTTCGACGTGCGCGCGATGCCTTCGTTCTTCGAGAAGCTGCAGCGGTTCACGCGCGCGAGCGACGACGGCTCCGCCCCCGGGTACTTGCGGTCACACCCGCTCACGGTCGATCGCGTGGCCGATGCGCAGAATCGCGCGCAGAACGCCCCCTATCACCAGCACGCGGACAGCCTTCGATTTCATCTCGTGCGGGCCAAGCTCAGGGCAGAAGCACCAACGGAGCCCCGCGAGGCGGTGTCCGTTTTCCGCTCTCTGATCAAGGAGCGGCGGTACGCCAACGAGACCGCCGCCCAATATGGGCTGGCGGTGGCCTTGCTGCGCAACAGGCAAACGGCCGAAGCCAAGGTGGAGGTCGATAAGCTCCGCGCTGGGCCAGTCAAGGACCCGATGATCGACGCGCTCGCGGGCAGGGTGCTCATGAGCGCGGGGGAAGGGCAGGCGGGGATCGCGTTTATCAAGGATGCGGTCAATCGCAATCCCTACTATCGGCCGCTCGTCTACGCCTATGCCGGCGCGCTGCTCGACGAGAAGCGTACGGACGATGCCATGGGCGTCCTCGGCGAGCAATTGCGCATCTACCCGCAAAATACGCAGTTGCTGCGCATGCAGGCGAAAGGGTATGCGGCGCTCGGCAAGCGACTCTTGCAACACCAGGTGCTGGCCGAGGTTTACATGCTGCAGGGAAGCCTCCCGGCCGCCGCCGAACAATTGCAACTTGCCCAAGGCTCGGGCGATGGCAATTTCTACGAGTTGTCGGCAGTCGAGGCTCGCCTAAAAGAAGTGCGCTCCAGGATTGCGGCGGAGGCGAAACAGCCCAAGTAAGGCTCTCGCCCTAGTGCTTCAGCGGCTCGCAATAAGCTTCGTAGAGAAGGTCGAAGGTCTTTTCCGCCTCGCCAAGCAATTCGTCATCGCTGGTTGAGCGTCGCAATGCCCCCTGCAGAAGGGTCTGGACGCCAGCGGCTTCTGGTACTGGTGTCCCTCCACGGACTTCCAGGAAATGCACAATCGCGCCTATCCTCACCAGTGCGGCATTTTTTTCCAGGTCGAGCTGTGCGAGCATTTCCCCGAACGTGATGCGGTTTCCGCTGTTTGCGAAATGGGCCCCGTCGAAAGCGAAGCCAATGGCCTGGGACGGGCAGTCATCGGTTTTCTCCAGCCACGCGATAGTGGCCTCAGGGTCGATAAACCGGCGGATGAGCCACGAGCATGCGAGGCGGTCGGCCCAGAGCGGACGACGCGTCGCCCACAGCCGCCCGAGGAACTTCTCCCCGGTCTTGCTCCCGGGCGCGGCCTGGGCCGGGAACATCAGGTTGCGCACATCGCTTTCGGCCGAGGCTAGCGCGGCTTGGGCACGCTCCCGGGCAGGAGTGGGGAAGAAGTCCAGTGCTGTGATCGCCTCGAATTCCCGCCGCTGGTTATGAAGGACGCTGGCGATTGCGTTCGGGTCCGCAAGGCCGAATCCCACCTTGAGGCTCTCTATCGTCTTGGTGAGCTCTTCGTATCGTCCGGAGCGATCGAACAGCTGGCGAAACGCCGCATACTGGGCGGCGTCGAGTGGGGCACCCTTGAGGGCCTGAGCGGTGCCTCCGTTGCCGTTGATGTACTCGACCAGGCGCTCGATTGCTTGCCGGTTGGGCGGCGTCTCGGGCAGCAGGAAAACCCCGTCGCGCATGACTGCTGCGCCAAGCGCTTCAAAAGTCCGTAATACCCGCATCCGGACAGCGGGGATCGCTGTTGGGAGCGTGGCCACGACCAGCAGCCAACTGGAAACGGCGTTCGACGCAGCTTTTGGCATGTCCGGCGGGAGTTGTAAGTACCGTAATCGGCAAAGCGATTATTGCACGCCAGATTGCTTACAAGGGCGAGGCATAAGGTCACAAAATCAGTGCACCTTATATTCGAATCAAAATATCCATGTTGGCGCGCGATGCCTGCGTATCCAGAATACGCTGGCTTGCAGATGTCCTCGTCAAGGAACAAATGAAAATCGACGGTCCAGTGCTGGCTTCCGGGGATGCATCGGCGAAAATCGAGCACACGACCTGCTACATGTGCGCGTGCCGCTGCGGCATCAAGGTAACGCTCGAGGAGGGCCGGCTGCGGTTCATCCAAGGCACGGCCAGCCATCCGGTCAACCAGGGCGTGATCTGCGCAAAAGGCTCGGCTGGCATCATGAAGCAGCACTCGGCCGCCAAATTGCGCGGCCCGCTCAAGCGGAAGCCAGGAACGGAGCGCGGTGCCGGTGAATTCGCGGCCATTTCGTGGGAGGAAGCGCTCGATACGCTTACCGCAAGACTCTCGCATATCCGCTCATCCGACCCGAAGAAGCTTGCGTTCTTCACTGGCCGCGACCAGATGCAGGCGCTCACGGGGTTATGGGCGCAGCAGTTCGGCACGCCGAACTGGGCGGCCCACGGCGGCTTCTGCTCGGTCAACATGGCCGCCGCGGGGCTGTATTCGATCGGCTATTCGTTCTGGGAGTTCGGTGCCCCTGACTGGGATCGCGCCAAGTATTTCGTATTGTGGGGCGTGGCAGAAGACCATGCCTCGAACCCGATCAAGATCGGCCTGAACAAGCTCAAGCGCAACGGCGCGAAGTTCGTGTCGATCAATCCCGTGCGCACGGGGTATTCGGCTATTGCCGACGAGTGGCTGCCCGTGCGGCCTGGGACCGATGGTCTGCTAGCGCTTGCGATGGTGCACGTGCTCCTGGCGAAGCGGCTCGTGGACGAAGAGTTCCTCATCCGCTACACCAACTCACCGTGGCTGGTCGTCCAGTCGCCCGGCCAGAAAGGTGATGGCCTGTTCCTGCGGGACGCCGCCGGCGCGCCGCTCGTCTTCGACCAGAAGACCGGCTCGTTCGTGAGCGGCCTTGAGCCCGGCATCGCGCCCGCCTTGTTTGGGGAGTTCGATGCGCCCGACGGGCGGCGGGTGAAGACAGTGATGAGCCTTGTCGCCGAACGCTACCTGGACCCGAAATATTCGCCTGACGAAGTGGCCTCGCAGTGCGGGGTGGATGCGCAGGTCATCGAACGCATCGCACTGGAAATGGCCCACGTGGCCTTCCAGGAAACCATCGAGCTGCCGATCGAATGGACCGACGTCTACGGCCGCAAGCACGACAAGGTAATCGGCCGGCCGGTCGCGATGTACGCCATGCGCGGAATCTCCGCGCACTCGAATGGGTTCCAGTCCTGCAGGGCGCTGCATCTCATCCAGATGCTGCTCGGCGCGCTCGAGGGGCCCGGGAACTTCCGCGCGCGGGCCCCTTTTCCCAAGCCCATCCCGCCGGCCATCCTTCCGGAGAACGATGCTGCCGTCATGGATGCGCCCGACACGCCGCTAGGCCGTCCCCCACTCGGTTTTCCGACACGGCCGGAAGACCTCGCGATCGATGCCCACGGCAAGCCGCTTCGGATCGACAAGGCTTACTCGTGGGAATCGCCGATTGCCGCGCATGGCGCCATGCACATGGTGATTGCAAACGCAGTGGCCGGCGACCCTTACCCGATCGACACGCTGATGCTCTACATGGCGAACATGGCATGGAATTCGTCCATGAACACCGCGGGTGTCCAGGACATGCTGCGCGCCAAGGATGAGACCGGCCAATACAAGATCCCGTTCATCGTCGTTTCCGACGCATTCCACTCGGAGACGGTGAATTTCGCCGATCTCGTGATTCCGGACACTACGTATCTGGAAAGGTTTGACGCGATCTCGCTGCTCGATCGGCCGATTTCCGAACCAGATGCCGTTGCAGATGCGATCCGGCATCCTATTCTCCCGGTCGATCGTGACGTCCGGCCCTGGCAGGAGGTGCTGGTGGAGCTTGCGTCGCGATTGAAATTTCCCGCGTTCCTCGGATCCGACGGAGGGCGCAAGTTCAAGGACTACCCCGACTTCATCGTCAACTACGAGCGCGCCCCGGGCATTGGGTTCCTCGCAGGATGGCGTGGCAAGCAAGGCGAGTCGCCGTTGCGTGGTGATCCCAATCCGAAGCAGTGGGACGCTTACATCGCGAACAAATCCTTCTTCGCGCACCACTGGACCGACAGCCAGAAGTACATGCGCTTCGTGAACCGCGACTACCAGCAAGCCGCGGTTGCTGCCGGATTCATCGGCAAGGTCGAGCCCATCGTGATGCAGATCTACTCCGAGCCCCTGCAGAAATTCCGCCTGGCGGGGCAAGGCTTGTATGACGGCCCGTGCCCGGACCAGCCCGAGGACAAGGAGCGACTCGCAACTTTCTTCGATCCGCTCCCTGCTTGGTATGCGCCTTTAGAAACAGCCCGTATCGATGCGGCCGGCTACCCTTTTTCGGCGATCACCCAGCGACCGATGATGATGTATCACTCCTGGGATTCGCAGAACGCGTGGCTGCGCCAGATCCTCGCCCAGAATTACCTTTACATGAATGCAAAGACCGCCGCGCGGCTGGGCTTCGTCGATTTCGACTGGGTGTGGATCGAGTCGCATGCAGGCAAGGTGCGTTGCCAGCTGAAAACCATGGAGGGCGTCGAGGAAAACACCGTCTGGACCTGGAACGCGATCGGCAAGCAATCCGGCGCATGGGGCCTTGAGAAGGACGCCAGCGAAGCGACCCACGGGTTCCTGTTGAATCACCTTATTTCCGAAAGCCTTCCCCGGACCGAGGGAGAAAGGCGCCTGACCAATTCCGATCCGATCACCGGCCAGGCCGCGTGGTTCGACGTGCGCGTGAGGATTACCCGGTCGGCGGAGGCCGGGACGTGGCCTGAGTTCGAGCCGCTCAAACGGCTGCCGGGCGACGAAGCGCCGCGGCCTGTTGCCATTCGCTGGGGCAGATGACATGACGAAAAAACTCGGGCTGGTCATCGACCTGGACACCTGCGTCGGCTGCCACGCTTGCGCGGTGGCCTGCAAGGAGTGGAACGGGGGCTCGTTCGTCTCGGGCCCGCTCACGGACTATGAACCGTATGGGAAAGAACCTTCGGGGGTCTGGTTCAATCGCGTGCGCCACTACGAAGCCGGCGAGTATCCGCAGAGCAAGACCCTGAACGTCCCCATGAGCTGCATGCATTGCGAGGACGCGGACTGCGTGACGGTCTGCCCGACGGGGGCTTCGTACAAGCGCGAAGACGGCATCGTGCTCGTGGACCAGGACAAGTGCATGGGGTGCAACCTGTGCTCGTGGGCGTGCCCTTACGGCGCCCGGGAGCTCGACGAGTCCAGCGGCACCATGAAGAAGTGCACGCTGTGCGTCGACAGGATCGACAACGAACTCCTTCCCCCCGAGGACCGGCAGCCGGCGTGCGTACTCGCCTGTCCGACCCATGCGCGTCATTTTGGCGATCTTGGGGATCCAGAGTCCTCGGTATCCAAGCTCGTGACCGAACGTGAAGGCTTCGGCATGCTGCCCGAGCTTGGGTACAAGCCCGTGAACCGCTACCTGCCGCCGCGTTCGGCGCCGCAGGTGCTGCAGGCCGCATCCAGCGCGCCGTCGCCAACCTTGAGCGAACGGGTCGCCGGGTGGGTCAACAAGCTTGTCGAGCGTTAGGTCATCCGACGTGAAACCGGCACTCTCGATCGTGTTCTTTACCGTGAGCTCGGGCGCGGGCCTCGGCCTGCTCGCACTGCTGGCGGTGGCCGACCTGCTCCTGTTGGGGGGAGGCCTCTCACGGGGCCAACACCTGGGGGGCGGCCTACTCGGGTTCGCTTTGGTTTGCGCCGGCTTGATCGCATCGACGCTTCATCTTGCGAATCCCAGGAATGCGTGGCGTTCGTTTGCGCGTTTTCGCACCTCGTGGTTGTCGCGTGAAGCGGTCTTCGCGGTGCTCTTCATCCTGGCAACTCTCACCTATCTTGCGAGCATTGCGTGGCAGCCCAATCCGCTTCGCGCTCCGGCGGCGATTGCAGTGGCAGGGCTTGCCTGGATCGTCCTTTACTGCACCGCCATGATCTACGCGAGCCTCAAGCCAATCCGCCAGTGGCACACCCAACTCACGCCACTTTGCTATTTCCTCCTTGGCCATTTCTCGGGCAGCTTGCTGCTCCTCTGGATTGCAGGTTTGGGGAAGACCGATCCCGCCCTTTATTCGGTGCTTTCACTCGTTCTGCTGGTGGCCGCGGCTGTCTCCAAGGCCGCATGGGCCGAACGCTCCCCGCCGGAGAAGGGGCCGGGCATCCAGTCCGCACTGGGGCAACCGACCGCCGCGCGCATCAAGCTGCTCGATGCAGGGCACACGCATGGCACCTTCCTCACGAATGAATTTGCGTTCCAGCTTGCGCGGCGCAATGCGCAACGGCTGGGCGACGTATCGTGGGCGGCCGCTTTCCTCGTCCCGGCTGCAGTGCTCCTACTGATGCCCGATGCGATGCTCGGCGCCGCCCTTGCGTGCCTGGCCGGCCTGCTCGTCGAGCGGTGGCTTTTCTTCGCAGAGGCGCGCCACACGGTCAACCTCTATCACGGTGCCCAGCGCACCTGAACAATCTGAGGTCATAAGTCACGCGCCCAGGGTTGAATTGCGTCGATTGGTGCTTTATAAGATCAAGCTACCGTAGACCATGGAAACAGAAATGAATTTCGATGCGGAACTGGATGCACGCGGCCTCAATTGCCCGCTCCCCATCCTGCGCACCAAGAAGAAGCTCGCCGAGCTCTCGAGCGGACAGGTGCTGAAAATCGAGGCGACCGATCCGAGTTCCGTGAAGGACTTCCAGATGTTCGCCAAGCAGACCGGCCACCAGCTCCTGTCGCATGCCGATGCGGGCAAGGAGTTCGTCTTCTACATGCAGAAGAAGTAATAAGTGGGTCAGCCCGCACGCTGGATCCGCTTGAACCCGGGGGCGACGGCGATCCTGCCAGCCTGCCGCACTTTCGCGCGCTCGCAAGGCGATCGTGGCGCGCCCGTGTGCCTGTGGGGGCGGCCGGATTCGCAGTTGAAGCTGGGCGACGACCTGTGGGCCGGTCCCGGCGATTTCGTCTTTGCGCTGCTCGTGCCTCACGTGTATGCGCCGGGGCGACGCGATCGCTGGGTTGCGTGGGGCCTCTCACCTGTCGTGGCAGCGCTTCGCCGGTTCGGTGCACGTGCCTATCTCGACGGCCAGTCGTTGTGCCTGCATGGCGCCCGGATCGGCGGCGGGCTCATGAGCGAAATTGGAAGCAGCGCCGTCGTGCTTGGTGTTTTTCCTGCGGAGCCTCCTGCGGCCATCGATGAGGAGGCGCCCGGGAAGCTGCTCGAGTTCGATCCCTGGCTTTCGGCTCTGAACCACGAGGGCCGCTCGCGCAAGTTGCTTGCCGCTTTCCGGAGCGCGCTCGAAATCCAGCACGGCTGGCAATTCGATACGGGCTGGCCGACGCAGGCCGAACTCTCGGAGATCGCGCCCGAGGTCGTGCAATGAAAGCCGCGCAGTGACCACCCGCCGCTCGGTGCTCAAGGGCGCAACTGGCCTCGGATTTGCGCTTAACTTCGGGTGGGTCGGCGAGTTGCTCGCAGCAGGTCGGGTTACACCCGGCGTGCGCACGTCCAGTGGCGAGGTGACCGTCAACGGGAACGCGGCGCCTCAAGGCACGGCGGTTCGGGCAGGCGACTCGGTCGTGACCGGGCCGAACGGCGAGGTCGTCTTCGTCGTGGGGCGCGATGCGTTCATGATCCGCCCGGATACCCGCGTCGAACTGTTGAGGATGGGAAACTCCACGGTGCTCACCGGGTTGCGCATCCTGAGCGGGCGCGTCCTCTCGGTGTTTTCGCCGGGCCGAAAGCGGCAGATCCAGGCCGAGACCGCGACGATCGGCATCCGGGGCACCGCCGTGTATGTCGAAGTCGAGCCCGACCGGACTTACGTTTGCACCTGCTACGGCACGGTCGAAGTCGCATCACGCGACGATCCCTCGGCCCGGGAGACGATCCGGACGAAGCACCATGACCAGCCGCGCTATGTCATGGCGAGCGGCGCGCCGCAGATGATCATGGGTGCGCAGGTCATCAACCATACGGACGCCGAACTCATCCTTCTCGAGGGCCTGGTGGGCCGCAGGCCCCCCTTCGGCACCCGGCAGCCTTACCGGTACTGAGGGGAATCCTCAACTTTCGTTTCGATAGACTGGCTGAGCATGCGGCAGTCCAGCCAGTTCGTATATCAATAACGGTATATCTACTTTCCTTGGGCCAATGGCAACTCGAGGATGCCGAGCTTCTCGTATACAGGTCGAATGGCGGTCCGGATCGCGGGTAGCTGCCGGGCATAGAGGATCGCGCCAACGATTGCCAGTCCGCCGCCCAGACCCAGCGTCGCTGGGGGGCCGACATACTGGGAGAGCCAGCCGGCCGCGAGGGCCCCGAGCGGGCTCAAGCCCAGGAACGACATGATGTAGATGGCCGCCACCCTTGCGCGCAACCTGTCCTCCACGATGGACTGCAGGATCGTGTTGGTCGAAGCCGCGGTCAGCATGATGCCGGCGCCGATGAGATAGACTAGCGGAATCGCCAGCCACAGCCGGGTGCAGAACGAAAAGGCGACGAGCGCCGCCCCTGCGACGCCCACGGCAACCGGCAGCAGGGAAAACAGGCCGCGCACGGTGGGCCGGCCTGCGAGGTACACCATGCCACTCACCGCGCCAAAGCCGGCTGCGCTCAGGAGGATGCCCAGCGTGTTCGAGTCGCCGAGATAGACCGCCTTCACGAAGTAGGGCATGAGCGACTGGTAAGGCTGCGTTGCGAAGCTGGTCAGCGCGAGCAACATGAGGGCGCACCGCGTCGGCAGGAAACCGAGCGTCCAGCGAAAGCCAGCCGTGAATTGCGTGAGCCACGCTTCATTCGCCCTCTCGGGCACCCTCGGCTTCACCCGGATGGCCACCAGGGCGCCGAGCACTGCGAGATACGACACGGCATTGAGGCCGAAGCCCCAGGTTTCCCCAAGGGCGGCGATTACAGCGCCCCCGATCATGGGGCCGATGAACCGGGCGCCGTTCATGATGGTCGACTGCATCGCGATCGCATTGGGCAGGTCCTCCTTGCCCTCCACCATCTCGATCAGGAACGACTGCCGACTGGGTCCGTCGAATGAATTCACGAGGCCCAGCACGAGATTGCCTGCCACCAGGTGCCACGCTTCGATGTGCCCGGAGGCCACGAGGGCAAACATGGTGGTGGCCTGGCAGAGCGCGATCGATTGGGTAAAGAACAGGACCTTGCGCTTGGAGAGCTGGTCGATCCAGACGGCGGCGACGGGGGAGAGGACGAGAAACGGGATCTGCAGCGCGAACGTCGCCAGCCCGAGGAGGAAGGCCGAGTTCGACAGCTTGTAGATGAGCCAGCTCGTGGCAATCAGCTGGAGCCATGTCCCGATCTGGGACACGCCCTGCCCGAACATGAAGAGCCTGAAACTGCGGTGCCGGAACGCGCGTAGGGAGGGGATCATTGCGTCGCCCGCGGCTCGAAGATCATCGCGTGCCGCGCAGCCGGGCGATCATCTCGCAGTGAGCTTGCCCAACTGCGGACGCAGTTTTTCAAGAGTTGCCTCGAATCCGGAGAGGCGCGCTTTCTCCTGCTCGACGACCTTGGCGGGCGCGCGCTCGACGAAAGAGGCATTCGCGAGCTTGGCGCGCGTCTTCAGCAGTTCCCCTTCTATTCGCGTGATCTCCTTGCCAAGGCGTTCACGCTCGGCTCCGAGGTCGATTTCGACCTGCAGCATGAGCCGGTATTCGCCGACGATTGCCACGGGCGCGTCCGCCTGGGGCAGCTCTGTTACGGCATGGAACTCCGAGACTTTGGCCAGCACCTGGAGGTAGGGCGCAAGCCGGCCGATTTCGAGTGCGTTGCCTGCGACATGTAGCGGCACGCGCTTGGCCGGTGACACGCCCATTTCTCCACGCAGATTCCGCACGGCATCCACGAGGCTTTTCAGCAGCGCCATTTCGGCGTCGGCCGCGGGATCGATTTTCGCTGCCTCGGCCCGCGGATACTTCGCGAGTGACACCGATTCGGTGAGTTTCCTGCCTGCAAGCGGTGCGACGGTTTGCCACAACTCCTCGGTAATGAAGGGAATCACCGGATGCGCAAGGCGCAGCGTTGCTTCGAGGACGCGCAGGAGCGTGCGCCGCGTCCCGCGCTGTTGCTCGGGTGTGCCGTTCTGCAGCTGGACCTTGGCGAGTTCGAGATACCAGTCGCAGTATTCGTCCCATACGAACCGATAGATCGCGCCGGCCAGGTTGTCGAACCGGTACTCGGCGAACCCGCGGGCCACTTCCTGCTCGGTGCGCTGGAGCTGGCTCACGATCCAGCGGTCCGCAAAGGACAGTTCGACTGCGTCGGCCTCGTTCACACCGCAATCCTGCCCTTCGGTGTTCATGAGCACGAAGCGCGTCGCGTTCCAGAGCTTGTTGCAGAAGTTGCGATAGCCCTCGCAGCGATTGAGGTCGAAATTGAGCGTGCGCGCGAAGCTCGCGAGCGAAGCGAACGTGAACCGCAACGCATCTGCGCCGAAAGAGGGAATCCCGTCCGGGTAGTTCTTCTTGATGTATTTCTCGATCTTCTGGCGATGCTCGGGCCGCAGCAGGCCGACAGTCGACTTGGCAAGGAGATCGGGAAGGGCAATGCCATCGATCAAGTCGAGGGGGTCGAGCGTGTTGCCCTTGGACTTCGACATCTTCTGGCCGTCGGCGTCCCGCACCAGAGCATTGATGTAGACATCGCGGAACGGCACTTTCCCCGTAAAGTGCAGCGTCATCATGATCATCCGCGCGACCCAGAAGAAGATGATGTCGAAGCCGGTCACGAGAACCGAGGAGGGCAGGAAAGTCTCCAGGTCCTTCGTTTTCTCCGGCCAGCCGAGCGACGAAAAGGGCACCAGGGCCGAAGAGAACCAGGTATCGAGGACATCTTCGTCGCGCCTGAGCGGGCCAGTCGATCCCTTGGCCGCCGCCTGCCTCAGCGCGTCCGCCTCGTTTCTCGCGACAAAGATGTTGCCCGCGTCATCGTGCCAGGCCGGAATCTGGTGGCCCCACCAGAGCTGGCGCGAAATGCACCAGTCCTGGATGTTCTCAAGCCAGTGGTTGTAGGTGCTGGTCCAATGATCCGGATAAAAGCGCACATCGCCCTTGGCGACGGCCTCGAGTCCTGCATTCGCTAGTCCTTCGGTCCGGACGAACCACTGGTCGGTGAGCATCGGCTCGACGACCACACCGGTGCGGCCGGACTTCGGCACCATCATCTTGTGCGGGTCGGCGCTTACCAGGAAATCGTCGCGCACGAGCTGGGCGACCACCGCCGTGCGTGCCGCATACCGGTCCATGCCCCGGAACTGCTCAGGGCCGTTCTCGTTGATCTTCGCATCGAGCGTAAAGATGACGATCAACGGCAGGTTATGGCGTATGGCGGCGCCATAGTCGTTGAAATCGTGTGCGCCGGTGACCTTCACGCATCCCGTGCCGAAGTCGCGCTCGACGAAATCGTCGGCGATCACGGGAATGGTGCGATCGCAGAGCGGCAGGATCACGCGCTTGCCGATGAGATGCTTGTAGCGGGCGTCCTCCGGGTGAACGGCGACCGCCCCGTCGGCCAGCATGGTCTCCGGCCGGGTGGTCGCGATGGTCATGCCGCGCAGCGTGACTGCGTTACCGTCCTTGTCGGTCGAACCCTGCGGCCCATCGACAAACGGATAGACGATCTGCCACATCGTGCCGACGGTTTCCTCGCTGTCGACTTCGAGGTCGGACACGGCGGTGCCAAGGACCGGATCCCAGTTGACGAGCCGCTTGCCGCGGTAGATCAGGCCTTCGTCGAACAGGCGCACGAAGACTTCCACGACGGCACGCGACATCTTCGCGTCCATCGTGAAATAACCCGCGTGCTGCCCGTCCGCGTCGGCGTAGGTCCAGTTGGCCGAATCCCCGAGCCTGCGCATCTGCCGGGTGATCGTCGAGCCGGACTCCTGTTTCCAGCCCCAGACGCGCTCGATGAATTTTTCCCGTCCGAAGTCGTGCCGGGATTTCCCTTCCGCCTGAAGCTGCCGCTCTACGACGATCTGGGTCGCGATTCCCGCGTGATCAGTGCCGACCACCCAGTTGGTGTTGAATCCGCGCATGCGGTGATAGCGAACAAGCGCGTCCATGAGCGTTTGCTGGAACGCGTGGCCCATGTGAAGCGTGCCGGTGACGTTCGGCGGCGGCAGCTGGATGCAGTAAGGCGGATGGCCCTCCGAAGCGCCGGCCTCGAAGTACCCTTTGGATTCCCACTCGGCGTACCAGCGGCGCTCGATCGAGTGCGGTTCGAAGCTCTTTTCGAGGGCCATTAAGGGCGGATAGCGTCAGGATGCGCGGTGGGTGCGCGAAGTTGCGGATTATACCAACCGCGACAATCGGCCCTCCGCGCCAAGCGATCAGGGCAGGCGGTTTCGCTTCCGTAAGTCGTCCGCCAGTGCTTTTTCCACCGCTTCTCGCACCAGGCTTCGGACGCTTGACGAGAGTTCGGCCCTCAGGCCGTCGAGCGACTGCTCGAGCAGGTTGCCGAGAGCGCGGTTCAGGCGCATTGAGAGCGCTTCGTCCAGTTCGGCCAGGAGCGATTCGATCGACAGCGGCTCGATCGCCGCCGGCTGCGCGGCACGGCCGGGCAGATCGACGATCTCGGTGAGCACCGGGATGTCGTCGTCGATATCGGGGGGCGGCACGTCGACAAGACGCTCCGGCGCATCGACCACGCTGGGCGAGGGGGGCGGTTGCTGATGGCGTTTCAGCAGTGCATCGATGCGCTCGACGAGGGGGTCGGATTCTTCCAATTCAGGCGCGGCCGGCGAGGTCGTGGCTTCCGAGGGCATAGCCTCGTTCCTTGTAGAACTTGAACCGGCTGCGTCCCTGCTGCCGGTCCGCATCGTCCTGCCCTACGATTTCGAGAAGGCGTGCATAGCGCTCGAAGAAGGGCGGGCACTCCCGGTCGAGGTTGAGGAGAATCTCGCAGTCCGGCGGATCCGACGAATCGTTCGCGATCAGCACCGGCGTGCGGTCAGCCAGCGGATCGCGGGCGGCGCAATGGGGAACGAACGACAGCGGCTGCAGGGTCCAGAGCATCGAATCGATCCTCCGGAAGCTCTCGCCCGGGGCGAAGATCAACAACCGTTTCTTTTGCGCGTAGGCTTTTGCCGCAAGCCGGCAGGCGACCTGCAGCCGGTCGTCGGCATTGAAGTAAAAGTCGATCGTGGTCAACGGGGCTTGAGCCCGGCGCGCCTGAGCGCAAAGCGGACCAGCAGCGGCACAGGACGGCCGGTGGACCCTTTTTCCCGCCCACTCTTCCATGCCGTGCCTGCTACATCCAGGTGAGCCCAGCGCATTTTCTTGGTAAAGCGCGAGAGGTAGCAGGCCGCCGTGATGCTGCCGCCGGGCCGCCCGCCGATGTTGGCCATGTCGGCGAAGTTCGAGCGCAACTGTTCCTGGTAATCGTCCCAGAGCGGAAGGCGCCAAACGCGGTCCCATGCATCATCTGCAGCCGCGCCGATTTCGCCGGCGAGATTCTCGTCGTTTGAAAAAAGGCCGCTTGCCACGTGACCCAGCGCGACTACGCAGGCTCCGGTCAGAGTTGCGATGTCGATCACCACGTCAGGCTCGAAGCGCTCGGCATAGGTCAAAGCATCGCAGAGGACGAGCCGGCCCTCGGCGTCGGTGTTCAGGATTTCCACTGTCTGGCCTGAGAGCGTCGTCACGATGTCGCCGGGACGCGTTGCATTGCCGCCGGGCATGTTCTCAGCAGCCGGGATGAGCCCGATCGCATTGACCGGCGCGCGCATCCCGGCGAGGGCCCGCATGGTTCCCAGTACGCTGCCGGCGCCGGACATGTCGAATTTCATTTCGTCCATTTCGCCGCCGGGCTTGAGCGAGATTCCGCCGGTATCGAAAGTGATGCCCTTGCCGACGTACACGATCGGCTTCTGCTTCTTCGCGCCCCCGAGGTACTTGAGCACGATGAGCTTGGGCGGCTGGCGCGACCCGCTCGACACCGCCAGCAGCGCGCCCATGCCGAGCTTTTCCATGTCGCGCTGCTCGAGCACCTCGATGCCCAGTTTGAATTCGCGCGCGAGCTTCTTCGCTTCGTCTGCAAGGTAGGCGGGCGTGCAGATGTTCGGCGGCAGGTTGCCGAGTGTCTTGGCAAAGTCGATCCCGTCGGCTGTCGCAACAGCTTCCTCGAGCGCGCGCTCTGCCGGTTTGAGCGACGCACCGCCAACGACGGCCAACGTGACAGCTGCCAGTGCAGGGACCGGGAGCTTCTTGCCCGTCTTGAGAATGTCGAACCGGTAAAGCACTTCGCGCAGCCCCGTAACGGCATGCCGCACGTTCCACGCCAAGTCTCGTCCGGGGACCTCGAGGTCCGTCAGGGCGAGCGTTGCATCTTTGGCACCAAGGTTTTTAAGCGCGTTGGAGGCAGAGCGGATCGCATCCTTGAAAGCAGTCTCGCCGAACTTCTTTTGTTCGCCGAGACCAACGAGCAGGAGGCGGTCGGCGGCGAGGCCCGACGGGCGGTGCAGCAACAGCGAGGAGCCGCTGCGACCCGACAAATCGCCCTGCTTGAGCACCGCGGATACCTGCCCGCCGCTTGCCTTGTCCGCAAGCTGCGCCCCGCGCGTTAATGAGCCTCCCTGCCAGACACCGACCACCATGCAGCCGGTCTTTTTCTTCTCGGGGCTGAGGGCTTTTATGCTAAATTCCATTGCAGTTTCCTTGTTCCTGCCAGCGCGAATCTTCGCATGATTTTCGCTGCGCCGGATACAGCGTCCAGTCCAGCAGCGAGCCACGCGCCCCCCCGACACGCAATGATTTTCCACCGCGCGCTGCTTCGCGAATTCGCAGGACTTGCAGGCGCAGTCTTCATGACGCTGTTCCTGATCGCGCTTACGGTGCGGCTCATCCGGCTGCTCGGCCAGGCCGCGGGCGGCAAGCTGCCCTCCGATGCGGTTGTCGCGTTCCTCGGCTTCTTCACCATCAACGCGCTGCCCATCCTCTTGTCGCTCACGCTGTTCATCACGATTCTCCTCACGCTCACGCGCAGCTACCGTGATTCTGAAATGGTGATCTGGTTCAACTCGGGCCTCTCTGTCGCGGCATGGATCAAGCCGGTGATGATGTTCGCCGCCCCGCTCGTGCTGGTGATCGCAGCGCTGTCGCTTTTCATCTCCCCGTGGGCGGTGCAGAAGAGCGAGGAATATCGCGTCGGCATGGAGAACCGCGACGAAATTTCGCGAGTGAGTCCCGGAGTGTTCGGCGAATCGAGCAGCCGCGACCGGGTCTTCTTCGTGGAGTCTGTCTCGGGCGATTCGATGACGGTTCAGAACGTCTTCGTGAATTCGATCCAGCAAAAAAAGACCGGGATCATGATGAGCGACAAGGGCTACGTAGAACGTGCTCCGAACGGCGACCGCTTCCTCGTGCTGCTCAATGGCAGGCGCTATGAGGGCAATCCCGGCGAGGCGGAATTCCGGGTGATGGAATTCGCGCGCTATGAAACGCGCATCGACGCAAAGGAAGGCGGCACGCCGAATGAGACGCAAAAGAGCCGTTCGACCCGGGCGCTTTTCAGCGCGCCGACAAATGTCAATCTGGGCGAACTGGTCTGGCGCCTGGGGGTGCCCATCTCCGCTCTCATCCTGGCGCTGCTCGCGATCCCTATGAGTTTCGTGAATCCGCGGGCGGGGCGCTCGCTCAACCTGCTTTTCGCGCTTCTTGCCTACATGGTGTATTCCAACCTGCTCACGTTGAGCCAGGCGCGGGTCGCACAGGGCCAGCTCGCGTTCGGCGTGGGCCTGTGGCTGGTGCATGCA
Organism: Pseudomonadota bacterium; assembly: GCA_025352885.1. Lineage (GTDB taxonomy): Bacteria > Pseudomonadota > Gammaproteobacteria > Burkholderiales > SG8-39 > SZAS-79. The sequence goes on along the minus strand of JANXRZ010000208.1, from coordinate 32,879 downwards.
GTGATGCTCACTGTGCTTGGTTTACTGTTCGCGCGCCGCATGGGCGTGCTCGGGCCGCGCGGATGAGGGCAAGGACGCTCGAGCGGTACCTGGCGAGGCAGATTTATGCGGCCGTCGGATTCGTGCTCGCGGGTTTTCTAGCGCTGTTTGCGTTCTTCGACCTGGTCAACGAGTTGGCCGAACTGGACGTGGGCAACTACCACCTGCGCGAAATCCTGACCTTCGTGGCCCTGTCGGTGCCCGCCCACGCCTATGAGTTGTTCCCGGTCGTGGTCCTCATAGGCACGCTCTACGTCCTTGCGTACCTTGCCAGCAACTCCGAATACACCGTTATGAGGGCCGCGGGATTCTCGCCGTCAGATGCCGGCAGGATCCTCGTGAAAATCGGGCTGGCGTTTGTCGTTGTCACATTCGTGCTGGGAGAGTGGATCGCGCCGATTGCGGAACAGGCGGCGCAGACATTGAAGCTGCGCGCGAAGAGTTCGCTGATCGGCCAGGAGCTCAAGTCCGGACTCTGGTTCAAGGACGAGCGCTCGTTCATCAACGTGCGAGAGGCACGACGGGACAACGCCCTGACCGGCGTGCGCATCTACGAGTTCAACGCCGATTCCAAGCTCGACATTGCCCGGTCAGCGGACCGCGGGGAGTACCGGGGGGGCGGTGTCTGGAGGCTTTACGGTGTGGCGCAGACACGCATGACCGAAGCAGGCCCGCGCATCGAAAAGCTCGACCAGTTCGACTGGAGAACCGCGCTGACCCCTGAATTGCTGAACGTGCTCATCGTCGCGCCCGAGCGCATGTCCGCGTGGCGGCTGTACAAATACACGGAGCATCTCGCCGGCAACCGCCAGAAAACCGAGCGATACGAGATCGCCATGTGGAAGAAGCTGGTCTATCCGATCGCAACCCTGGTCATGATGGCGCTGGCCTTGCCGTTCGCGTACATGCACGTGCGGGCCGGCCTGGTCGGCGTGAAAGTCTTCTTGGGCATCATGCTCGGGATCGTTTTCCATATGCTTAACAGCCTGTTCTCGCATATCGGCCTGTTGCAGAACTGGACGCCCTTTACTTCTGCGGTCCTTCCGAGCGTTGCATTTTTGGGCGCCGCTGTGCTGATGATGTGGTGGGTCGAACGGCGGTAGGCGCCAGTCAGCCGTCTTCACCCACGAGGACCAGCCGGGTACCGGCCAGGCGGTCATGCAGGAACTGGCGCTCCCGATCCACGAGCGCCCAGCCGATCCCCGTGCCGGAGGCAACAAGCGTTGCAAACGCGATCCACGGATTGCGGTGCACGAAAGCTGCGATCAGGGCAGCGCAGAACGATCCCACGAACAGCGCAGCGAGGACGAGGCGCGCAAGAGCGGTCCGCGGAGAGACCCGACTCTTGCCCGGCGAAACGAGCCGGATGCGCCACGCTTTCATGGCCAGTGTTTGCCCACCGCGGAGCCAGCACCAGAGAAAGTAAGCCGCGAAAACTGCTGCCAAGTAGGCCTGCAGGGCGGTGCGCTGCCAGCCTGTGACGATCGCGCCGCCAGCTGCGAACTGGAACAGCCACGTCGCGACGAACGCGACCGCAAACAGCAACGCGGCTTCATACAGCATGCTCAGGATGCGGCGCGTAATGCTTGGTGCGCCGCCTGCCGCAGGGGCCGTCACCAAAAAATCAGTTTGCGGAGGTCGGGATGACCGAGGACATCGCCGGCGTCGGGGCGTGGGGTTCGGCCACGACCGGCGGCTTCTTCGACTGGGCAGTCTTCGCGCGGCTTCGCGGCTCCAGGTTCTCGGTTTTCTTTTTCGTCTCGGCCGCGAGATTGCGCTTTACGTCAGCCGGAAGCTGTTGGTACTCCTCCCAGTGCTGCGTGACCACCTCCCGCTTGCCTGGCGGCAGCTTGGTGATCTTGCGAAAGCGCTCACGGGCTTCTTTCCGCTGGTCCGGGGTCAGCTTTACCCAATCGGACATGCGCGTCTGCACGCGCTTCTGCTCGACTTCGGTCATTGCTGGATAGCGCTTGGCGATGCCAAGCCACTTGACCTTGCGCGGGGCGTCCATTGAGCCCCATTCGCCCGCGAGCGGTTGCAGCGTCTGCTGCTGCTCCGCGGTGAGGTCCGTCCAGGCGGGATTTTTCTTGGGGGCAGCGGCTTGGACCGCGAAGCTGAAGACGAAAACCAGGAGCCCGAAGATGAGCCGCGATACGACGTCCCGGCGACCCGAGCCGGTCAAGCCCACGATCAGGGCGTCCGCTTCTTGAGCCACGCCTCGAACCCTTTGTCCAGGTATGCGTCCAGGGGCAGGTCGTCGGTCAGTAGCAGGGCGTCGATTTCCTCGACTTCCGCCACTCGCAGGTTCTGCTGCCAGCCGTTGATGGCGACAAGGCCTCCCACCAGCACCGCCATGGGGAGCACCAGCCGAAGCGAAAAGCCGGTAAATCCGCCGAAGTCGGTAACCAGGGACTCCACCCAGGCCAAGGCAGGGGCCGGACGCGAAACGCGCTGGTGCTTCAACGCCTCGGCGCGCGCCTGCTTCAGGCGATGAAGGGTGTCTGTCTTCACCGTCCCCTCGTTCAGGAGGAGTTTTACTTTGCTGGCAAATTGCGGCTCGTTCATTGGCTGCCCTGATTTCAATGACGTCAAAGAGTTATGCCCCTTTTCTGCAGTGCGGCCGCCAACGCATGAGTGGCCCGGGAGCAATGCGTTTTCACGCTACCTTCCGAGCACCCCATCAATTTTGCGGTTTCCGCGACGTCCAACTCTTCCCAGTAACGCATCAGGAACGCCTCGCGTTGACGTTCCGGCAGTTTCGAGACCTCAATCTCAATAATTTCAATAAGTTGCTTTCGCTCTAGTTGCTGTGGAGGAGGCTCCTCATGTTCCGACCGGGGATCGACGCGCAAAGTTTCCAACGGGTCGTAATCGTCATCGCCGCCATCGCGCGCGGATCCGAGGGAGCCAAGGAGCGTCCCCCAGAGAGACCTGACCTTTTGCCTTCGGTAAAAGTCCCGGATTGTGTTCTGCAGGATGCGCTGGAACAGCATCGGCAGTTCGGCGGCAGGCTTTCCGCCGTATTTCTCGGCCAGCTTGAGCATGGCGTCCTGGACGATATCGAGCGCCGATTCCTCGTTGCGCACCGCAAATACCGCCTGTTTGAACGCGCGTCGCTCAGCGCCGGCCAGGAACGCCGACATTTCGCTGGATGAGGCCAGGGGATCTCCGTCTCGTGTGCCCGCGTATATGAAAATCGAAAATCTGGGAGCGGGCTCCGCGGCGATGGTACCAAATGCGCCCCTGCACCGCTCTCGCGCTCGGAAGACTTTCGGCTGCGCTGCGCTGCGCCTTGACCGCAGCGCAACATCTGGTTAACGTTCAAGGCTTTCCGTAACTTTCTCCAAGGCCCATGGACAGAATCAAAGGCGTGGAGCTCACCGGCGCAGAGATCGTCGTTCGCTGCCTCCAGGAAGAAGGGGTCGAGCATGTTTTCGGCTACCCCGGCGGAGCGGTGCTCTACATCTACGACGAGCTCTTCAAGCAGGACAAGGTGAAGCACGTGCTCGTTCGCCACGAGCAAGGCGCTGCGCATGCTGCGGACGGCTACTCGCGCGCGAGCAAGAAAGTCGGCGTTTGCCTTGTTACTTCGGGTCCGGGCCTCACGAATGCCGTAACCGGCATTGCGACGGCCTACATGGATTCAATTCCCATGGTGATCCTGGTCGGCCAGGTGCCGACGTACGCGATCGGCCTGGATGCGTTCCAGGAAGTGGACACGGTCGGAATCACGCGGCCCTGCGTGAAGCACAACTTCCTCGTGAAGGATGTCGCGGATCTCGCGCTGACGATCAAGAAGGCCTTCTATCTGGCAACCACCGGGCGTCCGGGCCCGGTACTGGTGGATATCCCCAAGGACATCACGACGCAGCCGACGAGTTTCGTCTACCCAGACACCGTTTCGATGCGGTCGTACAACCCGGTGGTCAAGGGCCATGGCGGCCAGATCAAGAAGGCCGTCCAGCTCCTGCTCGAGGCAGAGCGCCCGATGATTTATGCCGGTGGCGGCGTCGTGCTCTCGAACGGCGAGAAGCAACTGACCGAGCTCACGAGGCTGCTGGGCTACCCCATCACGAATACCCTTATGGGGCTCGGCGGCTACCCGGCCACGGACAAGCAGTTTCTCGGCATGCTCGGCATGCACGGCACGTACGAAGCCAACATGGCCATGCACAACTGCGATGTGCTGGTTGCCATCGGCGCGAGGTTCGACGACCGCGTCATCGGCGACCCGAAGCATTTCGCGCAGAACCCGCGAAAGATCATCCATATCGACATCGACCCGTCCTCGATCTCCAAGCGCGTGAAGGTCGACGTGCCGATCGTCGGCAACGTGTCCGAGGTGCTGGACGAATTCCTGCGCCTCATTCGCGCAGGCACCCAGAAGCCCGATGCCGCGAAGCTCAAGGCCTGGTGGAAATCGATCGAGGAGTGGCGGGGCAAGGACTGCCTTAAGTACAACCGCGCCTCGAAGCTTATCAAGCCGCAATTCGTGATCGAGAAGCTCTACGAAGTGACCGGCGGCGATGCCTTCATCACTTCGGACGTCGGCCAGCACCAGATGTGGGCTGCGCAGTTTTACAAATTCGACAAGCCGCGACGCTGGATCAACTCAGGCGGCCTCGGGACGATGGGCTTCGGCCTGCCGGCCGCAATGGGCGCGCAAATGGCGAACCCCGGTGCGACGGTAGCCTGCGTGACCGGCGAGTCCTCGATCCAGATGTGCCTGCAGGAGCTTTCCACCTGCAAGCAGTACCGCCTGCCGATCAAGATCGTGAGCCTGAACAACAAGTACATGGGCATGGTGCGCCAGTGGCAGGAGTTCTTCCACGGCAACCGCTATTCCGAGTCCTACATGGATGCGCTGCCCGACTTCGTGAAGCTTGCCGAGGGCTACGGCCATAGCGGCGTGCAGATCACCAAGCCGGAGGATGTCGAGCCGGCGCTGCGGGACGCCTTCAAGAGGAAGAGCGATCTCGTGTTCATGGATTTCCTCACCGACCAGACCGAGAACGTCTTCCCGATGATCCCCGGAGGCAAGGGCATCTCGGAGATGATCCTTTCCGAAGAGCTTTGAGCGGCGCGGCGCCGCGAAAGTAAAAACAGTGCGACACATCATTTCAGTTCTCCTCGAGAACGAGGCCGGCGCGCTGTCGCGCGTTTCGGGGCTCTTTTCGGCCCGCGCCTACAACATCGAGTCGCTGACCGTTGCGCCGACCGAGGACGCGTCCATGTCGCGCATGACCATCGTGACGACGGGATCGGAGGACGTGATCGAGCAAATCACCAAGCAGCTGAACAAGCTGGTCGAAGTGGTGAAGGTCGTCGACCTGTCGGAGGCCGAGCACATCGAGCGCGAGCTGATGCTCATCAAGGTGCGCGCCGGGGCGAAGGAAAGGGAGGACATGAAGCGCATGGCGGACGTCTTTCGCGGGCGCATCATCGACGTCTCCGACAACACCTACACGATCGAGCTGACCGGCGCCGGCCAGAAGCTCGATGCATTCATCCAGGCGCTCGACGCCGGCGCCATTATCGAAACCGTACGCACAGGCGCGTCGGGGATTGGTCGGGGCAACCGGATCCTGCGCGCCTAAACCAGGTCGGCAGCGCGGCCGGGTCCACCGGCGGACATCAAACTCATTTATCGATAAAGAGGGGAAATCATGAAGGTGTTTTACGACAAGGACGCGGACCTTTCGCTCATCAAGGGCAAGAAGGTCACCATCGTCGGCTATGGCTCCCAGGGCCACGCCCATTCGCTGAACCTGCACGAATCGGGCGTCAAGGTCACCGTCGGCCTGCGTAAAGGCGGCGCGTCGTGGGACAAGGCAAAGAAAGCCGGTCTCAAGGTCGCGGAAGTGGCCGAAGCGGTGAAGGGCGCCGACATCGTCATGATGCTGATGCCGGACGAGCATATAGCAGCGACCTACAAGTCCGAGGTCGAGCCGAACATCAAGAAAGGCGCGGCGCTTGCCTTTGCCCATGGCTTCAACGTTCATTACGGCCAAGTCACGCCCCGCGCAGACCTCGACGTCTGGATGGTCGCCCCCAAGGCGCCCGGCCACACCGTACGTTCGACGTACGCCGGTGGCGGCGGTGTTCCGATGTTGATTGCGGTCCACCAGAATTCGTCGCGCAAAGCGCGCGACATGGCGCTCTCCTATGCTTCGGCAATCGGCGGGGGCAAGGCCGGCATCATCGAAACCGACTTCAAAGAAGAGACCGAGACGGACCTCTTCGGCGAGCAGACGGTGCTGTGCGGCGGTTGCGTCGAGCTGGTGAAAGCGGGGTTCGACACGCTGGTCGAGGCGGGCTACGCGCCGGAGATGGCGTATTTCGAGTGCCTGCATGAGCTCAAGCTGATCGTCGACCTGATGTACGAGGGCGGCATCGGCAACATGAACTACTCGATCTCGAACAACGCGGAGTACGGCGAATACGTCAGCGGCCCCCGCATCATCACCGACGAGACGCGAAAGGCGATGAAGGACATCCTCAAGGACATCCAGACCGGCGAGTATGCCAAGAGCTTCATCAACGAAAACCGCGCCGGCGCACCGACGATCCTCAGCCGGCGCCGCATCACGGCGCAGCATCCGATCGAAACGGTCGGCGGCAAGCTGCGCGACATGATGCCCTGGATCAAGAAGAACAAGCTGGTCGACAAGTCCAAGAACTAGCACGCAACGGAGCGAACCGGCATGGCCGCTAACTATCCGCATCCGGTGATTGCCAAGGAAGGCTGGCCCTTCCTTGCACTCTCGGTCGCGGCCTCCCTGGCAGTCGGTTACTTTTTCGGCTGGGGCTGGTCCGTTCCGCTGTGGGTGATTGCACTCTTCATCCTGCAGTTCTTTCGCGATCCGGCACGCGAGGTGCCGACCGACCCGCTGGCCGTCGTCTCGCCTGCCGATGGGCGCGTGGTAGTGGTCGGCAAGGAGCGCGATCCTTACCGCAACTGCGACGCGATCAAGATCAGCGTCTTCATGAACGTGTTCAACGTCCACTCGAACCGCTCGCCGGTCGATGGCATCGTGAGCGAGGTCGTCTACCACCATGGCGCTTTCTTCAATGCCGCCCTTGACAAGGCATCGATCGAAAACGAGCGCAACGCCCTGCTGATCACGACTTCGAGCGGGCGTGAGATTACCTGCGTGCAGGTGGCCGGCCTGATCGCGCGGCGCATCCTGTGTTATGTCGGCGCCGGTGCGAGCTTGGTGCGGGGCCAGCGGTACGGCTTCATCCGCTTCGGCTCACGCGTCGACGTTTACCTCCCGCTGGATGCCGAGCCCCGCGCAGCCATAGGCGACAAGGTGTTCGCATCAGAGACCGTGCTCGCGAAGTTGTCCGGGCGTGGCTGACCTCCCGGAGATCCGGTCAGACGCCGATTTGCGCGTGCCGGAACTCAGGGTTCCGCTCCGCAGGCGCAGCATCTACCTGCTTCCCAATCTGGTAACGACCGCGGCGCTGTTCGCGGGGTTCTACTCGGTCGTGCAGGCCATGAACGCGCGATTCGAGCAGGCCGCTGTCGCCATCTTCGTCGCCATGGTGCTCGATGGGCTCGACGGGCGCATCGCGCGGATGACGAGAACCCAGAGCGAGTTCGGTGCCGACTACGACAGCCTGTCCGACATGGTCTCCTTTGGCGCGGCACCTGCGCTCGTGATGTACGTCTGGGCGCTCAAGGACCTTGGCAACGCAGGCTGGATTCCGGCATTCGTTTATTGCGCCGCCGCCGCGGTGCGCCTGGCGCGCTTCAACACCAACATCGAAGTGGTCGACAAGCGCTTCTTCCAGGGCCTGCCCAGCCCGGCGGCCGCGGCGCTCGTCGCAGGGTTCATCTGGGTGGCGGACGACTTCGGCATCGATCGGGTGGACTGGATTCGCTACATCGCCTTCGCCACCACGCTTTTTGCCGGGATCACGATGGTCGTCAGCATCCCGTTCTACAGCTTCAAGGACTTCAACCTGCGCAAGCGCGTGCCCTTCTGGGTAGTGCCGCTCATCATCGGCGGCATCACGGTCGTTGCGGCGAACCCGCCGATGATCCTGTTCCTCCTCTTCGTGGCCTACTCGATGTCGGGCTACGCGATGTGGATCGTCAAGAAGACCCGGCAAAGGCGGCGCTAGAGTTGCCGGATCCGGCGACTGGCCACCGCTCGACTTGCAACCGACCTTGATCGCGGCTATATTCAGCCGCTATGCAGCCCTCGAACCTCCTTCGTTCGAACGTCCCCAGCCTGGCGATCCTGTCGCTGGCTGAGCTGCTGCGCCCCGCGCGCACACTCTAACCCCCCAATTCGGAAGTACCCCTGCCTCCCGGCCCGCAAGGCCCGGAGAAAAGGCCCACGTTCATCCATCGTCAGCAACGCACCAGGAGCGCACCATGAAACCGGACCACTTGATCATCTTCGACACGACCATGCGCGACGGCGAGCAGAGCCCAGGCGCCTCCATGACGCGCGAAGAGAAACTGCGCATCGCAAGGGCGCTCGAGCGCATGAAGGTCGACGTGATCGAGGCTGGCTTCCCGGCGGCGTCGAACGGGGACTTCGAGGCCGTAAAGGCGGTGGCCGCCCTCATCAAGGACTCGACCGTGGCGGGCTTGTGCCGCGCGAACGACAAGGACGTGCAGCGCGGAATCGATGCGCTCAAGGGCGCGAAATCGGCTCGCATCCACGTCTTCCTCGCCACCAGCGACCTGCACATGGAAAAGAAATTGCGCATGACGCGCGACCAGGTCTTCGAGCAGGCGAAACTCTCGGTGCGGTTCGCGCGCAACAATTGCGGCGACGTCGAGTTCTCCCCGGAAGACGGCAGCCGCTCGGACCCGGACTTCCTCTGCCGCGTGCTCGAGGCCGTGATTGCGGAAGGCGCTTCGACCATCAACATGCCCGATACGGTCGGCTATGCGGTACCCCAGCAGTTCGGTGAATTCATCCGGTCCCTGCGCGAGCGGATCCCGAATTCCGACAAGGCCGTGTGGTCCGTGCACTGCCATAACGACCTTGGCATGGCGGTGGCCAATTCGCTGGCGGCCGTCATGATCGGCGGCGTGCGCCAGATCGAATGCACGATCAACGGCCTGGGCGAGCGCGCTGGCAATACGTCGCTCGAGGAAGTGGTGATGGCCGTGCGCACGCGCAAGGACTTCTTCGGCCTGGACACGCGCATCGACGCAAAGCACATCGTCCCGACTTCGCGCATCGTGTCGCAAATCACCGGGTTCGTCGTGCAGCCCAACAAGGCAGTCGTGGGGGCCAATGCGTTCGCCCATGCTTCCGGCATCCACCAGGACGGCGTGCTCAAGGCCCGCGAGACCTACGAAATCATGACGGCGGAGGACGTCGGCTGGACGACCAACCGCATCGTGCTCGGCAAGCTCTCGGGACGCACGGCGTTCAAGCAGCGCCTGAAAGAACTCGGCATCGACCTCGAGTCCGAGGATGCCTACAACAAGGCGTTCCAGAAGTTCAAGGACCTCGCGGATAAAAAGTCGGAGATTTTCGACGAGGACCTCCAGGCCCTCGTCTCAGACACTTCCATCCCCGAGACCGAGGATCACTGGAAGCTCATCCATATGAATCAGGCGAGCGGCATGGGCGAACGCCCGCACGCCACGGTGGTGATCACCGAGGCGGGCAAGGAGCACAAGATCGACTCGGAGGGCGACGGTCCTGTGGACGCGACCTTCAAGGCGATCGAGACGGTCGCCAAGAGCGGCTCCGAACTGCTGCTGTACTCGGTGAACGCCGTCACCTCCGGCACGGAATCGCAGGGCGAGGTCACGGTGCGCCTGTCCAAGGGCGGGCGCATTGTGAATGGCATTGGGGCCGACACGGACATCGTCGTGGCTTCTGCCAAGGCCTACATCAGCGCGCTCAACAAGCTCGAAAGCAAGGCCGAGCGCGTCAACCCGCAACGAGGCGTGTGAGGGGGCGGATCTTCCGAAGCGTCAGCGCGTCAGGCGGGAGTAGGCCACGACTGCCGAAAAGAACACCAGGCTGAGCGCGACTTCGGCGAGCCCCAGCTGGCGGGACAACCCTGCGTCGCCCCATCCGCGGACGACGCCTTCGGTGAAGTACAGCAGGATGAACATGCTCGACCACTGGAACGTGTAGCGCTTGCCGCGCAGCACGCCGAACAGCGGGATGAGCAGCGGCAAGGCTTTCAGCGCCAGAAGGGAGCCGCCGGGACGGATTGGCGCCAGCCACAGTTCCCAGGCGAGGCAAAGGAAGATCAGCGCAACCAGGCTGGCGGCGGCCGAATTCGACGCCAGTCGGACGGCGGGCGTCATCGCAATTTGAGCGCGGCGTGGGCGAGGCGCTTTCCAAGCGCGATGCACAGCGTGCGCTCGGCCTCGCTGATGGGCTGGTCGTCCGCTACGCCGCCGACATGGCTTGCCCCGTACGGGCTCCCTCCGCTCGTCGTAGAAGAAAGGACCGGCTCGGTATAGGGCAGGCCGACGATCAGCATGCCGTGATGCAGGAGCGGTAGCATCATCGATACCAGCGTCGTCTCCTGTCCTCCGTGCAGGCTTGCGGTGGAGGTGAATACGCACGCCGGCTTTCCGGCGAGCGCACCCGAGAGCCACAGCGAAGACGTCCCGTCGAGGAAATATTTGAGCGGCGCAGCCATGTTGCCAAAGCGGGTGGGGCTTCCCAGCGCAAGGCCGCTGCACTCCTCGAGGTCCTTCAAGTCGCAATAGGGCGCCCCCGCATCCGGTATCGAGGGCTCGGCGACCGCGGTCGTGGCCGCGACCTTTGGCACGGTGCGCAATCTGGCAACTGCACCCGGCACGCGCTCGATGCCGTCCGCAATCAGCTCGGCCATGCGCCGGATCGAGCCGCCTTGCGTGTAGTAAAGGACGAGCACGTCTTCCATGAACCGGTGCTTTTCGGAGGGGGACGTATTATAGGGTCGGTCATGCAGAGTCCTCCTCCACAGGGTTATCGAGCGTTCGCAGCTTTCAGCGCGGCCATCGTCCGCCGCATCGACGAGGACCGCTGCTTCCAGGTCGCTGCGGGACTGACCTTCACGACCCTGCTTTCACTCGTGCCGCTTCTCGCGGTCGTACTCTCCGTGTCGTCGACTTTTCCGCTGTTCGACCAGTGGATCGAGGCGTTGCAGCACTTCGTGATCCGCAATTTCCTCCCCGACGTCGGCAGGCGGCTCATTCGCACCCAGCTCACGGAATTTACCGAGAACGCTACGCAACTCACGACCGTCGGCATCGTGTTCCTCGGCATCACCTCCCTCAGCCTCATGATGGGCATCGATGAGACCCTGAACCGGCTGTTCCGAGTCTCGCAGCGGCGCCGGCCGGTCCACCGCATTGCGCTTTATCTCTTCACGCTGGCCATTGCCCCGCTGCTGGTGGGCGCGAGCGTCTCGATGACCACCTGGATCGTGGGACAGTCGATGGGGCTCCTCGGCCAGCCGCGCTGGGTCACGATCAACGTGCTGCGGCTCGTGCCCTATGTCTTCACCTGCCTTGCCTTCACGCTTGTCTACCGTGTGCTGCCGAACAAGCGCGTGGCATGGCGGCATGCGCTGGCGGGGGGCCTGATCGCGGGCCTCGCGTTCGAGCTTGCGAAGCTTCTCTTTGCGCTGTACGTAACCCATTTCCCGACCTTCACGCTCATCTATGGCGCGTTTGCCGCGATCCCGATCTTCCTTTTGTGGATCTACATTTCGTGGGTGGTCGTGGTGCTGGGAGCGACGATCACCGCCGTCCTGCCGGAATTCGACGCTCCAGATGCGCTTCGGCACAGTTCCCCGGCTGGCGCGGTTTCCGGCAGAATCGCGTCTCGCAGCGTTCCGCCGGTCGAACACTTCATTCAGAGGGAGCCCGTAATGCCAGTCCCAGTATCGAAACCCATTGACCGGCGCGAGCGCCTCATCGTGGCGCTCGACGTGCCAACCATTGCGGAGGCCAAGGCGCTGGTCGAGTCGCTCGGCGATTCGGTGCGCTTCTACAAGGTGGGGCTGGAGCTTTTTACCTCCGGGAATTACTTCGAGCTGCTCGACTGGCTGGCTGCGCGCGACAAGAACATATTCGCGGACCTCAAGTTCTACGACATTCCGGAAACCGTGCGCCGAGCAGTGGCGAATTTGAACGGCAGGGGCGTGACCTTCGCGACGGTGCATGGCCACCGGTCGATCATGGAAGCGGCCGCAGGAGCGAAGGGTGACCTCCGGATCCTGGCGGTCACGGTCCTGACCAGTTTCGACAAGACCGATCTTGCCGAGATGGGCGCGCAAGGCGAGGTCCAGCAACTCGTTCTTTCGCGCGCGCGCGGTGCAGTCGAAACCGGCTGCGATGGCGTCATCTCGTCGGGTCTCGAAGCGCCGCAGATCAAGGCGGCTTTCGGTGAACGGTTGCTGGTGGTGACCCCGGGAATCCGGCCGGTCGATAATCGCGCCGCCGACGACCAGAAGCGCACGGTCGACGTGGCCCAGGCTTTCAAGAACGGGGCCGACTACATCGTTGTCGGCAGGCCGATTCGCGGGGCGCAGTCGCCGCGAGCCGCAGCGGAAGCCATCCAGGCAACGATCGCCGGGGCTTTCCCCGGCTGAACGGTTAAGGAATCGGGACCGCGGCCACCAGCTGCGCGCCCACATCCACGCGCCGGTTGGTGTCATGGGCAGGACGCAGCCTGTGCGCTGCAACGCCCGGCAGGACGGCCTGCACATCTTCGGGAATCACCTTGTCGCGGCCCTCGATAAAGGCCCACGCGCGCGCGGCGTGCAAAAGGGCGAGCGCAGCCCGCGGCGAAAGCCCTGCCACGTAATCCTGCGAGCGGCGCGTGTGCTCGACGATGGCCTGCACATAGTCGAGCAAGGCCGGCGCCACATGCACGCGCGCGGCCTCGACCTGCAGCCCGACCAGTTCCGTCGGGTCGAGGCACGGCGTCATCGCGGCCAGCAAGTCCCGTCGATCGGCCCCTGAAAGAAGCGCGCGTTCGGCTTCGCGTCCGGGATAACCCAGCTCGAGACGCATGAGGAACCGGTCCAGCTGCGATTCCGGCAACGGGAAGGTTCCGACCTGCTCCGACGGATTCTGCGTGGCGATTACGAAGAAGGGGGAGGGCAATGGGCGGGTCTCGCCTTCGGCGGTGACCTGGTGCTCTTCCATTGCTTCCAACAACGCACTTTGCGTCTTAGGCGTGGCGCGATTGACTTCGTCGGCGAGGATCACCTGCGCGAAGATCGGGCCGGGATGGAAAGTGAATCCGCCGCGCTCCCGGTCATAGACCGAGACCCCGATGATGTCAGCGGGCAGCATGTCGCTCGTGAACTGGATGCGATGGAAGTCCAGTCCCAGGGTGCGCGCGAGTACTTGTGCGAGAGTCGTTTTTCCGACGCCAGGCAGGTCCTCGATCAGCAAGTGGCCGCGTGCAAGCAGGCACGCGAGTGCAAGGCGTATCTGTGCTTCCTTACCGAGGATGATCTGGCCGGCCGCCTCTATGACCCGATGAACGCCCGAGCGGGAGGCAGTTTGGAACTGGGGTTTGAGCAGCATGGCCGAATTGTACGGGGTCCGGCCATGCCGCGGCGGTTGCCCAGCCGGATTAGGCTATGATTCCCAAACGAAATTACGCAGCACCGCGCCCCATGACCACCGCTTTCATCACCCATGCCGATTGCGCCCGGCACGACATGGGAGCCCATCATCCCGAATGCCCGGCGCGCCTGGCCGCAATCGAGGACCAGATGATTGCCTCGGGGATCATCCAATACCTCGCGCGCCACGAAGCGCCTGCTGCCTCCGACGAGCAGATCATGCGCGTGCACCCGACTGAATACGTCAGCGCGATCCGCGATGCGGCGCCGAAGTCGGGGACGGTCCATCTCGATCCGGATACCGCAATGAACCCGTACAGCCTCACGGCGGCGCTGCATGCGGCGGGTGCCGGCGTGCTCGCCACGGACCTCGTCATGCGTGGCGAAGTGGAGAATGCCTTTTGCAGCGTGCGGCCGCCCGGCCACCATGCGACGCGTACGCGCCCCATGGGCTTTTGCATCTTCAACAATATTGCGATCGCTGCACGCCATGCGATCCACGCGCATGGACTCGAGCGCGTCGCGATATTGGATTTCGATGTCCACCATGGGAACGGCACCGAGGATATTTTTACCGGCGACCCGCACGTGCTCATGGTTTCGACTTTCCAGCATCCGTTTTATCCCTACAGCGGCACCGAGCCCGCGGCCGAGAACATGGTGAACATCCCATTGTCGGCCGGCGCGGGCAGCAAAGCCTTCCGCGATGCGGTGTCCCGCTACTGGCTGCCTGCGCTCGAGAGCTTCGAGCCGCAGCTCGTGCTGTTTTCCGCAGGGTTCGATGCACACGCCGAGGACGACATGGCGATGCTCGCTTTCCAGGACGCCGACTACGCATGGGTGACGGACCAGGTGAAAGACGTTACCGACCGCCACACGGGCGGGCGCATTGTCTCGATGCTCGAAGGCGGCTACGACCTTTCTGCCCTTGGCCGCAGCGCGGTCCAGCACGTGCGCGTGCTTGCGGGCCTCAACTAGATTTCATCCCAGGATCCCAATGAAAAAGATTTTCGCAAGCCTTGCGGCCGGCGCCCAGCTATTTGCGGCGGGATGTTCCAGCGTGAACGTGTCTTCGATCCTGCCCTTCGGCGAAGGCCGCACGGTCGAGCGCTCTCGCGTGCCGGCCGACTCGGTTACTTACCAGTGCGCCGGGGGCAAGCGGTTCTACCTGCGCTACCTGGACAACGGCGCGGCGGCGTGGGTGATCCTGCCTGAGCGGGAATTCCGGTTGGACAAGGTCAGTGGCGACAGCGGGATGCGCTTTGGCAATGGCAAGGCGGAGCTCCGCATCAGCGGCGAGGAAGCGACCTTGTCGGACGGGCCGACGGCTACGTACACCGCCTGCAAGATCCCGGCGGCCGAGCCGGCAAAGCAGTAAGCGGGAAGGGCGCGGCCGCTCAGCGCGGCCGGGCCTTGGGCGTGGCGGGATTGAAAAGTTCGAGTTCCGCTTTCACCTGCGCCTGGCTTCTCTCGTAGACGATCTCCCGGCCCATGGCGGAGCCCGCGTAAGCGAGACCGTTGCGTGTCGGGGTCAGCTGGCACTTGACGCTGTGGATGCCTTCCCCGAGGACCACTTCGATCCACTCCGCACGCTTGGAGAGGACGGCGACGTCCATGGTCTTGCCCGTATCGGTCACGCGCACCTTGATTTTTTCGGGGCTCATACTTTCCTCCGTGCTACTCGACCTTGGCTTTCTGGCGCAGTTCCTCGAGAAGCTTCGAGACCTTCTGGCCCTGCATGTTGCGAACGAGATTGTTCTTCACCTCGGCCAGCGGCGGGAACTGGGCAGCGCGCACGTCGTCAACCTGGATCACGTGGAAGCCGAACCGGGTCTTGACAGGAGCGTCGGCAAGCTTGCCTTTGGACAACTTCGTCATTGCGCTCGCGAATTCCTTGTCCATCACGCCCGGGGCCTGCCAGTCCAGGTCGCCGCCTTTTGCCTTGGAGCCTTCGTCCTTGGAAATCTTCCTTGCAAGATCGTCGAACTTGGCGCCCTTCTTCAGGTCCGTGATCGCGGTCTTGGCCTCTTCCTCAGTGCCGACGAGGATGTGGCGCGTCTTATATTCCTTGTCGCCCCTTTCCAGCTTGATGCGATCGTATTCTTTCTGGATCTCGGCATCGCTGATGGCGTGCGTGCGGAAATATTCGCGGATGTAAGCCTGCACGATCAATTGCTGGCGGGCCATCTCCAGCTCGTTCTGGATCTCCGGCTTCTTGGTCACGCCGCTCTTGGCAGCTTCCTGGGCCATGACTTCGCGATTGATCAGTTCCTCGCGGATCGCGGCGCGCAGCTGCGGGCTGTCCGCCTGGCCCTGCTGCATGCTTTCGCGAACGAGCAACTCGGCGCGCTGCTGGGGGATTGCTACGCCGTTGACTGTCGCCACCGGACCGGAATTCGTTGTGATTGCGGCCGGCACCGAGGGGGCAGGCTTGGCCGGCGCCTGGGCCTGTGCCGGGGCACTGGTGAGCAGCCCGGTGAGGGCGGCGAGGGCGAAAGCCTGGGCGGAGAGTCGGGAAATCATTTGCTGTCCTCTTCTTTGATTTGGGGCCAGGCTCAAACCTGACACCGATTCGATTGAACTTGTCAGGTTTGAGCCTGGCCCCTTTTAAGGTTCTTCCGGAGTTCGTGCGCGGATCTGCAGCGCATGAATCGGATTGTTCATGAGATCGCCGAGCGCAGAGTACACCATGCGGTGACGGGCGATCGTGGGCTTGCCTTCGAAGGAGCGGGACACGATGGCGACCGTCCAATGGGTGTTCCCACCGGGCGCTGCGCCCGAATGGCCGGCGTGGGCGGCACTGTCGTCGGTGATCTCGAGCGTCTCCGGGTGCAGCGTCGCAAGACGCTCGCGCATGACCGGCTCGAGCGTCACGGCTTCTTCACCTCGGTGACCTCGTCTTCGGCGTGGCGCGAGAGGATGACGGCTTGCGCAATTACGAAAGCGAACATCAGACCCATGCCGCCGAACAGCTTGAAGTTGACCCAGATGTCGGTCGAGTAGTTGAAGGCCACATACAAGTTGAGTGCGCCCATGAACGCAAAGAAACCGACCCAACTCCAGAGGACCTTCGTCCACACGGGTCCCGGCAGGTCCAGTTGCTTTTCCATCATGACGCGCATGAAGTTCTTGCCGAACGCTGCATGGGCGATGCCAAGGGTCGCAGCGAACAGCCAGTAGAGCACCGTCGGCTTCCACTTGATGAACGTCTCGTCCTGCAGGAGCAATGTGGCGGTCCCGAACACGCCGATCACCGCGAAGCTCACCCAGAGCATCGGTTCGACCTTGCGCTTGCGGAACCAGACCCACGCGATCTGCGCGACGGTCGCCCCCATCGCAACGGCCGTGGCGACATAGATACCGGCAAACTTGAACGCGACGAAAAAGAGGATGACCGGGAAGAGGTCAAAGAGGAATTTCATGAGCAGGCTATTTTACCATCCGCCTATTTTTTCTCGAACCGCAGGGCAGCCGAGTTGATGCAGTAGCGCAGCCCCGACGGCTTCGGGCCGTCCTCGAAAACATGCCCGAAATGCGCCTCGCAGGCTGCGCAGTGCACTTCCGTGCGGCGCGAGAAGAAACTGTTGTCCTCGCGCGTGGCAACGTTTTCGGCCACTGCAGGCTGCCAGTAGCTCGGCCAGCCCGTGCCCGAATCGAACTTGTGCTCGGAGGAAAACGCCTCTGTGCCGCAGCACACGCAGCGGTAGACGCCGGCCGCGTGGTTGTCGTTGTATTCGCCTGTGAAAGGCGGCTCGGTGGCGTGCTTGCGCGTCACCTTGTACTGCATGGGGGTCAGATCTGCCTGCCACTGGGCGTCGGTCTTGGCGGATTTCACTTTGTTCTCCTCGTGCCGAAAGGGTGCATTGACGCTACCATTATCGACTGAAATGAGCTGGCGTAAGCCCAGGCCCCCGGTCAGACCCCGCGCCAACGGAGGAGTTCCAACGTCGACGGGGAAGGGCGGTATGGGTACATGGGATCGCATAACGGCAAGCTCGGCATGATCGAGTAAGGCCGCAGGGGGAGTGCGGGGGCTGCGTTCGCGCGATTTGGCGCTATGCTTCAGGGAAGGGGGAGGCGCATGAAAACAAACTCGAAGATCAAAGTCGTCCTTGTCGCGGCAGTCCTCTGGGCCTCGCCGCTCCAGGCCCAGCAGCAGGAGCCGTCCCTGCCGGAACAACTGATCGAAGGCGTGCGCAGCCTTTTCGGCCGTATCTTCGGCGGGGGTAACCAGGCGGGCGAACCGCAGCGTGCCGAACCGGCACCGCAGGCCGCACCGCCGGCCGCACCGCCTCCCGACATTCAGCCGACGGCTCCGCAGGCCGCCTCCGCGCCCGTTGCCGCCGCTGCGCCAGTCGCCCCGGTTGTGCCGCTGCAGGGCCAGGCGCGCTCGCTTCATGAAGCGGTGGTGAATGGCGACCTTGCTTCCGCGCTGTCGCTGCTCGAACAGGGCACCGACGTTGAAACCAAGGATCCGGGATCGGGCGCGTCGCCGCTGCACTACGCGGTGATGAAGGGGCGCCTCCCGATGGTCGACCTCCTCATCTCCCGCGGCGCGGACGTCAACAGCCGCACCCGCAACCAGACGACCCCACTGCATACGGCCGCGCTCTACGCGAAGAAGGAAGTCGCCGAGCGGTTGCTGGACAGGAAAGCGGATATCAATGCGGTGAGCGCGAGCGGCGCCACGCCCCTGGCGCTGGCCACGGCTGCCAAGAATCATCCCATCGCCGACATGCTGCGCCTGCGAGGCGCCAAGTAGCGCGTCAGGACGAGCAGCTCACCGCAATCGCGCTGGCCCAGTCCGGGGGATAGCCCGCGTACCGCTGCATGCCGGGCTGTTCGGTAAAAGGATCCGAGAGCAGGGCCCGGATCTCTTCGATACGCGTGAAATCGCGGTCTTCCCGCGCGCGGGCGATGGCGTCTTCGGCCATCCAGTTGCGCAGCACGTAAGCCGGATTCGTCCTGTGCATGCGGTCGCGCCGTTCCGCGTCCACCGACGCTTCCCGCGCCAGCCGCGCGCGATAGCCGGCCGCCCAGGCGTCGAACGCCTCGCGCCCGGTGAACTGGTCCCGGAGTTTTTCGTTCTTCGAGCCCGCGGTTGAATCGAACAGCGACAGGCTGCGGAAAAAAATCGTGAAATCCGTGCGGCTCGACTGCATGTGGCCGAGCAGGGACTTGATGAGCTCCGGATCGCCGTCTTCAGGTGACTGCAGGCCGAGCTTGGCCCGCATCAGGGTCACGTAGGCCGTGTCGAAAGCCGGCTCGAATTTTTGCAGGACGGCTTCGGCTTCGTCCATGTCCAGCAGCGGCAGGAGCGCCTGGCCCAGGCAGTACAGGTTCCAGTGGGCGATCCCCGGCTGCATGCCGTATGCGTAGCGCCCGCTGTCGTCCGAGTGGTTGCAGATGTGGTTGGCATCGAACCCGTCGAGAAAGCCGTAGGGACCGTAATCGATCGTCAGGCCGAGAATCGACATGTTGTCGGTGTTCATGACGCCATGGCAGAACCCTACCGCTTGCCACCGGGCGATCAGTTCCGCGGTCCGGTATACCACTTCCGAGAGCAGCGAGAGGTAGGGCTTTTCGGCCGAAAGCAACTCGGGAAAATGCTCGCGCAGGACGTAGTCCGCAAGCTGGCGGACCTGCTCGTACTGTTTGCGGTGATGGAACACTTCGAACGACCCGAAGCGCACGTGGGTCGGTGCCATGCGCGTGAGGACCGCGGCGGTCTCGACGGTCTCGCGGACTACGGGCGCATCGCTGCCGGTAATCGCGAGCGCGCGCGTCGTGGGGATGCCCAGGCCATGCATGGCCTCGGAGCACAGATACTCGCGGATCGTGGAGCGGAGCACCGCGCGTCCGTCGCCCATCCGCGAATAAGGCGTGCGGCCGGCGCCCTTGAGCTGGAGATCCCAGCGGCGATTGTCCGGGCCGACCGCTTCGCCCAGCAAGATGGCGCGTCCATCACCCAGTTGAGGCACGAACACGCCGAACTGGTGTCCGGCATAAATCCCGGAGAGCGGATCGGCGCCGGGCGGTACCCTGTTTCCGCTGAATGTCTCCACGAACTCCGGTGTCGCGGCGACTCCCGGATCGAGCGCAATGAGAGCAGCCGCCGAAGGATTGAATGCGACGAGATACGGGTCAGGCAGGGGCGTGGGCTGCAGCCTGGTATAGAAAGTCGCCGGCAGCCGAGAGAAGGTATTGTCGAAGCGCAAGGCGCGGCCATCGCCTGCAGGCGTGCCGCGCGCGTACGGCACGCCCTGCTGGTCATGCGCCGGCTGGTTCGACATGCTTAGTGCTTCGCCTGCGAGCGGTCCCACAGGTTGGGCGTCACGGTGTTGTGATAGCCGGAGATGAACTCGCGCGGCTCGCCCGTGGAGGCGTCAAAAACATGCCGGCGCACCGCGCCGATGTTTGCCCCGTAGACGTGGATGCTGATGGAAGGACGGTCGGTGAACGCATTCGACACGACGTGGATGTCCCCGATGGTTGGCGAGAGCCGGTCGACTTCCCCCGGCTCGATGCGATGCTTTCCCGTGGGCCCGAAGGGCTTCCCGGCGTCGGTATACTCTTCGCACAGCTCCGCCCCGCGCATCACCCCGACCAGGCCCCACACGGTGTGATCGTGAACGGGCGTTTTCTGGCCCGGCCCCCACACGAAGCTCACGACGCTGAAGCGCTCGAGCGGGTCGCAGTGCAGGAGGTACTGCCGATACGATTCGGCTGAGGGCACCGTGAATTCATCGGGCAGCCAGTCGTCCGTGCCGATGAGACCCTTGAGAAGCGCTTCTCCTTCGGCCAGCATCTTCGGCTCGTCGTGGGCATGCGCAGCCACCAGGGCAGTCATGTCCTGGACGTAGGTTCTCAGGCGGGCAATGTTTTTCTGCATGAGTCGAATCCTATTGTGAGACGCGCGGCAGCCACAATGCAAGGTCCGGCACCACCATCAGGATTGCGATAGCGAGGATGTAGACGATCATGAAAGGGATCACGCCCCTGAACACGTCCGTGATCGGCCCGGGGGCGCCCCGCATGCCCTGCAGCACATAGAGCACGGTGCCGTCCGGCGGGCTGATCAACGCGATTTCCACGAGCATCGTTACGATCACGCCAAACCAGATCGGATCGTAGCCGAGCGCCTTGACGACGGGGAAGATCACCGGGATGGTCGTCACGATCATGGAGAAGCCTTCCATGAAGGTGCCCAGGGCCAGGTAGAAGCCGATGATCAAGGCCATGATGACCCACGGCGGTACCGGCAGCTCCGACACGAACTTGGCGAGCGCCTGGGGCACGCCCAGGCTGCCGAAAATGTAATTGAGCACGTAGGCGCCGCACAGGATCAGGCCGACGAAGGCGGTCGTGCGCGCCGTGGCCTCGGCCGATTCGTTCAGCATCTTCCACGTGAAGCGCCCGGAGATCGCCGCGAAGACGATGGAAGCGACCACGCCGAGCGCAGCCGATTCCGTAGGCGTGGCAAGACCCGTGTAGATCGTGCCCAGCACGACCATGATGAGGATGGCCGTCGGGATGAGGTCGACGAGGCCGGCCAGCTTTACCGACAGCGGAACCTTCTCCGGTTGCGGCAGAGGGTGGCGAAGGCCGTGCACGAGGATCACCAGCGTGAACAGCACGACCACGAGGATGCTGGGTCCCACGGCGGCCAGGTAAAGCTTTCCGACCGAGGTCTCGGTGATCAGGCCGTAGACGATGAATGTGATGCCGGGCGGGATCAGGTTGCCGAGCGCCCCGCCCGCGGCAAGTGAGCCGAGCACCATCGAAGGCGAGTACGCCGTCTTCTTGAAGTACGGCAGGGCAACGGCGCCCATGGTGGCCGCGGTTGCGACGCTGGAGCCCGAGATTGCAGAGAACACACTGCACGAGGCGATGTTCGTATGCAGCAGGCCGCCCGGTACGCGCTGGAACCACAGGTTGAGCGACCGGTACAGCTTGTCCGAGAGGCCAGCGCGCAACATGATCTCGCCCATCAGCAAGAAGAGCGGCACGGCGACCAGCACGAAATTGGTCGTCGGACCCCAGACCATCTGCCCGATGAAATCCCAGAACGGGCGCTCCGAGAAAGCAAAGCCCGCAATGATGCCGAGGATGCCGAGCGCTGCCGCGATATAAATGCCGGCGCCGAAGAAGAGGCAAAACAGCGCAATCAGCACGGTGATCTGACCGACCGGCAATTGCGCGACCGAGCCGCCACCCAGCAGGACGGCGGCCACCGAGACGACCAGCAGCACGACGAGGAAGAGGACGGCGATCACGCGCGGACTCCGCCCGGCTTTTCGGCCAGGTGCTGCGCCGAGCCGATGGCCTCCAGCGCCTCTTCGGCTTCTTCAACGTAGCTGCGCGGCCCCGTGAGGTGCTCGATCGCATCAATGTCGCCGCCCGGCAGGAGCAGCGCGACTTCGAGCACGCGCAGCACCGCCATCAACCCAAAGACGCCAGTGCCGATCAGCCACAGGCCCTGCGGGATGATCAGCGGCGTCTTCAACAGGCTGTTGTCGGTCGCTTTGAAGTCCCAGGACTCCATCGTGGTGTGCCATGCGCCGTAAACGAGGAACCCGGCGAACACCGCAAGCGAGGCCAGCGCCACCCAGTGGAGGTAACCGCGAAAGCGCGGCGGGACTTTCTGGATGAGGATGTCGATGCGCACATGCGTGCGCGCTTCAAGCGCGCCCGCAAGGCCCCACGCGATCCCGACGCCGAGCATGTAGCCGGATAACTCGGTCGTGGACTGGGAAGAAAATCCGAGGAACTTCCGCGCGAGCACATCGAAAGTGATGAAGAACGCGCACAACACGAAGAGCCAGCCCGCGCAGCGGTTCATCCACCGCGCGAGCGCGTCGATCAGGCGATTGGCCCTGCCGACGGCCGCCAGCAAGGCCGGCACGCTCAGTTGGCCTTGTACCGGACGCCCGTCAGCGGAGCAACGGTTTCGTTGAAGATGTCGCCGCAGCGGGCGCCGCAGCGCTTCACCCAGTTCGGCAGCACCACCTCAGTGAGCACCTGGCGCGCACGCGCGTTATCCGCATCGGTGGGCTTCAACAGCGTCATCTTCTTGTCGGTGAGCAGCGTGAAGATCTTGCAGCCCGCCGCGTTGCCGACGTTGCACTCGATGCCATCCTGCGTGAGGTCGGCGCCGAGCTTCCACTGCGTTTCCTCGAGCTTGGCGAAGTAACTTTCGAGGAAGGTGCGGACCTGCGGATCGAGCTTGTTCCACCAGGCGATGTTCACCATGTAGCCCGAGATGCCCCATGAGGCGACGAGCGTGTAGAGGTTGTTCGCGACTTCGAACCATTTCTGCGCATTGCCGGTGCCGGTGCCGGTCACGGCACAGTCGACTGTCCCGCGCTCGAGCGCCGTGTACACCTCGCCGAATGCGATCGCCACGGGTTGCGCGCCAAGTGCATTGAGGAAGTCGCCCTGGGAAGGACCGGCCACGCGGATCTTGCGGCCTTTGAGGTCCGCGATACCGGTGATCGGTCGCTTGCAGAAGAACACCTGAGCGGGGAAAGGGCTGGTCGCAATGATTTTCACGCCGAGCTTTTCAAGATCGCGGTTCGCCGCGCCCATCATCGCGTGACCGGCCTTGCGCACCGACTCCATGCTGTTGTGCAGGCCCGGCAGATCGAATCCATCGAGCAGCGGGACGTCGCCCGAGACCGTCGTGAGCGGCGCGCCGCCGATGTCGACCTGCCCCGAGCGCACGAGGCGGATGACTTCCGGCCCCTGCACGTTCATCTCGGGATAGCTCTTGAGGTTGAACTCGATGCGCCCGTTGCTGGCCGCCGGCATCTTGTCCCGCAGCATCGGCACATCCACGTCCTTGTACTGCGGCAGCGCCGGGGAGAGCTGGGTCACCGCGGAGATCGTGATTTTCGGTCCCGGAGGAAGCGATTGGGCCGACGCGACGGCGGAAAAAGCGAGAGCGGATACGGCCAGCAACTTGCGAAGCATCAAGAGTTCTCCCTGTGGTGTTCTTGTCGGTGCGCGATTACGCGTAGTTGATTAAGGCGTGTACTTCACGCCTGAAATCGGGGCAATGGCCTGGTTGTAGATGTCACCGCATTTCGCGCCGCACCGCTTGACCCACCCCGGCAGCACGGTCGCGGTCAGCGCCTCGCGAAGCTTGGCCCGGTCGGCGTCGGTAGCCTTCACCTGGATCATGGGCTTGGACTTGACCAGCGTGTAGATCTTGCAGCCGGCGGCATTGCCGATGTTGCAGTCGATGCCATCCTGGGTTACTTCGGCGCCGAGCTTCCACTGCGCTTCTTCCACGCCGGACATCGTTTTTTCAAGGAAGCCACGCACTGCCGGGTCGAGCTTGTTCCACCACGCGAGGTTCACGAAGTAGCCGGAAGTCGACCATGCGGTCGAGAGCGTGTAGAGGTGGGTGGTGACCTCATACCACTTCACGCCGTTGCCGCTTCCCGTACCGGTGATGGCGCAATCCACAGTGCCGCGCTCAAGCGCTGTGTAGACCTCGCCGAATGCAATCGCCGCCGGCTGGCCGCCGAGGAAGCTCACGAGATCGGAGGCCGACGGCCCGTTGGTGCGCACCTTGAGGCCCTTGAGGTCGGCGAGTCCCGAGATCGGCTTTTTGCAGAAGAACACCTGCGCCGGGAACGGGTAGGTCGCAACGAGCTTCACGCCAATGCGTTCGAGCTCCTTGTTGGCGATCG
Source organism: Pseudomonadota bacterium (assembly GCA_025352885.1). Lineage (GTDB taxonomy): Bacteria > Pseudomonadota > Gammaproteobacteria > Burkholderiales > SG8-39 > SZAS-79. The sequence continues at coordinate 8,577 of JANXRZ010000208.1, read as the reverse complement.
GCACGAGCGCGTTCGCGATCCTGCGCGCCTGGTCGAGCTCCGGGGCGAGGCCCGCGAGGTCGATGCCGTCGAGGAAGGGCACGTCGCCCGAAACCGTCGTCAACGGTGCGGCGCCCAGGTCAACCTGCCCCGAGCGCACGAGACGGATGACTTCGGGACCCTGGACGCTCATCTCAGGCCAGCTCTTCAGGTTGAACTCGACGCGGCCGCCGCTCTTTTTGGCGACGTCGTCCTTGAGCAGGGGTACGTCCACCTTCGTGTACTGGGGGACGGTCGGGGCCACCTGCGTGACCGCCGAGACGGTGACTTTGGGGCCGGCTGGCAGCGTCTGGGCGGTCGCAGCAACGGCGGCAACGAGCAGGCTGGCGGTCAAGGCAAGGCGTTTCATCTGCGGACTCCCCGGGTGGCTGGACGGCAATGGTACCCAAATGACTCGTGGGCCGGGGGTACAGGTGCAAGATCCGGGCCACGGGCGGCACGATAGGCGAGCGTCCTGCTAGATCTAAGCTTTGACAATCTTGAACATTCGTTTACGTAGAACGAACAGGCATGCGGCGATCAGGCCAGTTGGTATACCAGAATACATATTACCGCTCAAGGCCGGATGACCTCGGGGGCGTCGCTGTGCAGGCGCTCGACCAGTGCAGACCGGCGCTCGAGCACAGCCCGCTGGTTGATGTAGCCCTTGTCCGTAATCTCGTTGGCGTCGATTGATGGCGGCTCATCGAGCACCAGAAGCCGCACCGGCGCCGTCGAGCTTCCGGTCGATTTTTCTGCCAGACGATGGAGCGCATCCTTCAGCCGCGTGCGAACGCCTTGCGCATCCAGGCCGAGCGCCTTCATCGCGGCCGGGTTCACGAAAACGAGCGCGCCCATGTCCTCGCGGTCATGGCCCGTGATGACCGCATCCTGCACCAGCGGGTCGCAGGCCGCGATGAGCTTCACGCGCACAGCGCCGACATGCACCCACGTGCCCGACATGAGCTTGAAGTCCTCGGTGACGCGGCCATCGAAACTGATGCCCTTCGCGGGGTCAGTGTCGTCCGCGAACTTCATGGCGTCGCCGATTCGATAAAAACCTTCTGCGTCGAACGCGGACCGGGTCAGGTCCTCGCGACCGAAATAGCCTGGCGTCACATTCGGGCCGCGCACGCGCACCTCGAGTTTGCCGCCCGAGGGGACGAGCTTGAGCTCCGTGCCCGGGCCCGGGTTCCCGACGACGCCCGCCCGCTCGATCGGGTAGTGGACGCAAGCGGCCATGGGAGACGTCTCCGTGGAACCCCAGGCCGAGAGCATCGCGAGCTTTCCGCCGTTCTCGGCCACGGCGAGCGCTTCCAGCCGCTCCCAGAGGTTTTGCGGCAGCGCTGCGCCCGCATAGAAAAGGACGTCGAGTTTCTTGAAGAATGTTCGCCGCAGCGCTGGGTCGGTTTCGAGAAACGGCAGCAGCAGGTCGAAGCCGCGTGGCACGTTGAAATACATCGTCGGCGACACTTCGCGCAGGTTGCGCACGGTTGTTTCTACGAGACCGGGCGCGGGCTTTCCGCCATCCACATAAAGCGTGCCGCCGTTTCGCAGGACCATGTTGAAGGTCGCGTTGCCGCCGAACGTATGGTTCCACGGCAGCCACTCGCACAGCACAGGCGGCGTTTCCTCCACGAATGGCCAGAGTTGCGCCCAGCTCTGCTGGTTCGAGCACAGCATGCGGTGGGTGTTGATCACGCCTTTGGGCGCGCCGGTGGACCCCGAAGTGAACAGGATCTTGGCGACCGTGTCCGGGGTGATGGCCGCGAACGCTGCATCGATGCGCTCGCCGGCCGGCGACTCGAGCAAAGCATCGATCGGCGTCGCCGTCGTCCCGGTTGCAGCAAGCGCGGGCGCGAACTTCGCCGAATCCTGCGCAAAGACGAGGCCCGGCTTGATCAGGCTGAAGATCGACCGGAGCTTGGCGTGGTCCTTCGACATCAACGAGTACGCCGGCGAAATCGGCGTGACGGTGAGCCCCGCATGCATGGCGCCGAGCGCGAGCAGCGCATGGTCGACCGAATTGTCCGACAGGATCGCAATGGGCGTGGACGCGGTAAGCCCACGGGTTAGCAGCGACTGGCCGATCCTGCGGGCCGCCTTGAGCGCCTGGGCGTAGGTCACCTCGCGCCATGCGTCGCCGGTTCGTTCCGCGAGGAAGACGCGATCGGGTGTCTTCGTGGCCCAGAGCACCAGCCACTCTCCGAGCGCATGGGGGTAGGTGCCTAACGGATCGGGAGAGCGCAGCACCACGCTCCCGTCGGCGCGCTTCTCAACTTGGACCCGCGGCGTGCCGAACTCGAGCGTGGTGTGCAGGCGCGGCTTCATCCTGCGCCGCGTGCGGCAAAGGCTTCGAACGGGACCTTCGCTTCGCTTTCCAGCACGGGGCCCTCGACGTCGATCGGTGAGGGCGCGAGGGCCAGTACATCGCGGCAGTTCACGCTGCCGACCATCGCGCCGGCCGCCGCCGGCAGGTAGGGCGTCGCAACGGCGGCCCGAATGCCGAAGAGCAGCCGGCGCAGCCCGACCCGGATCATTGCGCCCGAGCACATCGGGCAGGGCTCGCCGCTTGCGTACATCGTGGCCGCTGCAAGTTGTTGCGGCGTGCAGGTCTTCGAAGCGATCCGCAGCGCGTTGATTTCCGCGTGCGCGGTAATGTCGCGATCGGTGACGATGGTGTTTTCGGCGCTCGCAAGGACCCTGCCATCCGGCGCCACGAGAACCGCCCCGAAAGGCATGTTGCCGCGCTTGCGCGCAGCTTCGGAAAGCGCGATGGCCTCGCGCATATGGCGTTCGTCCGCGCCGTCCTGTTTCGCTATTTCGCTCATGGCGGCAGAAGTGTACCAAGCAGGGCCGCCGGTCATTGATGCGGCTAAACTCCGGGCTTTCCGTAAAGGGAGGCCTCATGGCCAAGAAGCCCAATCTCATCGTGATCCTCATCGACGACCTGCGGTTCGATGAAACCAGCGCGTCCGGCCATCCATACATGAAGACGCCGAACATCGACCGCCTCGCGCACGAAGGCGCAATGTTCGACAACGCGTTCCACACCACGCCGCTCTGCTCGCCGAACCGCGCCTCGATCCTCACGGGCCAGTACGCGTCCCGCCACGGCATCATCGACAACGTCGGACGCGACATTGCGAGCCACCGTCTCGACAACTACCACCTTTCACTCAAAGCGCTGGGTTACGAGACGGCACACATCGGCAAGTGGCACATGGGCAACGACGCGAGCCCGCGGCCGGGCTACGACCACTGGGTGAGCTTCAAGGGGCAGGGCCAGCTCATGAACCCGATCCTGTGGGAGGACGGGGGCGAGCACCAGGTCGAGGGTTACATGACCGACATCCTCAACGAGCGCGCCGTGACCTTCGTGCAGAAAAAGCGCAAGACGCCTTTCGCGCTCTTCTTCGCGCACAAGGCCGTGCATCCGGACCTGCACCAGAATGCAAGCGGCGGCATCGACGCCTCGACGATCGGCGGCTACACGCTGCCCGAGCGTCACAAGAATCTCTATAACGGGATGACGTACCCCAAGCGGCCGAATATGCTGCCGCTCGACCAGGTGGCAAAGGACAAGCCGGCGCTCAAGATGATGTTCGAGGCGCGCGCGCAGCCGTTGTCGCGGGACATCCTTGCGGCGATGGACGGTGGCACGCAGGAAGAGATCCGGAAGCGTGCTGCGATGGTGGCCTCGGTCGACGAGGGCATCGGCCAATTGCTCGAGGCCCTCGAGAAAACGAAGCAGCTAGACAACACCTGCATCGTGTTCCTCGGCGACAACGGGTTTTTCTTTGGCGAGCATGGCCTTACGGTCGAGCGGCGCTTTGCCTACGAGGAGGGGATCCGCACGCCTTTCTATGTGCGCTACCCCAAGCGCATCCCGGCCGGTTCGAAATTCAAGGAGATGATCCTTGCCATCGACATCGCGCCGACCCTGATCGAGCTGGCCGGCGGCAAGCCGGGCGACACGGTTCAGGGCAAATCGCTCGTGCCGATCATGAAGGGCAAGGCGCGCAAATGGCGCCAGTCGTTTCTATGCGAATACTGGAGCGAGGGCGCGTGGCCGTGGATCGTGGGCATGGGCTACAAGGCAGTGCGAACCGAACGCTACAAGTACATCCACTGGACGCACCACCAGGGCATGGCGGAGTTCTACGACCTGCAGAACGATCCGTACGAGATCAAGAACCTCGCCGCGGACCCCGGCGTCGCCAAGGAACGCGAAACCGTCAAGAAGGAACTCCGGAAGCTCACCGCAGAAGCGCTCGGCATCTAACCATCCCAAGGACGCGTTCATGCCATCCATCAACACCGTAGAAGAATTGCGCGCCGCCTACAAGCCGGCGACCGAGCGCGCGCTCAAGAAGCAACTTGCACACATCGATCGCCATTGCCGCAGCTTCATTGGGCTGTCGCCTTATGTCGTGATCTGCACGTCGGACCCCAAAGGTCACCTCGACGCGTCGCCTCGCGGCGGGGCCCCGGGATTTTGCAAAGTGGCCGACGACCACACCGTGCTGTTGCCCGACCGCCCGGGCAACAACCGCCTCGACAGCTTCCATAACATCATCCAGACCGGGCAGGTCGGCATGCTGTTCTTCGTGCCGGGCGTCGACGAGATGTTGCGAATCAACGGCACGGCCGAGCTTCGGACCGACGAAGAGCTGCGTGCACAGTGCATCGAGCAGGGTAAGCCGCCCGAGGTGGTGGTCTCGGTGAAAGTGCGCGACGCCTACCTTCACTGCGCCAAGGCGATCATGCGCGCCCGGCTCTGGAAACCCGAATCGCAGGTGCCGCGAACTATCCTGCCTTCACTCGGGGAAATGATCCGCGACCAGACCGGCGGCGCCACCGAGGCCGAAACACAGGCGCAGATGGTCGAGCGCTACAAGGCGCAGCTCTACTGATCCCGTTCAGGCTTTCGCCTGGGCGATGAGCCAGGCGGTAAACGCCTTGACCGGCGCCCGTTCGAGCGAGCGCTCGGTGGCGATCAGGTGGTACGCGTAAGGCAGGTCAACCCTCAGGTCGAAAGGCGCGACTAGGCGCTTCGCGTCCAGCTGCGGCTTGGCGAGCTCAGGGCAGCTGGCGACGATCCCCACGCCCTCGGCCGCCGCTTCAAGAGCGAGCACCGTGTGTGAAAGCTGCGCGCCATGCCGGAGCTTCAGGCGCGTCGCGCCGGCAGCTTCGAGCCACAGCGTCCAGAAATCGCGCCCATCGAAGAGGCGCCCCATGTCGTCGTGGATGAGCGTGAGCGCCTTGAGGTCCGCGGGCGTGAGCCGTCCGCGTCCGATGATGCCCGGGTTGACCAGCGGCGTAACAGTCAGCGGCACCAGCTTTTCGGCGTGATAGCCGGGGAAGTCGCCATCGGACAAAAGCACCGCCACATCCGCATCGGCCAGCCACGCTTCCGCCTCGCGCCGGGACTGGCCGCCCACGGCCGTCGACTGGCGCGTGCGCGCCGTGACGCGCACATCGATGTCGGGCTCGGCCGTGAGAAAGCGATGCAGCCGTGGCATCAGCCAGCAGGCGGCGAAAGAAGGCGCCACGCTCACCGTGAGCGTCGAGGCCGCCCTGCCTTCGCGCAGTTCGCGCACCGCCAGGGCGAGTTGGTCGAAGCCCGAGGCGAGGTGAGGCAACGCAGCCCTGGCCGCATCGGTGAGCGCGATGCCGCGCGGCTTGCGGATGAGGAGCGACCGCCCGGTGAGGTCCTCGAGCAACTTGATCTGGTGGCTCACCGCCGCGGGCGTGACGTTCAGTTCTTCTGCGGCTTTTTTCACGCTCAGGAGCCGCGCGACCGTCTCAAACGCGCGCAGTGCATTTAAAGGGGGCAGGCGGTCGGCCATCGGCACCAAAATCGGTTGGGATTAGAAATTCTAACGCCAACGCAAATAAATAGTCAGTTGTTGCGCTGCGGCGAAGAGGGGAAGATGCATCCCATCGAAGCAGTACTGATGAATAGCTCTAACCCATAGGGAGGTGCCATGAACACTCAGAAAGACCTGATCGCCACCCGGGTAGCAACTTTGCCGATTACCGCCGCCGAGCAGCGCGCCGCGCTTGCCTACGTTGCCTCGGGCGACTTCATTGCACGCGCGTTCCAGCGCATGGCGAACTGGCTCGATGCCTCGCCGGCCCTGAAGCCCGCGTACCCCCACTAGGCCCGCCCGAACCCAGCGCGCGCCACACGTCGTCTCCTCCTCAAGGCCGTCAGGCCTTGATTTCAGGGGCTCCTCCGGGAGCCCCTTTTCTTTTGCGCGTGGCTTTCAGCTGTACGGGACGCCCTGCGTGTTCACGTAGAGCGAGTAGAGAGACGTGCTGGCCGCCATGAGCAGGCGGTTGCGACGCAGGCCGCCAAAGCAGAGGTTGGCGCAGCGCTCGGGCAGGTCGATGCGGCCGATCAGCTTGCCCTCGGGGTTGAAGACGTGGACGCCGTCGAGCCCGTCCTGGCCCATGCCCCAGCCGCACCAGAGGTTGCCGTCGATGTCCACGCGAAACCCGTCCGGGGTTCCCGGTCCTGCATCGATCAGCACGCGCCGGTCGCCCAGCGTCGCCCCGTTCTTCACGTCGACCGCCAGGATTTTTCTCGGCACTGCGCGCGACTCGACGATGTAGAGGAGCGATTCGTCGGGCGAGAAAGCGAGCCCGTTCGGCTGATTGATGCCTTCCGCCACGACATCGAGCTTGCCCGAGGGGTCCACGCGATACACGTTCATGGGGGACTCCGGCTCGGCCTTGCCGCCCTCGTACCACCCGAGGATCCCGAAAGTAGGATCCGTGAACCAGATCGAGCCGTCGGACTTCACGACGATGTCGTTCGGCGAGTTGAGGCGCTTGCCCTTGAACGAATCTGCGATGACGCTGATCGTGCCGTCATGCTCCGTGCGGGTCACCCGCCGGGCGCCATGCTCGCAAGTCACGAGGCGGCCCTGCCGGTCGCGCGTATTGCCGTTGGCGTTGTTGGAGGGCTGCCTGAACGCGCTGACCGCGCCGGTGCTCTCGTCCCAGCGCAGGATGCGGTTGTTGGGAATGTCGCTCCAAAGCAGGGACCCCGTGTCGCCCAGCCACACGGGACCTTCGGCCCAGCGGCAGCCGGTGTACAGGCGCTCGAGCTTCGCCGACATCACCTTGTACCGGTCGAACGAAGGGTCCACCGAGATCACGGCGGGATCCGGATAGCGTTGGGCAGGCTGCCAGTCCCCGTGCGCAGGACCATGCGGAAGGACGTGGGTAACCATGAAACGCTCCTTGCGATCAGTTCAGGTGGACGTACTCGTACTCGACCGCCATGTTGTTGATGCCGCGTTCCGGCGGGGCGATCCAGCCCGCCATCTTGCCCGGCGTGACGACTTTCTGCATCAGGCTTTTCACGAACGTGCGGTCCTCGTCCGACGGCACCCACTCGTGCCTGCGGCGCTCGTACTCGTCTTTCGCAATGAGGTTGCCTTGCACGTCGACTGGGAGCCCCGCCCACGCGCCGATCGAGCGGCGGAAGCGGATGTTCGGCAGCGTAAGGCGCAAGCCATGGCCGGCGCGCTCGATGGCGCGGTTCCAGCGGCGCATCCCGATCTCGCAGTCCTTGAGGTACGACTCGCGCATGACCTCGTTCAATGCATTGAGCATCGGCACGTCCTGCTCGCCTTCGGGTGTCTGCAGCTTCATCGTGGCTTCGCGCAGCACGTGGTCCGTGTAGGTCGATTCGTCGGGACGCCCTTTCAGGCCATTGGCAAAGCTCGCGGCGGAGTTCGACGAAATCTCGTTGCCGAAGAGGTCCAACGACGAAGAGCACCAGAAGTTGATGTACTTCTGCAGGAGCGGCAGGTCGACTGCGCCGGCGCGGCGAATCGCGGCCGGATCGTCCGTGCCGAGTTCCTTCATCACCTCCAGCGTGCGCTTGATGACGCGCCCGATGCCCGTTTCGCCGACGAACATGTGGTGCGCTTCCTCCGTCAGCATGAACCGGCACGTGCGCGAGAGTGGGTCGAAAGACGATTCGGAGAGGCTCTTCAACTGGTACTTGCCGTCGCGGTCGGTGAAATAGGTGAAGCAATAGAGCGACAGCCAGTCGGTGATCGGCTCGTTGAAGGTGGACAGGATCCTCGGCTTGTCGGTGTCGCCCGAGTGCCGGGCGAGCAGTTCCTCGGCTTCCTCGCGGCCATCGCGGCCGAAATACGCATGAAGGAGGTACACCATCGCCCACAGGTGGCGGCCTTCTTCGACGTTGATCTGGAAGAGGTTGCGAAGGTCGTAGAGCGAAGGGCAGGTGTGGCCGAGCAGCCGCTGCTGCTCGACGGACGCGGGCTCGGTGTCGCCTTGCGTGACGATCAGGCGGCGCAGGGTCGAGCGGTATTCACCCGGCACCTGTTGCCAAACCGGCTGGCCCATTGCGTCGCCGAAGCCGATCTTGCGATCCGGCACCTGGTCGGCGAGGAAGATGCCCCAGCGGTAGTCCGGCATCTTGACCGCGCCGTACTGCGCCCAGCCCTCCGAATCCACGGACACCGCGGTGCGCAGGTAAACGTCGGAGGCTTGAAAGTCGCTCGGCCCCATCTC
>JANXRZ010000172.1 GCA_025352885.1 Pseudomonadota bacterium | reverse complement strand
CCGATTCGAGCTTCATCCCGAGTTTGATGGATGGGGCAAGAACCAGGCACCGAAAAGAAAAAGCCCCCGGGGACGACCCCCGGGGGCTTTCTGCCTCTAAATACCGCTCCCTATGCGTTCTGTATGTTCGACGCCTGCTTGCCTTTGGGACCTTGGACCACGTCGAAAGTCACTTTCTGGCCCTCCTTGAGGGTCTTGAACCCGTCCATGCTGATCGCCGAGAAGTGCGCGAAGAGGTCTTCGCTCCCGTCGTCGGGTGTAACAAATCCATACCCTTTTGCATCATTGAACCATTTCACCGTGCCAGTTGCCATTGAGGGTGCTTCCATTCTTTGAGTGACTCAACCGGGCGCCGCCCGGGCCATGCCTGAACTTCACAGCGCCCCACGCCCTTCTGCATGGCGTTCAAGACAGCCTGAATCCAAACACACGCGACTTTTAACCTGCGCTCGCAGGCAGCGTCAAGAGTTGGCAAGCGGTCAAAACGGGAGTGGGCGCCCCTCTGGCCGCAGGGTCAATTTCTCCGGCCGCATGGCGCAGATTTTGCATTGCGCTCACCACATACATTGATTAGGATGAACCGGTTGTCGTGACTTAATGCAGTTGACCAATCTTCCGCGGGGAACCGTGGCGCAAACGGCTTGTCCGACCATGGCGGCCCTCACGGCGCTGAAATACGAGCAGACGGCACTATGGCGCAGTACAAGGACGACACAGTACTCAAGACGGCGAAAGCGAAGGTCAAGCCGCCCCCGATGTTCAAGGTTATGCTGCTCAATGACGATTACACCCCGATGGAGTTCGTAGTGCTGGTTCTGCAGAAATTTTTCGACATGACGCGTGAGCGGGCAACACAGGTCATGCTGGCGGTGCACCGGGAAGGCATCGGTGTCTGCGGCGTGTATCCTAAGGATATTGCAGCAACTAAAGTCCAGCAGGTCGCAGGGTACGCCCGTAAACACCAGCATCCGCTTCAATGCGTGATGGAGGAAACCTAGATGATTGCCCAGGAACTCGAAGTCAGCCTCCACATGGCGTTCGTCGAGGCGCGCCAGAAGCGCCACGAGTTCATCACTGTGGAACATCTGCTGCTCGCCCTCCTGGACAACCCGACCGCGGCCGAGGTCCTGCGGGCCTGCGGCGCCAATCTCGATGAACTGAGAAAGCAACTCTCCCAGCACATCGCAGAGCAGACGCCCCGCATCGGCACCGAGCGCGAGGTCGATACGCAGCCCACGCTCGGGTTCCAGCGCGTGATCCAGCGCGCGATCCTGCACGTGCAGTCCTCCGGCAAGAAAGAGGTGACCGGGGCGAACGTTCTGGTTGCCATCTTCGGCGAGAAAGATTCCCACGCCGTGTATTTCCTGCAGCAGCAGGGGATCACGCGCCTCGATGTAGTGAATTACATTTCCCACGGCATCACCAAGACGCCCCAGCCGCATGCCGGCAAGACCGAGCAGGAAAGCGAACAGGAAGGCCAAGCCGAAACGGCCAACAGTCCGCTGGACAACTACACCCAGAACCTGAACGCGCAGGCGCTCGCCGGCAAGATCGACCCGCTGATCGGCCGCGACAAGGAACTCGAGCGCGTCATCCAGACCTTGTGCCGCCGGCGCAAGAACAACCCGCTGCTCGTGGGCGAAGCGGGCGTAGGCAAGACGGCGATCGCCGAGGGCCTGGCGCGCCGCATCGTCGAGAACAACGTGCCGGAGCTCCTTGAAAAGAGCACCGTGTATTCGCTCGACATGGGCGCGTTGCTGGCTGGCACGAAATACCGTGGAGACTTCGAGCAGCGCCTCAAGGCAGTGCTCAAGCAGCTCGCGGACAATCCGAATGCCATCCTCTTCATCGACGAAATCCATACGGTGATCGGGGCAGGAGCGGCCTCAGGTGGAACGCTTGACGCATCCAACCTGCTGAAGCCTGTGCTCTCGAACGGCCAGCTCAAGTGCATCGGGGCCACGACCTACACCGAATACCGAGGCGTGTTCGAGAAAGACCACGCCCTCTCGCGCCGCTTCCAGAAGATCGACGTGAACGAGCCATCCGTGGAGGAAACCGTCGAGATCCTCAAGGGACTCAAGACGCGTTTCGAAGCGCACCATGGCGTCAAGTACACCGCCAATGCGCTGAGCACCGCGGCCGAGCTTTCCGCGCGCCACATCAACGACCGGCACCTGCCGGACAAGGCGATCGACGTGATCGACGAAGCCGGCGCAGCGCAACGCATCCAGCCGAAGTCGAAGCAGAAGAAGATTATCGGCAAGGCCGAGATCGAAGACATCATCGCCAAGATCGCCCGCATCCCGCCGCGGAGCGTGTCCGCGGACGATCGCGGCGCCCTGGCCAAGCTCGACCGCGACCTCAAGGCCGTGGTCTTCGGCCAAGACAAGGCAATCGATGCGCTTGCCGCGGCCATCAAGATGGCGCGCTCGGGCCTCGGCAACCCGCAAAAGCCGATCGGCAGCTTTCTCTTCAGCGGACCGACGGGCGTCGGCAAGACCGAAGTCGCCCGACAGCTCGCTTACTGCCTGGGCATCGAGCTCATCCGCTTCGACATGTCGGAGTATATGGAGAGGCACGCGGTCTCGCGCCTGATCGGTGCGCCTCCGGGGTATGTCGGATTCGAGCAGGGCGGCCTGCTGACCGAACAGATCACGAAGAAACCTTATTCAGTGCTGTTGCTCGACGAGATCGAGAAAGCGCACCCGGACGTGTTCAACATCCTGCTCCAGGTCATGGACCATGGAACGCTCACGGACAACAACGGACGCAAGGCGGACTTCCGCAACGTCGTGATCGTCATGACGACCAACGCCGGCGCGGACATGCTCTCGAAGAACTCGATGGGCTTCACCAAGAACACCGAAGCCGGCGACGAGATGGAAGCGATCAAGCGCCTGTTCACGCCCGAATTCCGCAACCGCCTGGATGCGACGATTTCCTTCGGCGCGCTCGACCACGAAATCATCATGCGCGTGGTGGACAAGTTCCTCATGCAACTCGAGGAGCAGCTGCACGAGAAGAAGGTCGAGGCGACTTTCACGCCCAAGCTCAAGGAGCACCTGGGCAAGAAGGGGTTCGATCCGTTGATGGGCGCGCGCCCGATGGCGCGGTTGATCCAGGACACCATCCGCAGGGCGCTGGCCGACGAACTGCTTTTCGGCAAGCTGGCAAACGGCGGACGGGTCACGATCGATATCGACGAAGCGGAGAAAGTCGTGCTGCGGTTCGAAGAGGAGCCGGCAGTGGTGGTATAGCCTCAGCGGCGCCCAACAAAACCGCGGCTTGCCGCGGTTTTTTTTCGCCTTCGACGACGCCTTGACAGGCTGCTTTACCGCGTCGGACACTCGACCGGACCGGGCATCACGACCTGGGCACAGCAAGCCGGATCCTCAAGGGAGAACTCCAGATGCCACGAATCGCTTTCGCCTTCTTCGCGCTCGCCGCATGCTGGCCTGCGGCGGCCCAGCAGCCGGACCCGAACGCCGGCCGCAACCTGGCGGCCACCTGCGCCATCTGCCACGGCACCAACGGGTCAAACGCAGGCGGCCTGCCGAACATAGCCGGGCAACCGAAAGACTACCTAGCCCAGCAACTGCGGGATTTTCGCGACGGCAGGCGAGCCGCAACGATCATGCACCAGATCGCCAAGGGGTATACCGAGCCCCAGATCGAGGCGCTGTCCGCATTCTTCGCGCAACAAAAGGCCAAATAGGAGACCGCCATGGGGAGTCCATTCAGCAGGCGCGAATTCATCAGGTTCATCGGGGCGGGGGCCGCAGGCGCGGCATTGCAAGGCTGCGCCGGGTCGCCCGAAGCCAGGAAGCCGGTCGCTCGCGTAGTCGTGATCGGCGGTGGCTACGGCGGAGCCACGGCGGCACGCTACGTTCGCGCATGGAGCGGCGGTGCGATAGAGGTGCTCCTCGTCGAGCGCAACACCGAATTCGTCTCTTGTCCGCTATCGAACCTGGTGCTGGGCGGCTCTCGCCGCATCGCGGACCTCACGCTCGGCTATGGCAAGCTCCGCGCCGAAGGAATCAACGTCGTCCACGATGAAGTCAGGACGATCGATCCCGCGAAAAAGCGGCTGATGCTGGCGAATTCACAAGAGTTGTCCTATGACCGGCTGGTCGTCTCTCCGGGGATCGATTTCCTGCACGACCAGGTTGCGGGCTATGACGCCGAAGCCCAGAAGACAGTGCTTCACGCATGGAAAGCCGGACCCGAAACGCTCGCCCTTCGCGGGCGCCTCGAAGCAATGGCCGATGGCGGCGTAGTGCTCCTCGCCATCCCCAAAGCGCCTTATCGCTGCCCGCCGGGGCCGTACGAGCGCATCTCGCAAATCGCGTCCTATCTCAAGCAGGCCAAGCCCCGCTCGAAGATCCTGGTGCTCGATGCGAACGAAGACATCGTTTCCAAGAAAGGGCTGTTCCTCGCCGCCTGGAACGACCTGTACAAAGGCCTGATCCAGTACATGCCGAACCACGAAGTGAAGGAAGTCGTTGCCAAGGCATCGAGCGTCAAGACCGACTTCGAAACGTTCAAGGGCGACGTGCTCAACGTGATCCCGCCGCAGCGGGCCGGGGCAATCGCGGCGCAGGCCAATTTGATCACCACGAACAACCGGTGGTGCGACGTCGACTGGCTCACCATGGAATCCAAAGCCGTGCCGGGGATCCATGTCCTTGGCGATGCGACGCTATCGGCCTCCGCAATGCCCAAATCGGCCAGCATGGCGAACACCCACGGCAAAATCGCCGCAGGCGCGATCGTGTCCCTGCTCACCGGCCAGCCGGTCAATCCGCAGCCGGTGATCGCGAATGTCTGCTACAGCTATGTAAGCGACAAGGAAGCGATGCACGTCACTTCGGTGCATCGCTACGACGCGGACAAGAAAACGATCCTGCCGGTCGCGGGCGCAGGTGGGGTTTCTGCGCAAAGAAGCGAGCTCGAGAAAAGCTACGCCGACACCTGGGCCCGCAACATCTGGGCCGACACCCTCGGCTAGCTTTTGCCGGTACTCCCGAATCCGCCAGCACCGCGCGCGCTGGCGGCGAAGTCCTCCACCACGCGCCACTCGACTTGGGCAACCGGCACGATCACCAGCTGGGCGACACGCTCCATCGGCTCGATGGTAAAGGCGGCCTTGCCCCGGTTCCAGAGCGAAATGAATATCTGGCCCTGGTAGTCGGAGTCGATCAGGCCGGTCAGGTTTCCGAGGACGATGCCATGCTTCGCGCCGAGCCCTGACCTCGGAAGGATGATCGCGGCAAAACCCGGGTCGCCAATGTGGATCGCGATGCCGGCGGGGACCAACTGGCTGTCGCCGGGATTGAGCACCAGTGCGGCGTCGGTGCACGCCCTGAGGTCCAGGCCCGCCGCGCCGGACGTGCCGTATCCCGGGAGGTTTCCTTTCAGGCGGGCGTCCAGGATCTTTACATCCAGTGTCCTCACGCCGCCGGCTTCCGCTTTTGCAGAAGCGTCGCGATGTGGCTGACGAGCTTGCGGGCCTGGTCGAGCTTTGCACCGCGGCCCAGCGGGTGTTCGCCGGCGTCATCGAAAAGCGTTATTTCGTTGTCGTCGGCGCCCAGGGCTTGCTGCGCAAGGTTCGCCGCGAGCAGCGGGATCTTTTTGCGCGCACGCTTTTCTTTGGCATGCTTCGAAACCGCCTCGGTCTCAGCTGCGAACCCCACGCAGAACGGCGCATTCGGCAGGCTCGCCACGTAAGCGAGGATGTCCGGATTCTCGGCCAGCTCGATCGTCATGCCCTTGCCGTCGCCTTTCTTGACCTTCTGGGCCGAGGGGTTGACGACGTGGTAATCCGCCACGGCCGCAACCGAAATGAAGATATCCGCCGCGGCGGCGAACTTCTTGACTGCATCGAACATCTGCCGCGCCGTCTTCACATCGACACGCGCCACCCCTGAAGGCGCTGCCAAAGCCGTAGGGCCGCTGATCAGCGTGACTTCAGCGCCGGCTTGCCTCGCAGCCTGCGCCACTGCGTAGCCCATTTTTCCCGAGCTTGAATTGGTGATCGTGCGCACGGGATCGATGGGTTCGCTCGTCGGCCCGGCCGTGATGAGCACCTTGCGGCCGGAAAGCGTCTTGGGCTGGAAGTAGGATTCGATCTCCTCGAAGACCCCTTCGGGTTCAAGCATGCGTCCCATGCCGGTTTCACCGCATGCCTGGTCGCCGGAATCCGGTCCGGCCAGCAGGACGCCATCCTTGCGCAATTGGGCAACGTTCCTTTGTGTCGCAGGGTTGTCCCACATTTGCCGGTTCATGGCCGGTGCGACCATGAGCGCGCAGTCTCGGGCGAGGCACAGCGTGGTGAGCAGGTCATCGGCCTGGCCCTGCACGACCTTGGCCATGAAATTGGCTGACGCCGGCGCGACCACGATCAGCTCGCGGTCTCGCGAGAGCTCGATATGACCCATGTTGTCCGCGATGCGTGGATCCCACAGGTCGGTCCACACCGTTTGGCCCGATAGGGCCTGGAGCGTCACCGGCGTGATGAAGCGGCAAGCGCTTTCGGTCATCACGACGCGCACGTCGCAGCCCGATTTCACCAGCATGCGCACGAGTTGCGCCGACTTGTAGGCAGCGATGCCGCCGGTGAGGCCGAGCAGGATCCTTTTACCTAGTGCCATGTGCTGTCTCCGCTGCTGTCATCGAACCAGCGCGGGGCGCGTTTACAGGGAGGGGCATTCTACGGGAAAGCATTCGGCATGGCGATTTCACACTGGCCCGCGGCCGAAAGACCGCGCGAGCGGCTGCTGGCACTTGGCGCAAAGGTCTTGTCCGATGCGGAGCTCATTGCGCTTTTTTTGCGAACCGGCATCGCGGGAAAAAGTGCCGTCGAGCTTGCGAGGGACCTGCTTGGACGCTTCGGCGGCCTTGCCGGTCTCCTTTCGGCCGATCTCGCTGCGCTCCGAACGGTAAAGGGAATCGGCAGCGCGAAGGTCGCGCAGCTGGCCGCCGTCCTCGAGCTGTCCCGCCGGGCGCTTGGCCAGGAGCTGAAAACGCGCAGTGCGCTCACGTCGCCACAGTCGGTGCGCGATTACTTGCGCCTCGCCCTCGGCGGGCGCGAGCACGAGGTGTTCATCGTGCTTTTCCTCGATGCGCAGCACCGGGTGCTCTCATCCGAAGAGCTTTTCCGGGGGACGCTCACCCAGACGAGCGTCTATCCGCGCGAAATCGTGAAAGCCGCTCTCAAAGCTAACGCGGCAGCAGTCATCTTTGCGCACAATCATCCTTCCGGCGTCGCGGAACCCAGCCAAGCCGATGAACTGCTCACCCGCCAATTGAAGGAAGCGCTCTCGATGGTGGATGTGAAGGTCCTCGACCACTTCATCGTCGCAGGGCGGGCGACCTTGTCGTTCGCGGAGCGCGGACTGCTCTAGAACCGCTCCCTCGGCTGCTCATCGACATCGACCGTGCCGAAATTGCTCGAGCCCGACTGCGAGCGAGGACGCGCGGCGGCCTTGGCCAATAGTTCGGCAACGTCCGGGCGACCGCGCTCCCTTGCCACGTCTTCGGCAGTGGCCCCTTCGCGGTTCTTCACGCCCGGGTCGGCGCTCCGCGTGAGAATCATGCGGACGATTTCCGTATTCCCGGAATCGGCTGCCGCGTGCAGGGGACGGTTTCCCCGGATATCCGCCAGATCCGGATCGGCGCCTTGTTCCAGCAGGAGCTTGGCCACCGCTACGTTTCCCGAGAGCGCCGCCCAGTGCAGCGGCGACTCGCCATCATCGTTGCGGACTTTCGCTTCAGCACCCGCGCGGAGCAGGAAGGCCGTGAGTGCGGGGTCTGCGTGGAGTGCAGCAATATGCAGGACGGATTCGCCCGTCCCGGTTCTCGCGCGAAGATTGCTGCCGGCCTTCACCAGCGTCAGCACCAGTTCGCCCATGCCTTTCTCGATCGCGCGATGCAGCGCAGTCTCCCCTTGCGCGTTGCGCGCCTGGAGGTTCACCGATCCGCGCGCAATCACCCCCTCGGCCACGAGTTCCTTGCCTTCGGTGATCGCGTCGAAAAGGCGCTCTTCCTGCGTGACCGGCGCAGCCTGCGAAAGCGCGCTGCCCGCTCCAGCGAACAGCGAGCAAAAAAGCAGCGCGCGCAAAACGTCCATCTAGCGCTCGTCCAGGGTCGACGCAAGCACTTCCGCGAGGTGGACGGTTTTCCGCCCGCTCAGTTGCTCGACCTGCTCGCGGCACGAAAACCCGTTTGTGACGACGAGCGTGTCCTTTGCGGCCCCGCGCACTGCCGGAAGGAGCACCTCCTCGCCGATCTTCAGCGACGCCGCGTAGTGCTCCGGCTTGAACCCGAAGGAGCCTGCCATGCCGCAGCAGCCCGAGTCCGGTGCGTCGACCGGAAAGCCCGCCGCCTCCAGGAGATTCAATTCGGCCTTCATGCCGAGCACGGCTTTCTGATGACAGTGTCCGTGCACCAGCGCCCGCGGCCTGGTTGCCGATTTTGGCGGCGTCCAACCAATCTTCTCGAGGTATTCGGCCAGCGTGTAAGTCTGCTGAGCCAGCCGCTGCGCCCGCGCATCGTCGGGGAACAACTTGCCGAGTTCATCGCGAAACACTGCGACGCAGCTCGGTTCGAGGCCGACTACAGGCAGGCCGCTTTCGAGCGAAGGTCCGAGCGCGTCCAGGATCCGGCCGAGGGCAGCCTTGGCCGCATCCAGCATGCCAAAGTCGTAGTAGGGACGCCCGCAACACAAACGCTCCGGCGGCAATGTCACGCTGCAACCGGCCGCCTCCAGGACTTTCACCGCCGCGATCGCAGTAGCGGGCCGGAAGTAATTGCTGAACGTATCGGCCCAGAGAATGACGGCGTGTCCTCCGCCGGTCTTGCGTGGAGAAGCATCGAACTGCTTGCGGAAAGAGCGTGGGGCAAGCGCCGGCAACGCCCTTTCCGGCGCTATGCCGCAAAGGGTTTTGGTGAGCGCCCCGAGCACCGGGGTTTGGGTGAAGAGGTTCGAAAGGCGGGGAAAGGCCGCAGCGAGCGGCGCCCAGTCGCCGATGCGTCCCATCGACCAGGCCTGCCTCGGCCGGGCGTTGTGCTCGTAGTAGTGCGAGAGGAATTCCGCCTTGTACGTCGCCATGTCCGTGTGGGTCGGGCAGTCGCTCTTGCATCCCTTGCATGCGAGGCACCAGTCGAGCGCCTCCTTTACAGCCTCGCTCTTCCAGCCATCCTTGATGACCTCGCCCTGCAACATCTCGAAGAGCAGGCGTGCCCGCCCGCGCGTGGAATAGCGCTCTTCGCCGGTGGCCCGGAAGCTCGGGCACATCGTGCCGCCTGAGGCCGAGCGGCACTTGCCCATGCCCACGCAATGCTCGGCCGCCCGCGCGAATCCGTTGCCGACGTCCGTGCGGAACGCAAAGCGCGTCGCGAACGTGACCGGCTTGTAAGCAGGCCCTTGCCGGAGATTCTCATGCGCCGCATATACATCGCCGGCAGCGCTGACGAGTTTGCCGGGGTTCATCCGGTTCTCCGGATCCCAGATCGCCTTGAACTCGCGGAACGCGCCCATGAGCTCATCGCCATACATGGCCGGCAGGAATTCCGCTTTGGCCTGCCCATCGCCGTGCTCACCCGAAAGCGACCCACCGTACTTCACGACCAGCGCCGCCGCCTTGCCCAGAAATACTCGCCATTGCGCGATGCCCGCCGGACTGCGCAGATCGAAAGTAATCCTCGCGTGAATGCAGCCGTCACCAAAATGGCCGTAAAGCGAGGTCCGATAGCCGCACGCATCGACCAGCGCCTGGAACTCGCGCAGGTAGTCACCCAGGCGCAAGGGATCCACCGCCGCGTCCTCCCAGCCAACCACGGGATCGGGGCCGCGTGACGCCTCGTCCTCTCCGAGCGCAAGCGCCGTCGCAGAAGCGCCGGTCTCGCGAATCGTCCACATGCGCGCAATCGTCGGCTTGTCTTCGACGAGCCACGCGCTCGGCTTCGGCGTGCGCGTCGCCATTGCATCCATCAACCCGCGTGCCTGCGCCGCTGCAGCAGCAATCGTGTCGGCCCCGAACTCCACCATGAGCCAGGCGGTGCCTTCCGGGAGCAGCCCGATGTCTTCGAGCTTCAGGCCCCGCTCCCGCAGGCCGCCGATGATCTTGAAATCCAAACCCTCGCAGGCGATGGGCGAATGCGCCAGGATGACCGGCACGCTGTCCCCCGCTGCGTAGATGTCCGGAAAGCCGAGGATGAGCACCACGCGCGCGGCGGGATTCTTGACGAGCCGGGTGACTGCCTGAAGGGTGATCGCACAGGTGCCTTCGCTTCCCACCAGCGCGCGCGCAACGTTGAAACCGTTTTCCGGCAGCAACTGGTCCAGGTTGTAGCCCGAGACTCTTCGCTTGATGCGTGGGAATTTTGCGCGGATCAGATCGGCATACTTGTCGCGGAGCCCCTTCAGCTTCCCGTAGATCTCGCCCTGGCGCCCGCCGCGCGCAATGATCGATTCAAGCTCCAATTCCGAAGTCGGCCCCGCCCAGAAACGCGCGCCGTCATAGGTAAGCAGTTCGAGTGCCTCGATGTTCTCGACGGTCTTGCCCGCCATCACCGAGTGCGCGCCGCAGGAGTTGTTGCCGATCATGCCGCCGAGCGTGCAGCGGCTGTGGGTCGCAGGGTCGGGGCCGAAAGTCAGGCCGTGTGCTTCGGCCGCGCCCTTGAGCTTGTCGCAAACGGTTCCGGGCTGCACGAGCGCAGTACGGGCCGCCGCATCGATCGAGACCACGTTGCCCAAGTACTTGGAAAAGTCGAGCACCACTGCGACGTTCACGCACTGGCCGCATTGCGATGTGCCGCCGCCGCGCGGCAGGAGCGGCGCGCCATGCTCACGGCACACCCGCACGGCCGCTTCGACGTCCTCGTACGTGCGGGGGATCACCACACCAATCGGAATCTGGCGGTAGTTCGATGCGTCCGCGCTGTACACGGCACGGCTGCCGGCATCGAAGCGCACTTCCCCGGAAATGGCGGAAGCCAGTGCCTTCGCCAGCGCGGCTGCTTGTTCGGTGCCAAAAGGTGTTTGCAGCGCTGCGCTCATTGGGACGCGCATTTTAGCCGAGGCGCCCCCATTTCCGATGCGCGGCTAAGATAACATCGCACTCTGTCATTCTTAAGCACACCCAGTGGATCAGGTACGCCGCAAAACGCTTTTCACCTTGGCGGGCCTGGCCGCACTTGCGACCATGAAACCGGCGACCGCCGCACCACTCATTGCACGCGCCATCCCATCGACCGGCGAAGCCCTGCCGGTCATCGGCGTCGGCACCTGGCAGACTTTCGATGTGGGCGCGGATGCCGCCGCGCGCAAAAGTTTAACTGAGGTGCTCAGCCTTTTCTCGAGCGCAGGCGGCCGCGTGATCGACAGCTCGCCCATGTATGGGACGAGCGAAACCGTCACCGGCGATCTCGTCGAGCAGCAGGCGCTTCGCGCCAAGCTGTTCGTTGCAACCAAGGTGTGGACCTCTGGGCGCGACGAAGGCATTCGCCAGATGGAGCAGTCTTTCAGGCGCCTTCGCGTCGCGCGCATGGACCTCATGCAGGTCCACAACCTGGTCGATGTGGGTGCGCACACGAAAACGCTCCAGGACTGGAAGGCGAAGGGCCTCATTCGATACCTGGGCATCACGCACTACACCAGTTCCGCTTACAAGGACGTCGAGCGCTGGCTCAAAACGGGCAGCTACGATTTCCTGCAGATCAACTACTCGCTGGCCGAACGAAATTCCGAGGATCGCCTGCTTCCCCTGGCGCTCGAGAAGAAAGCCGCCGTCGTCATCAACCGACCCTTCGCCGAGGGCGCGCTCTTCCGCCGGGTGCGGGGCCACACTGTCCCCGAATGGGCGCGTGAATTCGGCGCCACGACGTGGGCGCAGTTCTTCCTGAAATGGATCGTGTCCCACCCGGCCGTGACGTGCGCCATCCCCGGCACCGGCAAACCCGAGCACATGCAGGACAACCTTGCCGCCGGTACCGGTCCGCTCCCCAACGCCGCGATGCGCAAGCGCATGGTCCAGCACGTCGAGACGCTTTGATGCGGCGCCTTCCCGCGCTGGTCCTTGCGTTGGCTCTCGCGGGGCCGGCGTTTACGGCCGAGCCGCCGTCCTCCGAAGGTGTGGATGTCAAGAAAAGCCGCCTGCTCCTCTTGCCGAAATCCACGGTGGAGAATTCTTCCGCCCAGCAGTACGCGCAGATGATGCGCGGCGCGGCCCAGAAGAACGCACTGAACGCGGATCGCCAGCAGGTCGAAAGGCTGCGCGGGATCGCACGCAGCCTCATCCCGCCGGCCGCCCGCTTCAACCCGGATGCGGCCCGCTGGCGATGGGAGGTCAACCTGATTTCGTCGCGCTCCGTGAACGCGTTTTGCATGCCAGGCGGGAAGATTGCTTTTTTCACCGGGATCATCAGCGCGCTCCAGCTGACTGACGATGAGGTCGCGATCATCATGGGTCACGAAATCGCGCACGCGCTCCTCGAGCACGGACGGGCGCGGATGTCCGAGCAGGTGCTGAAGAGCGTGGGCGTCAGTGTTGCAGCCATGCTGCTCAACCTCGGGCAGGTCTCGACGACGGTGCTTTCGCGGGCCGCCGACCTTGCGGTCACGCTGCCTTTTTCGCGCCAGCACGAGACCGACGCGGACCTCGTCGGCATGGAACTGGCCGCCCGTGCGGGTTACGACCCGGCCGCGGCGGTGAATGTCTGGCGCAAGATGGGCAAGCTCGCGGCGCGACCGGGCGGCGCGCAGCCGCCGCCGTTCCTGTCCACGCATCCGTCCAATGAAAACCGCATACGGGATATCGAGGCGAGCCTGCCGCGGGTCCTTCCGCTCTATGCGGCGGCCAAGCGGGAAAAAGCCATCACGTCCCGATAGCCGGGCGTGTTGTGGCTTACTTGCGGTTGTCGGTAAAGCGCGGCGCCTTGACGCTCGACTCGAACTCTTTTGCAAGCGTCCCGGTTTCGAGCATCACCAGTTCCGGCGTAACTTCGAAAGTGTTCTTCACGCTGCTGACCAATTCCCGGGCAACGGCCTCTGCATCGGCCCCGCGGCGCACCTCGGCTGAAACCCGCAGGCATTCCCGATCGTCGACCGTCACCAGCTCGCACTTGAAATCGTTCACATGGGGATTGCTGAACACGAAATCCTCGAACTCCGCATGGTTCACGTTTACGCCGCGCACCTTGAAGAACCCCGTCGTGCGATGCGTATGGCGTATCTTCGGGAAGACCGAAAACGGGCCACTGCCGTCATCTGCCTCCGTGTAGACGACGAGGTCGCCTGCACTCCAGCGCAAAAACGGCGTGATGTTGTTCGTCCAGAGCGGCGTAACCACGAGCGTGCCGACTTCGCCCTCTTTTACCGGCAGCAGCGTGTCGGGGTCGAGCACCTCGATGTAATGCATGTCGGTCCAGATGCGAAAGCCCCCCTCGCCCCCGTCCTCGCCCCCCATCATGCCGGCCTCGGTCATGCCGAAGTTGTCGAACACGCGCGCGCCCCAGCTACGCGAGATTTTGGCACGCTTGGCCTCGGACAACGGCTCGGCGGAGCACAGGATTTTCTGGACGCTGCCCGTCGAGAGATCGATGCCGCGCGAGTCGGCGAGATTGGCCAGGTGCAGCCCATAGCTCGACATGCCCATCCAGACCGAAGGCTTCAGGCTGCGGATGAGTTCGAGCTGGATGGCCGAGGGCGTGTTGTTACCTGCCCCGGCCCAATTCGCGGCCACGCCCGCGTCGGCCGCGCACCGCGCAAAAATCTGGCCGACCGGATGGATGCCCAGCGGAAAAGAAACGTGCGCCGAGTCGCCGGGCTTGCACCCTGCGATGTCGAGCGTGCGCCGGAACGAAAGCAAGCCATAGCGAATGTCTGTTGGGCTGCGCGGATAGAACAGGGGTTTGCCGGTTGAGCCGCCCGAGCGCCAGTATTCCGCGACGCCGTCGTCGGCCTTGACGCAGAACTGCGTGTAGAACTCCTCGTCGCTCAAGGAACGCAGCATGTCCTTGTCGAGGATCGGGATCTTGCGCCACTCGTCCGGATCGTCCAGGCGGCTTCCATTCACATGGTCGAGCTTGCCGCGGAAAAACGTCGAGCGCTTAGCCTGCTCCAGCGCAATCACCTTGCGCCTGGACTGGATCGCGGCGATCTCGCGCCGTGACTTGGGCAGCGGCAGCGGCATGCTCAGGGCTTCTTGTGAAAATAGATGCGCTCGCCGATCCAGCGGGCCGAGGCGTCGAAAGCCGGCGAAGGTTTTGTCGCCTGCTCATCCTGCTGCATGACATCGAGCTTCGCCTGCTTGGCCGGGGAGCTTTCGGGAATCTCATCCAGTGCGTCGGCAAGCATCGGGGCGTAATCCGCGCCCACCGGGCAGACGTCCGCGCACCGCCGGCAGCCGGTGATCGCGCCAGAGCCGCGCAGGATGCTCTGCCAGAGGTTGAACGCCGTCTCCGAGCGCAGGAGTTCGTTTTTTGCCTGCGGTGTTTTCGCCTGCATGATCGCTTCGATCTGGCCGGTGAGCTTCTTGAACCCGTATGGCGAGCGGTAGGTGTCGCAGGCTTCCCAGTCGCGGTCCCAGTGCCGCACGGTGTCGCCGGGGCAGGCTTGCAGGCACCGACCGCAGGCCGGCCCGAGGCACAGCGCCTGTTCCATGCGGCGATCGCACTCGACGTCTGCCGTCACCAGCACCGCGGTCAACAACACACGCGGACCGAATTCCGGAGTCAACAACTGGAGGTTGAGGCCGAGCGTCCCCAGCCCGGCCTCGACCGCCGCATGCGGGAGCGACAGCAGCGTCGACTGGTGTTCGGCCGGGTCGCCCTTGTAGCGCCAAGGATCGACATGCGTCGGCGGCACGATGATCGCCGGATACCCGCAATCCTCGAGCCACAGCACCAACTCGAGCGAAGTCTCCTCGAGCATTGTCAGCGTGAGTTCGTCGT
Organism: Pseudomonadota bacterium; assembly: GCA_025352885.1. Classification (GTDB taxonomy): domain Bacteria; phylum Pseudomonadota; class Gammaproteobacteria; order Burkholderiales; family SG8-39; genus SZAS-79. The sequence goes on along the minus strand of JANXRZ010000172.1, from coordinate 3,101 downwards.
TGTAATACTTGTGCCGGTCGCCCCAGGGCAGGATGCGCGCGACGCCGTGGTTCAGGCGCTTGGCCAGCACGATGACGCGTCCGGCGTCCAGATCGGTGATGTCCGATGGACGGCGGGGATCGGCCGGGTTGGGCGGATGCGCCTCCAGTTCGGCGCCGTCCGCGATGCCGACGAGGTCGGCGCCGAGCTCGCGGGCCTTCGCCTTTATTTCGGCCGCGGTCAGCGGCTTCTTGTACATCGCCGGCATGTCAGGCCTTTTCTTTCTGTTCGGCGAGGGCTTTTTCTTCCTCGAGGGCTTTTTTTACCTGCTCACGCTTGAACTGCTGCATCTGCTTGGCCACCATGCCCTTGTAGCCCTCGGGCCCGACCCAGCGCTCGTTCCACTCGGACAACCCGGGCAGCTGTGCCTCCGGGGCACCGGTTTCGTGCGCGACGCGCTTGGCCTTGTACTGTTTGGCGAGCGCGACTTTCTCCGGCGTCTTCTCGGGGATCACTTTCTGGATGTCGGCCAGGTGCGCGTGGTAATCGTTGCCAACCGGACACACCGCGAGGCACCTGGGGCAATCGCCAAAGGAGCCGACGACGCGCAGCAGCCCCTGCCAGAAGCCGAAGAAATCCCGCGAGCGGAATGTCTCGCGCGCCGTTGCGGGATTGGCGAACAACCGGTCGAAGATCCCGAGCATCGAAGCGAAGCCGAATTCCTGGGCCTCGGTTGCGCATTTGCGCTTGTCGATGCCCCACTGAAGCACCGCGTCGGCCGGGCACGAGTGCAGGCACCGGCTGCAGGACTCCCCGATGCAGACCTGCTCCGTAATCGGCGAATCGGCTTCGAGCTCCAGTTCGGTCAGGATGCCGGTCAGGTAAACCCGCGGGCCAAATTCCGGCGTGAGAATATTGACCTCCAGCCCGAGCGTCCCAAGGCCGGCCTCCACCCCGAGATGGCGCGTGGACAAGCGCCCGTAGCTTGCGCGTTTATACGTCCACTCGGTTTCCTGCGCAGCGGTGACGAGGCTCGGATGGCCCCGGCGCTCGAGCTCCTCGGCCAGCCGGAACGCCACCTTGTCCATCTTGCGCAGGATCAGCATGTCCAGGTACTGCACGGGCGTATTCGTCTTGCAGCGGAAGGCGCCCGAGGGAATGCGCTGGACGATGACGATGACGCTTTTGCAATGGGGCGAGATGCGCTCGGGCGTCTGCGGCCAGCGGGGATCGGGCGGGAAGGCATTCAGCGTTTTGGCGCTCGCGATGCCGACCAGGTCGGCGCCGAGGGCCTTCGCGCGCGCTTTCACCCAGGCTGCGTCGACCGCATCCCCGCCGTTATGCGCCACGAAAGGGCGCGATGCACTGCTGTCAGGCATGGTTTTCGGATAAGGCCGGTGGACGGGACGACGCATTCTATCCCCCGATCCCCCTGAAGTAGAATGCAGTTTTACGGGGGAAAAACCATGCGCAAGCCACTTGCCGCCATCACCGCAGTCGCGGTTTCTTCGCTGCTCGCCGCGGGTGCCGCGGGCGCCGCCGACAAGCTCAAGATCGGGTTCATCTCGACGCTCTCCGGCCCGAACGCCGCAATCGGAATCGACATCCGCGACGCGTTCAACCTCGCGCTCAAGCTCAACGGCGGAAAGCTCGGCGGCCTGCCGGTCGCCATGGAAATCGGCGACGACCAGTTCAAGCCCGAAGTCGCCAAGCAGCTGGCCGAAAAATACGTGCGCCTGGACAAGGTCGACATCCTCACCGGCATCGTGTTTTCCAACATCATGCTGGCCGCGGTGCCCGAGGCCTTCAACGCGAAGATTCCATACGTGAGTCCCAATGCCGCGCCCTCGCCGCTTGCAGGCAAGCAATGCAATCCATGGTTCTTCGCGACATCTTGGCCGAATGACGCTTTCCATGAAGCGGCCGGCAAATACGCTTCGGACAAGGGTTACAAGAGCACCTACCTCATCGCGCCGAACTACCAGGCTGGCAAGGATTCCCTGGCGGGCTTCAAGCGCTTCTACAAAGGCAAGGTCGCCGAAGAGGTCTACACCAAGCTCGGCCAGCTCGACTACTCCGCAGAACTCGCGCAGGTCCGCGCGGCCAAGCCCGATGCCCTGTATGTCTTCCTGCCCGGCGGCATGGGGATCAACTTCATCAAGCAGTTCGTTGGCGCCGGCTTGTCGAAAGACATCCAGCTCATCACGCCCGGCTTCGGCTCCGACCAGGACGTGATCCGCGGCGTGGGCGACACGATGCTGGGCCTGTTCGATACGTCGCACTGGGCGCTCGACATGGACAACGCGACCAACAAGAAATTCGTCGCCGAGTTCGAGAAGGAATACAAGCGCCTGCCGGCCGTGTTCGCCGCGCAGAGCTACGACAGCGCATTGATGATCGACGCCGCGGTCAAGTCGCTCAAAGGCAAGGTCGAGGACAAGGAAGCGCTCAGGAAGGCGCTCAAGGGCGCCAAGTTCGAGTCCACCCATGGCCCCTTCAAGCTGAACACCAACCAGTACCCGATCCAGAACTACTACCTGCGCGTAGTCGGTAAGGACTCGCAGGGGCGCCTGGTCAACAAGACCCTGTCGACCGTGTTCAAGGACCATGGCGATGCCTACGTCCAAGAATGCGGGATGAAATGACGAGACGAGAAGAGGGGCTGCCGCCCCTCCTCAGACCTCCCCGCTAGAGCGTGGGCGGAGCGCGAGCCCCGCCCTTTTTATTTCCGCCATGTCCGTCATCCTGATCCTCGAGCAGACGCTGAACGGCCTGCAGTTCGGGCTGATGCTCTTCCTGCTGGCCGCGGGGCTGACGCTCGTGTTCGGCATCATGGACATGATCAATCTCGCGCACGGATCGCTCTACATGATCGGCGCGTTCCTGGCGGCCACGCTAGTGCAGGCCACCGGCTCGTTTACGCTCGGCGTGCTTCTCGCGATCCCGGCTGCGGCCGTCGTTGGCATGATCCTCGAGGTTGCGCTCTTGCGAAAACTTTACGCGCGCGACCACCTCTCGCAGGTGCTGGCCACATTCGCGCTGATCCTCATCATCAACGAAGTCGTGCGCATGATCTGGGGCTCGGACCTGCCGCTTTCGGCGCCTGCGGCGCTTTCCGGCCC
>JANXRZ010000160.1 GCA_025352885.1 Pseudomonadota bacterium | reverse complement strand
GCAAAAGGCGGCCTCAAATTCATCCCCGACACGACGATGGACACCGCGCCCAAGCTCGATGTCGTCTTCGTGCCCGGCGGTCCCGGCGTCGGGCCACTCATGGAAGACCGCGCGACGCTCGAGTTTTTGCGCCGCCAGTCGAAGGAAGCGAAGTACGTCACTTCGGTCTGCACCGGGGCACTCGTGCTCGGCGCAGCGGGATTGCTCAAAGGCTATCGCGCGACGACGCATTGGCTGTCGCTCGACCTGTTGCCGGTGTTCGGCGCCACCGCCGAGCCTGAGCGCGTCGTGCGCGATCGCAATCGCATCACCGGGGGCGGCGTTACAGCGGGCATCGACTTCGCGCTCACGCTCGCGGCAGAAGTGGCTGGCGAGGCCACTGCGAAATCCATCCAGCTGCTGATCGAATACAACCCGGCGCCGCCTTTCGCCTGCGGGCATCCCTCGACGGCCGACGCGGCCATCGTCGAGCAGGTGCGCAGCGCGCGGGCGCCGATGCAAGAGGCTCGCATCCAGCAAGCCAAGCGCGCAGCCGCCCTTTACTGCTGAGCTTCGCGATCCATCGAATCGCCCATGGCCGCGAGTTGGCTAAAGCCCTGGATTAATTGCCAAAACAAGAAACAATATTGGCGTTAGAGCCGCATGGATGCTGGATCCATGTAAATTAAAGTTAATGTTTAAATCTATTTTCAAGGACATCGTAAAGCTCGGCTGGCCGGTCCTGGTCGCCCAGCTCGCGGTCATGATCAACGGCGTGATCGACACCGTCATGGCCGGGCGCCTGAGCGCCACCGACCTGGCGGCGGTCGGCATCGGGGCGAGCATCTACATCAGCGTGTTCGTCACGCTCATGGGCGTGCTGATCGCGCTCACGCCGGTCGTGGCCCAACTCTTCGGGGCGGGCCGCTACGCGGAGATCGGCGAGGAGGTGCGCCAAAGCCTCTGGCTCGGCAGCTTCCTTACGGCCGTGGCGTTCGTGCTGATCTACTTTCCGGACCCCTTCCTCGCCCTGGCCAGCGTCGCTCCGGAAGTGGAGGTCAAAACACGCAGCTACCTGCGTACGATCGCGCTCGGCGTGCCGGCCATGCTGATGTTCCGCGTGTTCTATTCGTTCAGCACCGCCGTGTCGAAGCCGCGCGTGATCATGGTGCTGAACCTGGTCGGCCTTGCGCTCAAGATTCCACTGAACCTCGTCTTCATGTACGGCAGCCTCGGGATGCCGGCGCTCGGCGGGCCGGGCTGCGCCGTGTCGACGACAATCATCTCGTGGGTGACGGCCATTGCGGCGTGGGCCTACGCGTCATCGAGCGCGGCATACCGCCCCTTCGGCGTGTTCACGAAGTGGACCTGGCCGAATTGGGGCGAACAAATCCGCCTGCTGCAGATCGGCCTGCCCATCGGATTCACTTTCCTGGTCGACGTCACCTCATTTACGTTCATGGCGCTCTTCATTGCGCGCCTCGGGACCGTGAGTTCGGGCGGGCACCAGATCGCGTCGAACTTCACGGCCCTCGCCTACATGATCCCCCTGGCCATGGCGAGCGCCTCTGGCGTGCTCGTCGGGCAGGCGATCGGCGCCGGCGACCTGCATCGCGCCCGCATGACCGGTCTCATGGGCATTGGCGGCGGATTTGCCATTGCCTGTGTCGTGGGTGTGGCCGTGTGGCTCGGGCGTGACGCCGTGGCTGCGCTCTACGCAAGCGACCCGGATGTGCAGGTCGTGGCGGTCACGCTGCTCGCCTTTGTCGCCTGCTATCACCTCTTCGATGCGACGTCCGCGGTGGCCGTGAGCGCCTTACGCGGCTACAAGAAAACCGTGGTGCCGATGGTGTGCAACATCGTTGCGCTCTGGGGTATCGGCCTGGGCGGGGGCTATGCGCTCGCGTTCGGTCATGCCAGCCGCCCGGCCATGGGGGCGCCGGGGTTTTGGATCGCGGCGACCGTCGGCATGGTTGTGAGCAGCAGCCTGATCACGGTGTATTTCCTGTATGTGAGCCGGGTTCCCACGCAGCACGTCGACACCGTTCAGCCATAATCGCCGCATGAGCGCACACCGCAGAACGGCAATCGTCACAGGCGCGGCGCGGGGCATCGGCCTCGCGATCGCCAAGAAATTCCTCGAGGAAGGCTATGGGGTGGCATTGCTCGACATAGATGCGGATGAACTGGCCCGGGCCGATTCCACGCTCGGCGACGACACTGTCGCCATCGTTTGCGACGTGGCCGATCCGCTCCAGGTCAAGGCGGCCATCGCGGAAACCGTCAGCCGATTCGGGCGCATCGACGCACTGGTCAACAACGCTGGCATTGCCGTCTTCAAGCCCCTGCTTGAGACGACGCTCGAGGACTGGGAACGCGTGCTCGCCGTGAATCTCACTGGGCCTTTCCTGCTCGCCCAGGCCTGCGCGCCCGTCATGCTCAAGACCGGCGGCGGAAGCATCGTCAACATCGGCTCGATCTCGGGCCTGCGCGCCAGCACGCTGCGCGTTGCGTACGGCACGAGCAAGGCGGCGCTCGCCCATCTCACGCGCCAGCAGGCCGCCGAGCTTGGCAACGCCGGCATCCGCGTCAACCTCGTTGCACCCGGGCCGGTGGACACGGCGATGGCGAAAGAGGTGCATACGCCAGACATCCGCGCGGACTACCACGACACGATCCCGCTGAACCGCTACGGGCTCGAAGAAGAAATCGCGGCGGCAGTGTGGTTCCTGTGCAGCGATGCGGCCAGCTACGTGAATGGCCAGGCGCTTGCGGTGGATGGCGGGTTCGACGCCGTCGGCATCGGGCTCCCGAGCCTGCGCCGGAATAATTAGAACGAGGAGACACTCATGCAACTGAAGAAGATGACGACGCGAGTCGCCGCAGGCCTCGCTACCGCAATCATTGCGATGACCGCGGGCTCGGCGTTCGCGCAGGCTTTCCCGACGAAGCCGATCCGCTTCATCATGCCCTACCCGCCCGGCGGCAGTTCCGAGATCCTCGCAAGGCCCATTGCGCTCGAGATGAGCAAGAACCTCGGCCAGCAGGTCGTCATCGATTACAAGCCCGGCGCCGGCTCGACGATCGGCGCCGATGTGACGGCCAAGGCGCCGCCCGACGGTCACACGATCGTCATGCTGCTCACGGCGCACGCGATCAACGCGTCGCTCATGCCGACGCTGCCTTACGACACGGTCAAGGATTTTGCGTCGGTGACGCTCGCCGCAACCCTTCCGTTGGTCGTCGTGGTCAATTCGCAGGCGTCCATCCAGACGATCCAGGACCTGATCGCCGCGGCCAAAGCCAATCCCGGCAAGCTCAACTACGCCTCGGCAGGCGCAGGCAACACGAGCCACCTGGCGGTCGAGTATTTCAAGTCGGTTGCGGGCGTCAACATTGCCCACGTGCCGTACAAAGGCAGCGGCCCGGCGGTCACGGCCTTGCTCGGGCGCGAAGTCGACCTCATCTTCGACAGCCTGTCCTCGTCGCTTGCGCAGATCCAGGGCGGCAAGTTCAGGGCGGTCGCCGTTTCGACGGCCAAGCGCTCCCACGTTTTGCCGCAGGTGCCCACGATCCAGGAATCCGGCGTGCCCGGGTTCGATATCTCAGCGTGGTACGGGATCTTCGCGCCGGCCGCGACGCCGCCGGCCATCGTCCAGAAGCTCAACGCGGAGATCATCAAGGCGATGAACGCGCCGCAGGCGAAAGAACGGATCGAGGCTTCCGGCTACCAGATCGTCGGCTCGACGCCGGCGCAGCTCGATGCGCACGTGAAAAGCGAGATCACGCGCTGGGCGAAAGTCGTCAAGGACTCCGGGGCGAAGCTGGAATAGCCGGGAGTGCACCCGCGCATTTTGCGCACACGCACGCATTGCCTTGCGCGGCAGCCGGAACACGTGCAAGCAGCTCTTCGGTAAACCGCGCCGACTGGCACCAGCAGTTGGCCGCGCCGGCTTCGGCGCCGCAGGCGTTGTCGCCGCCGCAAAGCGGGCAGCGCGCCGGGTCGACCGGGAACCCGGCCATCACAGGACGAGCTTCGACTTCTCCGCCGGCGCGTCGCATTCGACCTTGCCGCCCAGGCGCGATACATGCGCGCGCACTTCGTCGAGCTTGCGGTCGATGTCATCGTCCGACTGGTCGGGGTCGTGGTGGAAGAGGTGCAGGCGCTTGGCTTCGGCGCGCACCGCGAGGTCCGCCACTTCGCTCACGCACGAGTGGCCCCAGTCGACCTTGGACGGGTACTCGTGGTCGCGATAGGTCGTATCGGTGATGAGGAGGTCGGTGCCGCGCACGAACTCGGTCAGGCGGTCGAGGTAGCGCTGGTCGCGGCGCGGATCGCTCGGCAGGTAGAGCTCGTTGTCCGTGATGTAGCAGACCGAGCGCCCGTGGCAGGTGACTTTGTAGCCGAGGCACGAGCCGGGGTGCTTCAGCAGCAGCGTCTCGATCTTCACCGTGCCGAAATCGAGCGTTTCCTCACGCAGGTCCCGGAACACGAGGTGCGCGCCGAACTCCCGGATCGTCACGGGGAAATACACGCCCTCCATCTGCGCAGCAATCGCGCGCGCAATGGTGAGGTCGCCCTGGTACGGGCCGTAGATCTCGACCTGGTTGCCGCGCACGTACAGCGGCGCGAAGAACGGCACCGTGTTGATGTGGTCCCAGTGCGTATGCGAAATGAAGATGCGCGCCGAAATGCGCTGGACGCCCGAGGCCATGATGTGATCCGAGAGCTGCTTGATGCCCGAGCCGCAATCGAAGATGTAGAGCGGCTCGCCGCCGATCTCGATGCTCACGCACGATGTGTTGCCGCCGCGCCGCAGCGTGCGCGGGCCCGGCACCGGCAGAGTGCCATGCACCCCCCAATAGGTGACCGCCATCCTGTTCGAGACGAACTCGTCGATCGAGGCAAGCAGGGTCGCCGGATTGATCGGCTTGACAATGTAGCCGTCGGCCCCAAGCTCGCGGGCGCGGCGCCGGTCGAAGTCGTAGGACTTGGCCGAGAGCACGATGATCTTCATGCCTTCCAGGTCCGGCCTCCTCCGCAGCTCGCGGCAGAGCTCGAAGCCGTCCATCTCCGGCATCATCAAATCGGTGATCACGCAGTCGGGCCGCGCGCCCGGGATTTCCTTCAGCGCCTGCCGGCTGGAACCGCACGACTCGACCGTATGGCCGGCTTTTTCGAGCACTTGCCGCAGCAGCGCGAGGATATCGGGGTCGTCGTCGACGAGGTAGAACTTCATGTTGCTTCCGGCGCTCGGGCGTCAGGCGGCAGGGCGCCGTCCCTCATACGCATCATCGAGCAAAGATAACACGCCCGCATACTCGACTTTGCGCGGATTCGGGTACGGGCTTTCCGTGGCGATTTTTGCCGCTCGCTCCAGGCCCTCGCGCGGCATCCCGATTTCGGACAGCCGCTGGGCGAGGCCGAGCTTCGTTTCGAGGTCATACAGGCCACGGGGCGCATCCGGGGCGCCGAGCGCCCGCGCAATCCGCGCCATTGCTTCGGGGGCCGCATCCCGGTTGTAGCGCGCCGCATGCGGGAGCACGATGCTGTGCGTCTCGGCATGTGGGAGATTGAACGTCCCGCCGAGCACGTGACAGAGCTTGTGGTGCAGGCCCATCCCGGTCGTGGCAAAGGACACGCCCGCGAGCCACGCGCCATACAAGGCATCGGAACGCGCGACCATGTCCCGCGGAGTCTTCATGATCCTGGGCAACGCCCGGGCAAGCGCGCGGATGCCCTCCTCGGCCTGCAGCGAATTGATCGGGTTGCCATCGGCTGCATACAGCGCTTCGACGCAATGGGCGATCGCGTTAAGCCCGCTTGCGGCCGATAGCGCCGCCGGCAAGCCAAGCGTGAGCTCAGGGTCGTAAATCACCGTCCTCGGCAGCACGCGCGGATCGCGCACCGTCTTCTTGAGGCCGCCTTCGGTCATGCCGAGGATCGTCGTCATCTCGGAGCCCGAGTAAGTCGTCGGCACGGCGATGATCGGCAGCCCGGAGGTCAGCGCGATCGCCTTGCCAAGACCGGTCGTCGAGCCGCCACCGACGCTGATGCAGCAGTCCGCACCGAGCTCGTCCGCGACGCGTCGGGCATCCGCCACCACTTCGACCGGAACGTGCATGACGGCTTTGTCGTAGATGCCTGCGAGCAAAGGCCCGAGGCCGGCCACGACCTGGCGCACGCTCTCGCCTCGCCCGGGCGTCGACAGTACCAGCGCACGCTTGGCGCCGAGCTTCTCGATTTCCGCCGTGAGCTGCCCGATGCAGCCCGCGCCGAAGACTACGCGCATGGGCAGGCCGGTATAGGTGAATGCTTCCAAGGTGTGGTCCTTTATTGCGAAGTCGCGAGTTTAACGGACCCTCCGCATTGAGAGCCTCGACCCTCGCGCAAACCGGCGTTACGCTTGCCGCATGAAACCACCGCCGAATACCGTGCTGGGCCTGGACCACCTGGTCCTGCGCGTGCGCGACCTCGAGACGAGCATCGACTTCTATCGCCGCGTGCTTGGCGCGCGCATCGAGCGCCAGTTGCAGACGCCGCGCATCGTGCAATTACGCATCGGCGACTCCCTGCTCGATCTCGTGCCCGGACGCAAGCGCCGGTCGCCCGACATCAATCTCGATCACTTCGCCGTACGGGTCGCGTCCTTCGATCCTGCGGCGCTGCGCCGGCGTCTGGCGCGATACGGCGTAACGCCTGCGGACGTTGCCGAGCGTTATGGCGCAGAGGGCTACGGGCCTTCAATCTACTTTAAGGATCCGGACGGCAACATGGTCGAGATGAAAGGCCCGGCCGTGCGTCCGCGCATCCGCCGATAACCCCTTTTTTTTGCATGCCGCAGTGCGGCATCCGATTGGCCGACAGCGGAAATTTTCCTCGGCTACAATCCGCCGCACGCAAGCCCCCATACAGGGGAAACGCACCCTCAGGAGGGAGGATGCAGCAGACGGAGAGGACAGCTGGGGGTAGCCTGCTCGCGGTCAACAACGTGTCGGTACGCTTTGGCGGCATCGTAGCGCTCGATGGCATTTCCTTCGATGTGCAGCCCGGCCAGGTGGTCGGCCTCATAGGCCCGAACGGCGCCGGCAAGACCACCCTCTTCAACTGCTTGTCGCGTTTGTACTCGTGCGACGGCGGCGAAATTACCTTCAACGGCCAGCCGCTGCTCTCTATCCCGCGACATCGCATTGCGGAAACAGGGATCGGCCGGACCTTCCAGAACCTCGCGCTGTTCCGCACCATGACGGTCCTCGACAACGTCATGCTCGGCTGCCATTGCCGCACGACAAGCGGCTTCTTCGCCAACTCCGTCCGCCTGCCCGTCGTGCCGCGCGAGGAACGCTCGTCCGCGGCAAAAGCCCGCGAGCTCATCTCTTTCCTCGACCTGGACGCAGTCGCAGGCGCGCGCGTGGCGGACCTGCCTTTCGGGACGCAAAAGCGCGTGGAGCTTGCACGCGCGCTCGCAAGCGAACCGAAACTGCTCCTGCTCGACGAACCGGCGAGCGGCCTCAACCACGAAGAAGTCGGCGCGCTCGGCGCCCTCATCCGCGACATCCGCGACCGGCGCAAGGTCACCGTGCTGCTGGTCGAGCACCACATGAGCCTCGTGATGAGCGTGTCGGACAAGGTCGTTGCGCTCAATTTCGGCCGCAAGATCGCCGAAGGCACGCCGGCCGAAGTGCAGAAGCATCCGGAAGTCGTTCACGCCTACCTCGGGACGGCCGCATAGTGGCGGCACTCCTCGACGTCTGCGACCTGCATGCCGCTTATGGGCCCACGCGCGTGCTCCACGGCGTCAACTTCAGCCTCGAAGAAGGATCGATCACCGCGCTGCTGGGCGCGAACGGCGCAGGCAAGACGACCACGCTGCGCGCGTTATGCGGCATGGTGAAGACGCAGGGCGAAGTGCGCTACGCCGGCCAGCGCATCGACGGCAAGGCCACCGAGGACATCGTGCGCCTCGGGATCGCCCATGTGCCGGACGGCCGCGGCACGTTCGTGAATCTCTCCACCGAGGAAAACCTGCGCCTCGGCGCCTACGTGCGCAAGGACAAGAGCAAGCTTGCGGAAGATTTCGAGCGCATCTACGGTTACTTCCCGCGCTTGAAAGAGCGCCGGCACCAGCAGGCGGGCACGCTTTCGGGGGGCGAGCAGCAGATGCTCGCGGTATCGCGCGCTCTCATGCTGCGGCCGAAACTGCTGCTGCTCGATGAGCCTTCGTTCGGCCTGGCGCCCCTGATCGTGAAGGAAATATTCGAGATCATGCGCGGCATCAACAAGACCGAGAAAGTCAGCATCCTGCTGGTCGAGCAGAACGCCGCCATGGCGCTCGACCTGGCCGACCGCGCCTACCTCATCGAGACCGGCAACGTCGTGCTGTCCGGCACCTCCTCCGAAATCAAGCAGAACGAAGCGGTCCGCCGCTCGTACCTCGGTTACTGACGGCGGGCGACATGGAAACTTTTCTTCACCAGGTGATCGCGGGTCTTGCAACGGGCGGGATCTATGCCAGCGTGGCGCTTGCGCTGGTGATGATCTACCAGGCCACGCACCACGTGAATTTCGCGCAAGGGGAGATCGCGATGTTCGCGACCTACATCGCCTGGACGCTGGTCCAGACGGGCATGCCTTACTGGGCCGCATTTTTCCTGACGGTGCTGATCGCGTTCGTGATGGGCGTGTTGATCGAGCGCATCATCGTGCGACCGGTCGAGCAGGCCCCGGTGTTGTCCGTCGTTGTCGTGTTCATCGGCTTGCTCGTGATCTTCAACAGCCTGGCCGGCTGGATCTACACCTACACGATCAAAACGTTTCCGAGCCCCTTCCCCAAAGACCCGCCATTCGGCAGCCGGCTGGTTTCCTCGCATGAGCTGGGCGCGATTGGCGTGACGCTGGTGGTGCTGACGCTCCTCTTCGCCTTCTTCCGCTTCACGCCGCTGGGACTCGCGATGCGCGCCGCGGCGCAAAATCCGGCGTCGGCCAAGCTGGTGGGAATCCGGGTCGGATGGATGCTGGCCCTCGGCTGGGGTCTCGCCTCCGCGATCGGCGCCATCGCCGGCATGATGGTCGCACCCGTGGTGTTCCTTGACCCGAACATGATGTCCGGCATCCTGCTCTACGCATTCGCGGCTGCGCTCGTGGGCGGCATCGACAATCCGGGCGGCGCGGTGCTCGGAGGCTTCATCGTTGGCGTGCTCGAGAACGTGCTCGGGGCTTACGTGATCGGCAATGAGTTGAAATTGTCCGTCGCGCTGGTGCTCATCATCGGCGTGCTGGTGGTGCGGCCTTCCGGCCTGTTCGGCAAAGTCCACGTGACGAGGGTCTGAGCGATGACCACTCCTGCCAACCAACGACTCCTGATTGCCGTTGCGCTGCTTGGCGCCTGCGCGCTGCCCTTCGTCGTGAGCAGTTACACGACTTTCCAGTTCACGCTGGTGCTGGTCTACGCAATCGCGCTGTTGGGCCTCAACATCCTGACCGGTTACAACGGGCAGATTTCCCTCGGTCACGGGGCGTTCTACGCGATCGGGGCTTATGTTGCCGCCATCCTCATGGACAAATACGGCGTGCCATACTGGGCCACGCTGCCGGCCGCCGGATTCGTCTGCCTGGTTGCAGGGTTTCTGTTCGGGCTGCCCGCCCTGCGCCTGGAAGGCCTGTACCTTGCGCTGGCGACGTTCGCGCTCGGCGTGTCGATGCCGCAATTGCTGAAATACAAGCACCTCGAGCACTGGACGGGCGGCGTGCAGGGCATCGTCATCCTCAAGCCCGATCCGCCCTTCGGCCTGCCGCTCTCCCCCGACCAGTGGCTCTATTACTTCACGCTCGCGGTGATGCTGGTCATGTTCCTGCTTGGCTGGAACCTGCTGCGCGGGCGCGTCGGCAGGGCGCTGGTGGCGATTCGCGACCATCCGATCGCGGCGGAAGCGATGGGCGTCAACAACGCGATGTACAAGTCGATCGCGTTCGGCATCAGCGCCATGTACACCGGCGTGGCCGGGGCGCTCGGGGCGATCGCGGTCCAGTTCGTCGCACCCGACAGCTTCAACATCTTCGTGTCGATCAGCTTCCTGGTCGGGATCGTGATCGGCGGCCTTGCCTCGATTCCCGGCGCGATCTTCGGCGCTATCTTCATCCAGTTCGTGCCGAACATCGCCGACAACATCTCCAAGGCCGCGCCGTGGGCGATCTACGGCGTGTTCCTGATCGGCTTCATGTATCTCATGCCGGCGGGCGTCTCTGGCGCTTTCCGCATGGCCTGGGCCAAAATACAGCACCGAAAGAGCAGTACCCCGCAGCGTTCGGGGCCACCCGTCACCGAAGGAGGTTCTAATGTCAGTTAAACAGCTTGTGGTTTCGGCCGCCGCCCTTGCAGCAGTGGCTCTCGCGGCGCCAAGTGCGCTCGCACAGAAGAAATACGATCCGGGCGCGACCGACAAGGAAATCAAGGTCGGCAACATCATGCCGTACAGCGGGCCGGCTTCGGCCTACGGGACGATCGGCAAGGTCGAGGCGGCGTACTTCAAGATGATCAACGACCAGGGCGGCATCAACGGCCGCAAGATCAACTTCATTTCCGTGGACGACGGGTACAGCCCGCCGAAAACCGTCGAAATGGCGAGGAAGCTCGTCGAGCAGGACGAAGTGCTGCTCGTGTTCCAGCCGCTCGGCACGCCGTCGAATTCGGCGATCCAGAAATACATGAACGCGAAGAAGGTCCCGCAGCTTTTCGTGGCCACCGGCGCGACGAAGTGGAACGATCCAAAGGGCAATCCGTGGACGATGGGCTGGCAGCCGAACTACCAGGTCGAGGCCGCGATCTACGCCAAGCACATCATCGCGACCAAGCCGAATGCGAAGATTGCCGTGCTGTTTCAGAACGACGACTACGGCAAGGACTACCTAAAGGGCTTCAAGGATGGCCTGGGCGACAAGGTCAAGATGATCGTGTCCGAAGTGTCCTATGAGACGTCGGACCCGACGGTGGATTCGCAGATCGTCCAGCTGCAGGGCTCGGGCGCTGATACGTTCTTCAATATCACGACGCCGAAGTTCGCCGCGCAGGCCATCCGCAAGGCCTTCGACATCGGCTGGAAGCCGCTGCACTACGTGAACAACGTGTCGGCTTCGATCGGCTCGGTATTGACGCCCGCCGGCCTGGAGAAATCCGTCGGCCTGATCTCGACCCAGTACCTCAAGGATCCGCTAGACGATGCATGGAAGAACGACAAGGGCATGAACGACTGGAAAGCCTTCATGGCGAAGTACTACCCGGACGGCGACCTGAAGGATGCGTCGAACGTGTTCGGCTACACGGCGGCCATGGGCCTCGCGCAGGTGCTCAAGCAATGCGGCGACAACCTCACGCGTGAGAACGTCATGCGCCAGGCGGCCAACCTTAAGGAACTCGAGCTGCCCCTCGCGCTGCCGGGCATCAAGGTCAACACCAGCCCCACCGACTTCGCGCCGTTCCAGCAGGAGCAGATGGTGCGCTTCGACGGCAAGCAGTGGATCCGCTTCGGCGAGATCATGAGCAAGTAGCCAAAAAAGCGG